>CAJTYN010000133.1:5668-8695 GCA_910584115.1 uncultured Lachnospiraceae bacterium
CGGATGATCTGCGCCTGCCGTTCCAGCTTGTGTCCGACCCATACGTCGTCCGCGTCCAGCAGGGCGATCCACTCTGCCTTTGCGGCGCGGATGCCGCGGTTCCTGCTGTAGGAGACTCCGCGGTCTGGGTGTTTGAGGTAGATGATCGGCAGGGCGGGGTGGCGGGAGAGATAGTCGGTGATGATCTGGTCCGTCCTGTCGGTGGAGCCGTCGTTGAGGACGATGATCTCTTCGATCAGGTCAAAACGTGTCTGGTCTTTTACGGAGTCCAGGACTTTTTCTATTGTTTTTTCGCAATTATATGCGGGTATCACCACACTGAACATTTTTTGCTGAAATGCCTCCGCTTTCTCTTATATCTGTGATCATATACGGAAATGATATGCTCGTCAAGAAGAAAACACAAAAAAATACGATCCCTTATGCATTTGTGATGATGGAACACAATGTTCCGTCTAAAAATCTCTGGATGGATCCTTTCAGGCTCTCAGGGGTCTGATAGGTCCTGCAAAAGGAGAAGCGCTGTGAAAGATCGTCGATATCTTCCATGGCTTCTTTTACTCTCACCATCGTCTCCATGGGGACGGCTGTTGTGAAATCCAGCCGTGCAGGGCTGATCCTGTGGTTTTGGATGGCGTAGTCGATCCTGTCCGCGCAGCGGCATTTTCCGCCTCCGTATTCGCCGCAGTATTCCTGCAGGAAGTCCGCCATCTTCCGGCGGATCCTTGACAGCCGCTGCCGGTAGGCTTCGGGGGTGATCCCTAAGATATCCCCGGCGATCCGGCTGTCCAGCTTGAACATCGTCCCTAAGATAAAGATGCATCTGCTCTCGGCGTCGAGGCATTGGAGCATGACATTGGTACAGGATAGTTTGAGTTCTTCCGCCAGGATGGATCTTTCCACATTTTGTGTCAGATCCGGCAGGTCGCCGACCGCTCCGTTTTTGATGTCGTCCCCGTAATATTCAAAACTGAGGGGAAATCTTGCGAACATATGCTTTTTGTAGTTTTTCAGATGGTTCACCGCGATACGGAAGACCCAGGTTGTAAAGGCGCTCTCACCTCTGAAAGAGGACAGGTGGGTGATGACCTTCAATAAGATATCCTGTGCGGCGTCCTCTGCGTCCGGGAAAGTGCCGAGCATGCGCAGAGACAGGTTGAATACCAGATCCTGTATGTTGAGGATGACAGTCTCCAGAGAGTTTTTGTCCCCGGCAGCGGCTTTTTCGACCAGAGCCAGCAGTTCTTCGTTTGTTATGTTTTTCATGGCTTTAAACCTCCTTATATATCATTAGACAACCGGGAGACGGCCCTGTGACAGGAAGATCGAGATCTTTTTCGTCTGTGCGGCGTCTTGATTTTTAAAATGCCGTATGATACCATTTATCCATGGATCGCAGATCTTGTCTGGAGGTGAGGAAGATGGCGACGGATTTTTCCAAAGGGACCGTATCAAAAAATATCATATCACAGGCCGTGCCGCTGATCCTGGCGCAGGTCGTCCAGATGCTCTACAATGTGGTGGACCGTATCTACATCGGGCATCTCTCGAGTTCGGACAGCCTGGCGCTGACCGGGATCGGGCTTGCTTTTCCGCTCACCACGCTGATCATGGCTTTCACACAGCTCTTCGGTATGGGCGGGGCGCCTTTGTTTTCTATGGCCATGGGAGCCGGGGAAGAGGCGCGGGCGGAGAAGATCATGGGGAATACATTTTCCATGCTCCTCAGGTGCTCGCTGGTCTTGGCTGTCTTCTGTTACTGCTTTCGCAGGCCCGTTTTATTTCTGTTCGGAGCCAGTGAGGCATCGTATGTGTATGCGGATGCATATCTTAAGATCTATCTGTTTGGCACGACATTTTCTATGATCTCTGCCGGGATGAATGGATTCATCAATGCCCAGGGGTTTCCGGGGATCGGGATGTATACGACGATGATCGGGGCTGTGCTCAATCTGGTCCTGGATCCTGTCTTTATCTTCGTATTACATATGGGCGTATCGGGGGCGGCCGTTGCCACGGTCATCAGCCAGTCCGTGTCCGCCTTGTGGGTCATGCGGTTTTTGACAGGTCAAAGAGCGATCTTTCGTATCCGAAAGAGATATCTCCGGGTCGAACCGAGACTCCTTCTTAGGATCGTCTCCCTGGGCCTGTCCGGATTTGTCATGTCGGCGACGACCTGTTTTGTCCAGGTCTTGTGCAACGCGACGCTGCGGGACTGCGGCGGGGATCTGTATGTGGGGATCATGACCGTGATCAATTCGATCCGGGAAGTGCTCACGCTCCCGGTCCAGGGTTTCGTCAACGGCTCTCAGCCAGTCCTTTCCTATGATTATGGGGCGGGCCGTCTGGAGAGGGTCCGCAGGGGAATCCGTTTCACGAGCATGATCGGGATCGGTTACACGGCGCTGGCGTGGCTGAGCGTCATCCTGTTCGCGCGTTTTTGGCTGTCCATATTTACGGACAACGCGGAGATGCTGGATATCGGGCGGGGTGCGCTCAAGCTCTATTTCCTCGGATTCTGCTTTATGGCTTTCCAATTCTGCGGGCAGACCACGTTTCTGGCTCTCGGACGGTCCAGGCAGGCGATCTTCTTTTCCATGCTGCGCAAGGTGATCATCGTCACGCCGCTGACGATCGTGCTGCCCCGGATCGGACTTGGCGTGAACGGTGTCTTTCTGGCGGAACCGATCTCGAATGTGATCGGCGGGTGCGCCTGCTTTGGCACCATGTATCTGCAGGTCTACCGGAGGCTGGATGTCCGCGCGGACGGACCCTCGCTTTAACTGATGTGCAGATATGCTTTCAATGCGTCTTGGAGTATCTGGGAGAGATCCAGCCCGGCGGCGATGGCGGCGTCGTTGAGCCATGAGGGGATGCTGAGGGCCTTTTTTACAGCGGTATGGTTCATGAGGCGGCGATATACGGCAGTATCACAGGAGATGTATGCGGAAGATCCGTTGATCTGGACAGTGTGACAAGGAGGAGGCACCCTCACCTGTATCATACACGTAAATATCACGCATGCCA
>CAJTYN010000134.1:0-2835 GCA_910584115.1 uncultured Lachnospiraceae bacterium
GACCTGCCCCATACGAAGGCCGGGTACCTGGGAAAGACCGGTACGATCATCCTGTGAGTCTTCACACAGCAGATCCCCTGTACTTATTGCTGTCTTTCTGTTAAAATAGGGATATGAAAACAGATACGATCACGAAAGAATTTGTAAAAGACACAGGCATTTTCGCTGATATCTTCAACTACTATGTTTACGGCGGTCGGCAGGTGATCCAGCCGGGACAGCTCACGGAGCGGGACACTGTAAAGACCGCGCTTCCCTACGGGGCCGACGGCGCGTCGTTCCCTGTCCAGCGGTTCCGCGACGTGCAGAAACTGTACGCCGCCATGACGGATGGAAAGGCCGCATACATCCTTTACGGCGTAGAAAACCAGACGCAGATCCACTACGCCATGGCTGTGAAGAACAACCTGTACGACGCATTAGAATATGCGGGACAGGTGGATGAGGCGGCGAGATCACACAGAAAACAGAAAAGACCAGGGGACGCCCCTTCGGCCGGGGAGTTCCTGAGCGGCTTCTGGGCCGGGGACCAGCTGATCCCCTCCGTCACGGTGACTCTTTTTTTCGGGGCGGATCCATGGGACGGCCCTCTGAGCCTGTCTGAAATGATGAATGTGCCCGACCCGGACGTGCGCGCCTGCATGAATGACTACAAAGTCCACCTGATCGCACCGGCACGGATGACGGACGCAGAGATCATGCGGTTTCAGTCCAGTATGCGGGAGGTCCTGCTGTTCATCAAGTATTCCAAAGACCGGGAAGGCCTGGACCGGATACTGCGGGCAAACGGAGAACGTTTCCGGAGACTGGAGCGCAGAGCTGCAGATGTGATCGAAGCAGTCACAAGATCCGGGCTGAGATATGATGAAAGAGAGGAGGCGGTCGATATGTGCCAGGCGATCCAGGAGATGCGGATGGAAGAGCGGCAGATCGGTAAAGAGGAAGGTGAACGCATCGGCGAGACAAAACAAGCCCGAGAAACGTCCAAACGTCTCTACGCGATGGGCCTTGATATCGAGGCTATCGCACCGGCGGTGGGTCACACCGCAGAAACAGTGATGGACTGGCTCGGACTTGCAGGCGACCTTCCGTAAATAAAAGAGCGACTATGGAAAAGCCAGGGCACAGCCCCGGCTTTTCTCGTCATTTCAGGCCGGATCCGCCGCCCAATGCACCGCGGTCCTGACCGCCCGTTCCCAGCCCTGGAGCAGTCTGCTCCTCTCCGGTTCTCCCATCTGGGATCCAAACCGTCTCTCCACGGCCCAGTTCCCCCGGATCTCCTCTATATCTTTCCAATATCCCACCGCCAGACCGGCCAGATAGGCCGCGCCCAGCGCCGTCGTCTCGATGCATCTCGGCCGGATCACATCGGTATCCAGCAGATCCGCCTGGAACTGCATGAGGAAATCGTTTGCGCTGGCGCCTCCGTCCACTTTCAGGCCCCGCAGCCGGATCTGGGCCTCTTTTTCCATGGTCCGGATCAGATCGTACACCTGATAGGCGAGGGATTCCACAGTGGCCCGCACCAGATGATCCTTATTCACGCCCCGGGTCAGCCCCACCAGCACGCCCCGGGCATCCTGGTTCCAATACGGCGCGCCCATCCCAGTAAAAGCGGGGACGAGATACGCACCGCCTGTATCTTCCACAGCCCTGCAGCTTGCCTCTGAATCGGAAGCCTTCGCGATCAGCCCCAGCTCGTCCCGCAGCCACTGGATAGCCGCCCCGGCCACAAATACGCTGCCCTCCAGGGCATACGCCGGGCCGCCCTTCTCATCCACACAGATCGTGGTCAGCAGCCCGTCACGGGACCGGACAGGCTGATCTCCCGTATGCATCAGCAGGAAACATCCGGTACCGTATGTGTTTTTTACATCGCCGGGCTGTACGCAGCACTGGCCGAACAGGGCCGCCTGCTGATCCCCGGCCGCTCCGCTGACAGGGATCGGCGGCCCGAAGACGTCCGTGTACCCATAGATCTCGCTGGACGACGCCACCTGGGGGAGCATCTGCCGCGGGATCTTAAAAAAGTCCAGGATCTCATCGTCCCACTGCCTCTTATGGATATCAAAGAGCATCGTACGGGAAGCGTTCGTCGGATCCGTCACATGAACTTGCCCCTTGGTCAGGTTCCAGATGAGCCAGGTATCCACGGTCCCGAAGAGCAGTTCGCCTCTCTCGGCCCGTTCCCGCGTCCCTTTTACATGATCTAAGATCCATCTGATCTTCGTGGCGGAAAAATACGCATCCGGCACCAGCCCGGTCCGCTCCCATAGGACTTTATCAAACCCCGTTTCCTTCAGCTCCTTGATCATATCCGCCGTGCGCCGGCACTGCCAGACGATCGCGGGATAGACGGGCGCACCCGTCTCCCTGTCCCATATGACCGTCGTCTCCCGCTGGTCCGTGATCCCGATGGCGGCGATATCCTCCGGCTCCACCCGTATCTTGCTCATGGCTTCCGTGGATACGGAAAGCTGCGAGGACCAGATCTCCATGGGGTCGTGCTCTACCCAGCCGGGATGGGGATAATACTGGGGAAATTCCTTCTGCGCCATGCTGCAGATATTTCCCTGATGATCAAAGAGGATCGCTCTGCAGCTCGTCGTCCCCTGATCCATGGCCATGATATATTTTTTCATCGCATCCGCCTCCCATCCTCTGGACAGATCTCCTATTTCAGATATCTGTTCCTATTGGCTGCTGTATTTTTGTGCATCTTGATCTTCGTGGGCTTGGTCTTTCCCACCATCTGTTTTAAACGGGTATCAAACTGGCTCTTCGACACCTTCTTCTCGATGTTCTGCACCGTGTATCTGCTGTAGCTGTATTTCT
>CAJTYN010000134.1:2845-6702 GCA_910584115.1 uncultured Lachnospiraceae bacterium
TTGATCTTATACCTGCATTCTCTATATAGTTTCCTGGTCAGGCCGGACTTGGTAAACTTGCTGTACTCCCAGCCTTCCAGCCCCTCTTTATAGATCATATTCCTGTGGGTATGCAATGTAGCGATCACGCCTTTTTTCTTATAGTAACTGCACCCTGAATCCCCAAAGACCACCGAATGCTGTACGACCAGCCCGTTCTTATACGTATACAGATAGGCGCCGACCAGCAATTCCGGCACGGAGTCGCCGTCCAGATAGAGCACCGCGAAATCATAACTGCCGCTGCTGCCTTTGCCGCTCAGGAATTTTTTGTAAGCTGCCATTGCCTGGGATCTTTTGCTCGCCGCCTGTACATTGACCGCCGGGACGGCCAGACTGATGCATAAGAGCAGCGCCAGCATCCCCCAGAGCTTTCTGTGTCTTGATCTTCTCATCTTTCTCATCTTTCTCTCCTATCATCCGCATTTTATGCCAATATATTTTTTCCTATAAAATAGCCGAACACCAGAACGCCCAGCACGATCCGATACCATCCGAACACCTTGAAGTCATGTTTCTTGATGTAACCCATCAAAAACTTGATGGCCAGGATCGATACCAAAAACGCCGTCAGCATCCCCACCAGCAGGATCAGTGCTTCCGCCCCTGTAAAATGCAGCCCGAATTTTACGAGCTTTAAAAGGCTGGCGCCGAACATCACTGGGATCGCCAGGAAAAAGGTGAATTCCGCGGCCACTGTCCTGGATGTTCCCAGCAAGATCCCGCCGATGATCGTGGATCCGGAACGGGATGTCCCCGGGATCAGCGACAGTACCTGGAAGATGCCGATGAGAAACGCCGTCTTGAAGGTCAGGTCTTCTAAGTCGGTGACCCGCGGTGTGCGCCGGGCGTTGTAGTTTTCGATCACCAGGAACAGGATGCCGTATAGGATCAGCATCGCTGCCACCACCACGTAATTATAGAGCTTTTCTTCCAGGAGGTCGTCGAAGGGCAGACCCACGGCGATCGCCGGGAGGCAGGCCACCAGGATCTTAAACCACAAGACCATCTTATCCATATCCACATAACGCTGCCAGGCGTTGGCCGCGTCTTTCTTATTCCGGAAGGGCCACAGCCTGGAGAAATACAGGCAGACCACCGCCAGGATGGCCCCCAGCTGGATCACCACCCGGAACATCTCCATAAATTCCGGTGTCACATCCAGCTGGATGAATTCATCCGCCAAGATCAGATGGCCCGTGCTGCTGATCGGCAGCCATTCGGTGATGCCCTCCACGATCCCTAGGATGATCACTTTCAGTAATTCGATAATATCCATACACTCCCCTTATCCGTGCTATCCAATGAACTTCTATGAGACTCGATGAACTTTTTTGTCATCTCCCATCGATCTTCGCGATATCCACCAGTGTCAGGCTGCGCAGATCCGTGTTTTCCAGGCTGGTGACCAGGGCGCTGGCCGTGTCCAGTGAGGTCAGGACGTTCACCCCTGTCTCCACCGCGTACCGCCGGATCAGGAAGCCGTCGTGGGCCCTCTCCACCCCGGGGGACGGCGTGTCGATGATCAGGTCGATCTTATGGCCCAAGATCAGGTCCAGCAGGTTGGGCGAAGGCTGCTCCAGCTTGTTCGTCCGTATGACTTTTATGCCGTGGGCCTTCAATGTCTTGGCCGTGCTCCTGGTGGCGAAGATCTTGTACCCCAGGGCCTCGAACCGGCGGGCGATGCCGACAGCCTCCTCCTTGTCCTCATCTTTGACGGTGATGATCATATTGTTGTGGCGGGGGAGTCTGACCCCTGCGCCCAGGAATGCTTTGTAGAGCGCTTCGTTGAACGTCTCCGCGATGCCTAAACATTCCCCTGTGGATTTCATCTCCGGGCCTAAACTGATGTCCGCGCCCCGGATCTTTTCAAAGGAGAAGACCGGCATCTTGATGGCAAAGTATGGGGCCTCCGGCTGCAGGCCAGGTGTGTAGCCCATGTCTCTCAGTTTTTTGCCCAGGATGACTTTGGTGGCCAGAGGGACGATCGGGATCCCGGTCACTTTGCTGATATAGGGCACCGTCCGGCTGGAACGGGGGTTGACCTCGATCACGTACACTTCTTCCTGGCATACGATAAACTGTATGTTGATCATCCCCACAACATGCAAAGATCTTGCCAGGCGACGGGTGTATTCCTCGATCGTGGCCTTGGCCTTCTGACTGATCGTCTGGGCAGGGTATACGGAGATGCTGTCCCCGGAATGGATGCCCGCCCGCTCGATGTGCTCCATGATCCCCGGGATCAGGATGTCCTCCCCGTCGCAGACCGCGTCCACCTCGATCTCTTTGCCCACCAGGTATTTGTCCACCAGGATGGGATGTTCCTGGGCGATCTGGTTGATGATGCCGATGTACTGCTCCACGTCCTGGTCGTTGATCGCGATCTGCATCCCCTGGCCGCCCAACACGTAGGAGGGACGCACCAGCACCGGATAGCCCAGCTTGTTGGCCGCTGCTTTCGCCTCTTCTGCCGTGAAGACCGTCTGGCCCTGGGGACGGGGGATCTGGCATTGCTCTAAGATCTTGTCGAACAGTTCCCTGTCCTCCGCCGCGTCCACATTTTCAGCGGATGTGCCTAGGATCTTTACGCCCATCTCCATCAGGGCTTCGGTCAGCTTGATGGCTGTCTGCCCGCCGAACTGGACGACGGCGCCGTCGGGCTGTTCGATGTTGACCACGTTTTCTACGTCTTCCGGCGTCAGCGGCTCGAAGTACAGTCTGTCCGCGATGTCAAAGTCCGTGCTCACCGTCTCCGGGTTGTTGTTGATGATGATCGTCTCGTAGCCTTCTTTTGAAAAAGCCCAGGTGCAGTGTACGGAACAGAAATCAAACTCGATCCCCTGGCCGATGCGGATCGGGCCAGAGCCGAGCACCAGGACTTTTTTCTTATCCCGGCTGGTGACAGCCTCGTTCTCGCCTCCGTAAACGGAATAATAATAGGGCGTCGTCGCCGCAAATTCTGCCGCGCAGGTATCCACCATCTTATAGGAAGCCGTGATGCCATATCCCAGGCGCATGTCTTTCACCTGCTGCCCGGTCAGTCCCGTCAGATCCGCGATCACATGGTCGGGAAATTCCATGCGCTTGGCTTCCCGCAGGAGGTCTTCTGTCAGCGGGCCTTCTCGCAGCGCCTGTTCCATCTCCACCAAGATCGCCAGTTTGTCGATGAACCAAAGGTCGATCTTCGTGACCGTCTGGATCTCTTCCTGGGGGATCCCTTTGCGCAGCGCCTCCGCGATCACCCAGATCCGCCGGTCGTCCACTTCTTTTAACTTCTCCCGCAGCTCTTCTTCTGTCAGGTCGGTATAATCGTAGGACATCAGGCTGTCCACGTGCTGTTCCAGGGAGCGGATCGCTTTCATCAGCGCGCCCTCGAAATTGCTGCAGATGCTCATGACCTCGCCGGTGGCTTTCATCTGGGTGGTCAGCGCGTGCTCGGCCCCGATGAATTTGTCAAAGGGCAGGCGGGGGATCTTCACCACGCAGTAATCCAGCATGGGCTCAAAGCTGGCGTAGGTCTTCCCGGTGATGGCGTTGGGGATCTCATCCAGGGTGTAGCCCAGCGCGATCTTCGCCGCCACCTTGGCGATCGGATAGCCGGTGGCCTTGGAGGCCAGCGCGGAGGAACGGCTCACCCGGGGGTTCACCTCGATCACACAGTATTCAAAACTGTCCGGCTTCAGCGCGTACTGCACGTTGCAGCCGCCCGTGATGTTCAGCTCGCTGATGATGTTCAGGGCTGATGTCCGCAGCATCTGGTACTCTTTATCCCCCAGGGTCTGGGAGGGCGCCACCACGATGCTGTCCCCTGTGTG
>CAJTYN010000134.1:6802-8630 GCA_910584115.1 uncultured Lachnospiraceae bacterium
GTGTTCTTAAATTCTAAGCGGTCTTCCGCTTTCTTGATCGTCTCCGGCGTGGTCCCGATCAGACGCACATCATGCTCTTTTAGAAAACCTTTCTCCGCCAGCTCCATCGCCAGGTTCAGCCCTGCCTGGCCCCCCAATGTGGGCAGCACGCTGTCGGGTTTTTCCTTTATGATCAGCTGTTCCACCACCTCGATGGTGAGCGGCTCGATGTACACCCGGTCCGCGATGTCTTTATCCGTCATGATCGTGGCCGGATTGGAATTTAACAGGACCACCTGCACGCCTTCTTCTTTCAGGGAACGGCAGGCCTGGGTGCCCGCATAGTCAAATTCCGCCGCCTGGCCGATCACGATGGGGCCTGACCCCAGTACGAGCACTTTTTTGATATCTGGATTCTTCGGCATTAGCTTTCCCCTCCCATCATTTCTATAAAACGGTCAAACAGATCCGCGGAGTCCTCCGGCCCCGGACAGGCTTCCGGATGGAATTGGACGGTAAAGATCTTCTTTCCCACATAAGAGAGGCCCTCGTTGGTCCGGTCGTTCACGTTGATGAACGCAGGTGTGGCGACTTTTGGATCCAGTGTGTCCCCGTCCACCACATAGCCGTGATTCTGCGAAGAGATGTAGACCCGCCCGGTCTTTAAGTCTTTCACCGGATGGTTGCCGCCCCGATGGCCGTATTTCATCTTCTTGGTGTCCGCGCCTGTGGCCAGGGCCATGAGCTGATGCCCCAGGCAGATGGCGAAGATCGGGACATCTGAATCGTAGAGCTTTCGGATCTCCTTTATGACTGAAACGCATTCCTTAGGGTTGCCCGGCCCGTTCGACAACATGATCCCATCCGGATGATCGTTTAAGATCTCCTGCGCGGATGCATGGGCTGGATAGACTGTGACCTGACAGCCTCTCTCCTGCAGTGAACGGACGATGTTCGTCTTCGCCCCCAGATCCATAAAGGCCACTTTCTTTCCCGCGCCCGGCAGGGCCTTCTTTTCCTGGCAGGTCACTTTCTCCACCACCGGTCCTGTCGTGTAGGCTTTCAGCCGTGGGAGGATCTCCTCCAGCCGATAGTCTTCATTGACAGTGATCATTCCGTTCATCGTCCCTTTTTCCCGCAGCCTCCGGGTCAGCGCGCGGGTATCGATCCCTGCGATGCCGGGGATATCGTTTTTCTCCAGGAAATCCCAGATGGTGTCTTCGCTGCGGAAATTGCTCGGCTTCCTGGAGAGTTCGCGCACGATGAAACCCTCCACCCAGGGCTTTCGCGACTCCTGATCCTCGTAGCAGATCCCATAGTTCCCGATGAGCGGATATGTCATGCACACCGCCTGGCCGGCGTAGGACGGATCGGTCATGACTTCCAGATAACCGGTCATCGACGTGTTGAACACGATCTCACTGATCACTTCCCTGGTCGAGCCGATGCTCGTCCCGGTAAAAACATGGCCATCTTCCAAAATAAGGAATGCTTTCATATATTCTCCCTTCTCCGTAAGTATAAGGCAAAAAAAAAGACATTTTCCTCGTCTTTATCATTGCAAGTTTATCATAAGGAACAATTTTTTTCAACCAGAATAAATTTTTGAATATTTTTTGATCTTCCTATTGACATCCGGCTGGATATGATGTAATATAATCGAGGACGCGGCGGTAAGACGTCAGCGGATATCATAAGCAAGATGCAGGAGTGGCGGAATTGGCAGACGCGCAGGCTTCAGGTGCCTGTGGTCGCAAGATCGTGTGGGTTCAAGTCCCATCTCCTGCATTTTTTATTTTGCCAAAAAGCTCAAAGACCAAGGGAGGGCGCTCCTGTCGCCACTCCCCTG
>CAJTYN010000135.1 GCA_910584115.1 uncultured Lachnospiraceae bacterium
ATACGCGCCATTTCCTCTATACGGATAAGATGGAGTTCCATGTCATCGAATTGCCAAAACTCCCGGAGGAGCTTAAAGAAGGATGCAGTGACATTGAATTATGGGCAAGGTTCATCAATGCCGAGCGGAAGGAGGAGTTTGATATGTTGGCACAGAAGGATCCGTACATCGAGAGCGCCTATGAACATCTGCAGGTCATCAGCCAGGATAGGGAAAAGCGCCTGGAATATGAAGCCAGACAGAAAGCGATCAGAGATCATAACCAGATGTTGCGGGAGGCCGAAAAGCGCGGACGGGAAGCTGGCGAAAAGATCGGAAGGGAAGCCGGAGAAAAGATCGGACGGGAAGCTGGCGAGGATCGGATCAGTGAACTCATCCGTATATTGCTCGCGGAAGGCAAGCATGATGAATTAGTTCGGATATCTGAAAACAGAGAATACCGAGACAGATTATTGGAACACTACGAGCTTTAAGGGAACAGTCCCGCGCGCTGTTCCCATTCCTGCTCAGAAGTTCGTGATAACGAGATGCTCCGCCTTCCGGTCATTTCTGTTCATAAAGCTGACGAGATATTTTTTATCAAAAGAAGTGATATTAAAGTCATCTTTATAGAGATCATAGATAAAATCCGTATTTTTTATGATCAGCAAGATCTTTGCCGGGGTGTCCTTCAGGCATCGGCACAAGCGCAGCTGTTCTTCGTGGCCGAATGTATTTCCCGCGTATGTGGAAAAATCGCTGTCATACGGGGGATCCAGGAACATGAAATCGTCCGGGGTCAGGGCCGCGCGCTGGATGAAAGGCTCGAAATCCTCGCAGCAGATCTCGGCCCGCATGAGTTTCTCGTGGATGTCCGCTGACAATAAGTGATCGATCTTTTTCTGGAAATCCTTCCGGTTGTAGGAGATCCCGCCATAGGGGACGTTGAACTCCCCCTTGGCGTTGTATCGGAACATGGATGAGTAGCAGTATTCCCGCACGAAAAAAAATACAGCCGCCTGCCGCCCCGGACTCAAGCCCTGGGGATGATTGAGCAGATAGCGGATGAACATGTAATACGCGGATTTGAGCGCGGCCTCCATATTGTCGAGCCGGTCCTGGTCCGGGATCTCGCCGTGCTCGCTCTCTAATCTGGCGGAGCGTTTGATCTTGCCGGAGAGGTTCCTTTTTAGCTCCTTCATAAATATCTCGTTATATCGATCCGCCAGTCCGGAAAAATGATCCCCCGCCCTGATCAAAAGATCGTCCACGGAGATCTCCGCGTGATATGTCCGGAGGATATCCTCCTTGTTATCGGCTACAAAGTCTCCGAGAGACGAAAACTCGTCATACTCTGTCTGCAGGAACCGGACCATATCCTCGTCCCGCGCTTTTACGCGCTCATAAAGGTTGATCAGCTCATCTGACTTATCATTGATGCAGCATACGGAGGCGGTCGTGTCGAAGAACACGGCGCCGCCGCCGACGAAAGGATCAATGAACCTTCCGGTGTAGTCTGGTGTATATTTTCTGATGATCGGCAGTTCTTTCTCTTTTCCGCCCGGCCATTTTAGTATCGTATTCATAGACGCTCCTCACAGTCGATCTTTTACGTGTTCCATTTTACCGTAAAACACGTCCGGATACAATTCTGAAATAAAAAAATACCGCTTTTCTGATGTTTTCATCTTACCAGAAAAGCGGTTTTATCGCTCCCGTTCCATGACCGGTCAGTCTCCGTCCGGCCAGGAAGGCCCTTCCATATCCTCGTTCTGCCCGCTGACCGTATCCAGCGCGCTGTCCACCAGCTTTAACATCTCCCACATGGAACGGAAATACACGGTCTTATCCCTGTCCATCCAGGTGATCCGTCCCTGCCAGCTGCTGTTCTGCCGGTGCTGCACCCGGATGATAAATGTTCCCAGTTCTCCATGCCTGCCCAGCAATTCTTCATCACTCATGACTTTCTCCCTTCCTGCCCTGCGGCTCTTGTGCTGTATCTCGCCCTGGAATGTCCGGTCGTTGGTGGTCGGGTGGGGGAAACCGATCGCGTCGTAGAATCCCTCCAGCTCAAACAGGATCTGCTCCATGCTGACGACGCGGAGCGCCTCCCGGTCATAGGCATGGTAGATCCGTCCCCGGATCCCCGGCCCGGTCTTTTCATCCACGCACAGCACCACGGCGGCGGGTGAACCGATATACCATTGCGATCGCTCCATGGCTTATGCGCCCCCCTTATCTATGATCCCTTTTGCTTTCGTATTGTCTGCCGTGCAGATCACGCTGTTCACGTAATATTGAACGCCCGTGCGCTGCCGCCCCACCAGGAAACGGTAGTTGATCCGCCGCTGCAGGATCTGGCAGTTTTCCCGAGTGGTGTTGATCAAGAGCACCAGATACTGGCCTTTGCCGTAACGATTGACCGCATCGCCGTGGCGGATGGACTGCTGGATGGCGTCCCCCAGCCGCTGGGAGAGTTCCTCCAGCATGGAACCCTCTTTCATCGGGTTGCCCTTGCTGTCCACCACGGTGCAGAGCATCAGGTAAACGGACTGGCCGCCGCGCTCCATCATCCGCACGACCATCTGGTAAATGCCCTGAAAGACCGGATACGGACAGAGGTAGCCGCCCGGTGCAGGACCGCCCGTCTCGGAGAGCTTCTCCTGGATGTCGTCCAGGACGGCATAGTGATGTCCCATCTGCGCCCCCAGCCTGTCAAGGAGTCCCATCAGCCGCGGAGAGGGCTTGAGTCCCGCCTCCTGCAGATACAGCTCCACTGTGTCGTCGTAGAGCTTGCGGGCGTCCTCGTAGCGTCCCATGGAGATCAGGGCTTCCATGGTCACAGTCTCCCAGTCCGCCAGCGGGCTCACCTTCGCCGCGTAGAGGCCCAGAGCCTCCATCTGAAAATATTCGTGGCTCTCCCGCATGAGCTGGACGGCTGCTTCCACACAGGCGCAAAAGAGCGCCCGATACCGCCGGGCCTCCTGCGCGGCCCACAGGGCGGTCTGATTTCCCAGAAATTCTCCGGTGTAGCGGTGACAAGCATCAAGATAGAGCTTGAGTCTTTTGGCGGGATCCGTCTCTCCTTCCGCTTCCCGGCTGAGGCGGTCCATCTCCGCGGCGTCCTCGACGACCGGGATCTGGGAAGTCCAGTAGTAAACGTCTTTGCGGCGTTCGATGTAGTCACTCTCGGGCAGACCGGCGGCCTTCAGTTTCCTCTTGGCGTTGTAGATGACGCTGCGGGCCGCGTGGTGCAGGTCGTTGATGTCACGGTCTTCGAAAAGGGTCTGTTCCAGACGGCTGCGGCTGACGCCTTTTTCCCGGTTGTGGAGGAGGAGCTGCATCAGGTAGACGAACTGGGTCTCGCTGGATCTGGATGTACTCCGGAGCGGCTTGCCGTTCCAGGACATGGAAAAACCTCCGAACATCTGTACATATAATATGTTGTCCCTGTTATCGTTTCCCATCTGCATCCACCTTCGTCAAAGCTGTCGTCTGCTCTTTTTGCGCGCCCGTATCCGACCCGCTAAGATGTTGAACATCGCCCCGCAGGCGGCAAAAGCGGCCACGTACACCTTGCCCACCTTGCTGGAATACACCGTCATCAGCGCCCCCAGCATGGGGTAATGGCGTTCTACGCGCCCCACCAGGTCCTGGTAAGGGATGTCCCGCACGTCTTCCTCGGCGTTGGCATCCCCCTTCGTGGTAAAGGTCCCCTCCACTACATGGTTCTCCACCACCCGGTGGGCGATGACGGACTCCTCACTGTTAAAGGCGATGATATCCCCTTTTTGGATATCCTCCGGGGCGGTCTTTGCCACGTAGATCACGCTGCCTACGGGGACTTTCGGCTCCATGCTGCCGCTGACGATGTTGTAGATCCCGTATCCCATCAGGCGCGGCGCGGTGATGCTCAGGCTGGCGGCGATCACCGCCAGCAGCATGGCCGTCCCGATGATATTGCAGAGGGCGGGGGCTAAGCCCCCGCCTTTCTTTGCCTTGCGGCGCTGCCCATCCGGCAGCGCTCCTTTACTCATGGAAATCCTCGATCCCGGTCGGCTCCTTTTTGCGTCCCAGCAGGAACCAGCCTGCCACGCCCAGTCCCAAGAGGACCGCGGAACAGATACCGATCTTCGCGGCCAGGGGGAGTTCCCCGATGCGCTCGGCGAAATCATCACTGAGGCCCACTAAGGGCGACTCGCCATTCTCCATGTTGGCCAACGGCACTTCCTCGTCCCCGATGTTCTCAAGCTCAGCCGGGCCGTTGCCCTCCTCGGCCTCAGCCCCCTCGTCGGCTGCGCCTTCCTCAGCCTCAGCTCCTTCAGTGTCCTCGCCGCCTTCTTCAGCCGTTTCTCCTGTCGTCTCCCCGGCGGTGCCAGGTGCGGCCGGCGCCGTCGTGGGCTGCGTGGCTGGCGCTGTGGTCGGCTGTGTCGCCGGCGCTGTGGTGGGCTGTGTGACCGGCGCCCCTGTGGGTGCCGTGGTCGGCCCTGCCGGTGCGGGCTGTTCTGCACCGCTTATCGGCGTATATACAAAGGTAAATACATTCTTGGATGTATCTTTCTCTAACACTCCAGTCATATTATACGCTTGCGGCTGATATCCGTCAATATACAGGTAAGCGACGACTGGCGTATCTCCCACGTTCCCGTAGTAGGTCTCGCTGGGCGCCAGTGTATTGCCGTCCTGATCCACGTAGTTGATCGTGTAGCTCGTTTTCTCTGTGAAGATCCCGTACACGACTACGTAGTCCATATCCCCTTCGACCGGGAAGGAGGCTCTTTCGGACACGGTGTTGTTGTCCTTGCCACTCTCGCGGATGCCTTTGATATAATATTTACTGTTGTCCTTTAGGGCTACGTCCCTCTGGTTGAAGGTCACCCGGTCGCCGTAGTGGAGACCCTCCTGGAGGATCATCTCTTTGCCGTTGACAGTCCCCTGGGCGCCGGAGAAGAGCCGTACCGTATACGTGTATTCCTCTGCCGCCATCACCGGAGATGCCTGCAGGGCTATGAGGCCCAGGGAGAACAGGACTGCGGATACTTTTTTCGCTATCCTCTTCATCTGTCTGGTCATCGTCCATCCCCCTCCCCTCTCTTCTTCCTGCGCACGGCCTGGCCGTAGATGGACAGGATGAGCAGTACGCCGCCGCTGATGCACGCGGCCAGGATATAGCCGTCCATCTTCGTATCGTCCCCGGTCTGTACCATCGCGGTGGGCGTCCCCAGATCATGGAGCGTCTCCGTCGTGGGCCTCACGGGCGCGGGTGTGCCGCCGCGGGGCGGTGTGGTCGGCCGTGGTGTGGGTGTGTTCTGCTGTCTCTCGTTGCTGAGTTCCACCGCGAAATTCATCTGCAGGTCCGCCAGCGTATCCTGGTAGTCGTTGCCCTGGGTCTCGCCGTCCAGCGCTACTTCCAGGGTGATGTGGCCGCCCTGGCCTTTTGCCAGTGTGTCCAGGTACATATATTCCTTGGTGGCGTCGGTGGCCTGGTGGAGGCCCTCGCCCGCCTTGCTCTCGCCCTCGCCGCCTACGGTGTCGCTGTCGAACAGAGAGTTCTCCTGCCCGTCTTTATCGACGTAGAGCAGCCGGTATGTGTATGCGCCGCCGCTGGCGCCCTCGTTCTCCGTGGTCTCTTCCAGGGAGCGTATGACCTTGTTGGTCATGTACCAGTCGGTGGTCGCGCTGTTCTCATTTTTCAGAGCCATCTCGATGATCACGTTGTCGCCGGGCTGCATCCCGTAGATCATATCATCCAGGTCGGAGACTCCGAAGTTGCTCTCCATCTTGTTGCCTTCCATGAAGGTGACCGCCCAGTCCGGATCCCCCTGCATGGTCTCCGCCTGCGCCGCCAGGGGCATGGAGACCGCCAAGCTGACCGCCAGGGCCAGGCCGAATATCTTCTTTCTCATATCTCCCTCCCCTTTCTCATTCCGCGTCCGCCAGGCGTAGGACGCCGTTGTCCACGGTGACCCTGCGTCCCCATGCGCTCCAGACCGCGTCCTGGGCGTTGTGCTCCTGCACCGCGTCCACTTTCGCTTCCAGGCAGAAATGGGTGCCGTCGTAGTCATATGTCGTCGTGATCGTGGTGAGGCCGCCTTCCGTCGTGGTGGTCTGGGTCACTTTCGTGGCGACCATCCCGTCGATGGAGAAGCTGTCCGCGAAGAGCGGGCTGGTCTCGTCCGGGGCCAGCATCCTGGAGTAGTACAGGACTGTCCGCTCGGGTGTGGAAGCCGCCTCATCCTCGAGCCAGCCGCCCCCGCCGATGTTCGCCAGGTGCAGGTGGATCAGGTCCGGAGAGAGGCCGCGCAGTTTGTTGGTGTCCGCATCTGCCGGATCCCCGTCCAGCCAGTATTTATAGATGCTGACGCGGACGTACTGACCGATCGTGCCGCTGTTGCGCACGGCCAATTCCTCCGGGTACTCTGCCCCGATCTTCAGTTTCTCGCCTTTATCCAGCATCTTGGTCAGCAGGGCGCCTGTGGACTCATCCCAGGTGCCGTCCGACTTGTTGGTGTCGTAATTCCGCCAGGAGACGCTCCGGCCATTTTCCTCCAGGGTCACGCCGATGTCCTGCATCTGTACCCGGGTCCGGTAGGTCTCTGAGAAGTAGGTCAGCGCCGCCCGCGCGCCTCCGATGGAGGAGAACAGGAGGAGGGCGACGGCCAGTACGAAGGTGGCCAAGGTCGCGGCGGGGGATGTGATGATCTTCTTTATCTTATCGAACATTTCGAACATGTTTTATGCGCCCCCTTCCACGGTGCCGGTGTTCAATGTAGCTGTCCAGTCTGCATAAGGCTCTCCGTCTTCATGGTAGCGTACCGGGGTCGTCTCGTAGATGACCACCACGTTGAAAGCGGCCGCATCCTCGATCTCCTCCGGGACGTTCTCGATCCGCACATCTAGGACGTCGGTCGTCTCGCCGCCATTCAGGATGTCGCTGTAGTAGTAATAGCCGTCCGCGCCCGGTGTCCATTTTTCGCTGCCGGAATATACCAGGTTGTAGTCTTGGCCGCAGAAGGCCCGCGCCCGCACATAGACAGGCTCTGAGTCTGCGTTGCTGGTGATGGCCACATGCTTGGTCCAGGCGGAGAAATCCTCCTCGACGGTGGTCTTGTCGCCCAGCTCGATGGTGTAGCCGCCCCGGGCCTGCGCGTAGGTGGTGAAATAGGCCCAGGCGCTGCCCACGCCTGCCGACAGGGTCAGGGAGACAGCCAAGGCAGCCAACAGGATGTTCTTCTTTTTCATACGCTCCTCCCCTCCTTACTCTGTGTCAGGGACTTTCGTCCAGCCCCATCCGTTCTCCGCGTCGTGCTCAAACTGGTTGATCACGGCGCCGCCGCCTCTGTCCGTTTCGTTATAGTCGTTGGTAAATGGCGCCTGCACCACGTCGTTGGCCGGTATGGTCACGGTCTGGGTGTCCGCCGTGGTGACTGAGTAGACGGCTCCGGTGTAGACTTCTTTTACAGTGACCTGCGCCCCTACGGGGAGCTTCTCGATGAGTTTGGTCTTCTGGCCCGGCGCTGTAAAGGAGATCGCCACCACGTCGCTGTAGACGTTCTGTCCGCCTAAGACGGCGTCCACCTGGAAAACGAATGTGGCCGGATCCTTCGTCTCGTAGCTCTGGAGGGTCTTGACGATCTCCAGGCTGCCGTAGCGCACGGCCCGCTGGGGTTTCAGGGTGACGGACAGGTCGTAGAGCCAGTCGCCCGCGCCCGCTGTATTGATGACGCCATCCTCCGCTTCCTTGCCGGGCAGGGATACCAGGGATGGTGCGAACGTGTATGTATACTGCTGGGAATGGGCGATCGTCGCCGGTCCCTCTGTGCCGTCCTCATCCGCCGCGGTGGTCTTGTAGTCCGTGATGTTCTGTCCTCTGGCCACGACCAGATACAGCCCGCAGCCCGGGACGGGGATCCTCTCATTCACACCCGCGCCGTTCACCTCCGGTGTGCGTCCGTTCAAGGCCACCTGCGCCGCTTCCCGGGACAGCCTCTTCCACTCCGCGTTGTCCGGCTTATCGGAAACTGTCAGCCCTGTGTAACCGTCCAGAAAACTGTACGAATACGTGTCGTATGCGCTGTCCGCGACGGCATCAGCGACTTTGTACAGATCGATGACCACGTCTGCCCCCGCCAGGTCGTCGGCAAGATCTGCGCTGCCGGGGCTGACCGTCAGTGTGCAGGCCTTGCTCACGTCCACGGCCGCAGCCACACTGTCCAGGGCCGGGGTGGCCGCGACGGCGGTAAAGGCCAGGGCAACTGCCACGGCCGGGCCGGCCAGCCACATCTTTCCTCTCTTTTTCATGGCGTCTCCTCCTTTATGATGCATTTCTATAAAACTGATATATCTAAAGACCTATTGCTTCCTGATCTCATCCAGCAGCTCCTCGTCGCTCCTGATCGGGCCGCGGCGGCGGTAGTAGATCAGCATGATGATCAGCATGACGAACAGGATCGGGATGCCTACTGCCGGGATCACGATGTAGTTCGGGATCCGGGTGGCCTCGGATGTTATGGCGATGTCGCCGTAGATGTTCTTGATCCGGTGGCCGCGGAGCAGGATCCGGTGGGTGTTGATGCCGTAGGGGGT
>CAJTYN010000136.1 GCA_910584115.1 uncultured Lachnospiraceae bacterium
GGAAACTTGAAATTAATATTATCGAGCAAAAAACGAAAAAACGCAGAAAAATGCCCATTAGTGGAAATATCAAAAATGCGATAAATCTTTATATAAGAAAAATAGGTTTTAGGGGCTTAATGACTACATTTTCAAAAGCCAAAAAGGACGCAGCTGTGCCGCGTCCCATTTTTCACTGGATCTTCTTATACTAACTCCAATACGACTTCCATCGCGGCATCGCCTTTTCTCGGACCGATCTTCACGATACGAGTATAACCGCCGTTGCGGCCTTCATACTTCGGTGCGATCTCTGTAAACATCTTCTCTGGCATGTTCACCTGTTTCGTATTGCGCTTTTTCCCTGCATTCTTAGCCGGGACTTCTTTCACCGGATAGAACACCTTCAGCATCTGCCTGCGGGCATGGAGTCTGGAGGGTAAGTCTTTTTTGACTTCTCTTTGAACTTCTTCGAAAACAGACACTTTCCTGCCGTCCACGACTTCCTTCACCCTCTTGCCGTCGGCATCCTTCTTGGGGACTTTTACCGTTATGGTCACTGTCTCAAAGTTATCTTTCTCACGGACAGCCATCGCGATCAGACCCTCTGCGATCTTACGCACTTCTTTTGCCCTCTGCTCCGTGGTGACGATCTTTCCATGATATAACAGGTTTGTCACCTGGTTTCGTAAGAGGGCTTTCCTCTGGCTGGATGTCTTACCTAATTTTCTGTATTTTGCCATTTTCCTAGATCCTCCATCTGTGGGGCTTAGCTGCCATGCTCCTCGGACTTACTGACAGACGCCAGGCATCCACATTTTTATTTTTTTACTCTTCCACAGGCTGGAGCTGCAGACCGAGTTCTTTTAATTTCGCCAATACTTCTTCCAGTGATTTGCGTCCCAAGTTCCTTACTTTCATCATGTCTTCCGATGTCCTGTTGCACAATTCTTCCACCGTATTGATGCCGGCCCTCTTCAGACAATTGTATGAACGCACAGACAACTCCAGTTCGTCGATGCTCATCTCCAGCACCTTTTCCTTCTCGTTGTCTTCTTTCTCGATCATCACTTCCGCCGTCTTGGCATTCTCGGATAAGTCGATGAACAGGCTCAGATGTTCACTGAGGACCTTCGCCGCCAGGCTGACCGCCTCATCCGGATCGAGTGTACCATTTGTATATACATCAAGCGTTAATTTATCAAAGTCAGTGATCTGTCCAACACGAGTATTCTCTACAGTCAGGTTCACGCGTTCGACCGGTGTATAGATGGAATCGATCGCGATGACCCCGATAGGCATGTCTTCTGTCTTGCCCTTCTCAGAACTGACATAGCCCCGGCCCTTTGTGATCGTCAGCTCCATCACGAGCTTGCAGTCTTTGCCGCCATTCAATGTGGCGATCACCAGGTCTGGGTTCATGATCTCGATATCCTGATCCACCTGGATGTCTGCAGCGGTCACTTCGCCTTTCCCTTCACACTCCACATAGGCCACCTTCGGCTCATTATCCGTACTCCTGTTACGGATCGCGAGGCTCTTCAGGTTCATGATGATCTCCGTCACGTCTTCCTTCACACCGGGGATCGAACTGAATTCATGAAGGACCCCCTCGATCTTCACCTGGCTGACCGCAGCCCCTGGCAAGGAGGAGAGCATGATACGTCTGAGTGAATTTCCCAGAGTCGTCCCATATCCTCTTTCCAAAGGTTCTACTACAAATCTGCCGTATTTTTTATCTTCGGAAATATCCGTAATTTCAATCTTGGGCTTATTAAAATCAAACACTATCAGACACCTCCTTGGGTGTTGCCTATTACTTTAAAAGTCCGCCGCCGGATAGGCGGCATGATCCAAGTATCCCCAATGCGCCCGCCAGACTTTCATGTAAGGTGGGGCGTCCCCCGCCGGGCGCATGCAGGTTTATTTAGAGTATAACTCGACGATGAGCATCTCGTCCACCGGGACGTCGATCGCTTCTCTCGTTGGGATCTCCTTGACGACCCCTTTTAAGGATTCCTGGTCAGCGTCCAGCCATTCCGGTACGATCCTTCCGCCGGTGATCTCCAGGATGCTCTTATATCTCTCGGAGCCTTTGCATTTCTCTCTGATCTCGACGACATCACCCGCCTTTACCAGGAAAGAGGGGATGCTCACGACTCTTCCATTCACTGTCACATGCTTATGACCGACGATCTGCCTCGCTTCCCTCCTGGTCCTCGCCAGACCCAGACGGAAGATCACGTTGTCGAGCCTGCGCTCTAAGAGAGCCATCAGGTTCGCACCAGTCATGCCGGGCATCTTGTCTGCTTTTTTATAATAATTACGGAAAGGTTTTTCCAGTACACCGTAAATGAATTTTGCTTTCTGTTTCTCACGCAGCTGAAGACCATATTCGGATATCTTCCTGTTCGTCCTGCGCAACTGCCTCGTGGATTTCTTGCTGATCCCCAGATACATTGGATCCAGGTCTAAAGATCTGCATCTTTTTAATACTGGCACACGATTTACTGCCATGTTAAGCTACCTCCTCATCAATATCGATCAATAAACGAAAATCAGTCAACGACACTATACTCTACGGCGTTTCGGGGGACGGCAGCCGTTGTGGGGGACGGGTGTCACGTCGCGGATGCTGGTCACTGCCAGACCGCATGCCTGCAGGGCCCGGATCGCAGCTTCCCTTCCGGAGCCGGGGCCTTTCACCATTACATCCACCGTCTTCAGACCATGTATCAGAGCAGCCTTCGCAGCAGTCTCCGCTGCCATCTGCGCTGCATAGGGAGTAGATTTCCTTGAACCTTTGAATCCCAGGCCGCCGGCGCTCGCCCATGAAAGAGCATTGCCTTCTGTATCCGTCAATGTAACAATGGTGTTGTTAAAAGATGACTGGATATGTGCCTGTCCTCGTTCAACGTTTTTCTTGACACGACGTTTTGTCGTTTTCTTTGTCGTTTTTGCCATTTAAACTAACCTACACTTTCTATACATTATTCTCTCAGATATACTTATTTCTTCTTATTTGCGACCGTCCTCTTCGGACCTTTCCTCGTCCTGGCATTTGTCTTGGTATTCTGGCCACGGACAGGCAGCCCTTTCCTATGGCGGATTCCTCTATAGCATCCGATCTCCTGGAGACGTTTGATGTTCATAGCGACTTCCCTGCGCAGGTCACCTTCCACCATGCAGGTCTCCTCTATCGCTTCACGGAGCTTATTTACTTCGGCATCTGTCAGATCCCTGACACGGGTATCCGGGTTCACACCGGTCTTTTCCAATAATTTATTGGAAGTCGCCCTTCCGATGCCATAGATATATGTCAGACCGATCTCTACACGTTTATCTCTCGGTAAGTCTACACCAGCTATACGAGCCATGATCTCCTCCTTGATCTCTTACAAGATTTCTTTTTGTTCCATCGTTTTTCCTAACTGGGGTGCTTTTTGGAGCGAGCACCCAGCCGCATGAATTTACGCAGCCTTTCCGGGGGATGTCCCGGTATTAGGCGTATGAATGTGAAGACTGTCCATTCCTGTTCAACATGACAGTCATCCAGTCCCTATATCCCTGATATATCTGCTAGATGTCTGCGCCCACGATCATATTTAACAGCAGGACAACACACCCGGGTGGTCCCTGCTGTCGCGCCTAGATCCACGGACTAATGATCCAAGTCCCGACCCCTAACCTTGTCTTTGCTTATGTTTGGGATTTTCACAGATGACCCTGATCCGTCCCTTTCTCTTGATGATCTTACATTTATCGCAAATGGGCTTTACAGATGATCTTACTTTCACTGGAAATCCTCCTTCCGTTAACATTTCTGCCATTTCTTGCAGAACACAAAAGTACGTCTAATATTGTATCAAAAATCTTTCCATTATGCAAGTATTTTTTATTTATCTCTCCAAATGATCCTTCCTTTAGACAGATCATACGGGGAGAGTTCAATGGTCACTTTGTCACCAGGTAAGATACGGATAAAGTTCATACGCAGCTTTCCGCTGATATGGGCCAATACCACATGCTTATTTTCCAACTGCACTTTGAACATGGCATTGGGCAGCTTCTCCAGCACAACACCTTCTAC
Source organism: uncultured Lachnospiraceae bacterium (assembly GCA_910584115.1). Taxonomy (GTDB): domain Bacteria; phylum Bacillota; class Clostridia; order Lachnospirales; family Lachnospiraceae; genus MGBC164599. Next base: position 4,070 of record CAJTYN010000136.1, read on the forward strand.
TTCGATCACATCTGCTTTCGACATGGAAACCTCCTCTGGATTATCATAATGATGATGTTAGTGTTAATATCTCCGGCTCTCCGTCCGTTATCAGGATAGTATTTTCATAATGCGCGGAACGTGAACCATCTTCTGTCACTACTGTCCAGTCATCATCCAGCCACACCACATCCGCACGTCCTTCATTGATCATCGGTTCGATGGCGAGGGTCATGCCGGGATAGAGCTTCATGCCCCGCCTCTTCTGCTTGAAATTGGGGATCTGCGGCTCCTCGTGGAGCTTTGTGCCGATCCCATGCCCGACCAGATCCCGCACCACCCCGTAGCCGAATCGTTCCGCGTAGGAACCGATCGCCCCGGAGATCTCAAAGAGATGTCTCCCTGCCCTGGCATATCTCAAGCCTTCAAAAAAACTCTCCCGTGTCACATCGATGAGCTTACGGGCCTCCGGGGATATCTCCCCCACCCCGTAAGTCCTGGCTGCATCTGAATGATAACCTTTATAGATCAGACCGGCATCGAGGCTGATGATATCCCCTTCCTCAAGGATCCGGTCCTTCGAAGGTATCCCATGGACGACTTCATCATTCACCGAGACACAAAATGAGGCTGGAAAACCGTTGTAATCCAGAAAATTCGGCACGCACCCCCGGCTGCGGATCATCGCCTCACCCGCCTTATCGATCTCCCATGTGGAGATCCCGGGCCTGATCATCTTCGCCAGCTCGTTGTGCACCTGTTCCAGGAGACGTCCCGCCTCCCTCATCCGTTTGATCTCACTTGATGACTTTATTGATACTGACATCCTTTATTCTCCCAAGATGGCCGTGATCTGACGGAACACATCCTCCAGATCCTGCGTCCCGTCCACTTCTTTTAAGACGCCTTTCTGTGCATAATAGTCGATCAGCGGCTGTGTCTGGTCGTGATAGACGCTCAGACGTTTTTCCACTGTCTCCGGCTTATCATCATCGCGGAGGATGAGCGTATCTCCGCAGTGGTCACACACACCTTCTTTTTTCGGAGCTGCATATTGAAGATGATATGTAGCCCCGCAGTTCACACACGCCCTCCTGCCGGACATACGCGTGATGATCGACGCATCCGGTACATCCACATTGATGGCATAGTCTATCTGGCCCCCGCTCTCTCTTAAAGCTGTATCGAGGCTCTCCGCCTGTGGGATCGTCCTCGGGAAACCGTCCAGCACATAGCCGTTTTTGGCATCCGGCTCTCTGAAACGGTCCATCACGAGGCTGACCGTCAGTTCATCGGGGACGAGCATCCCCTGATCCATATAAGACTTCGCTTTCTTTCCCAGTTCTGTCTCGTTCTTGATATTTGCACGGAAGATGTCCCCTGTGGATATATGGGGGATGTTATATCTTTCCGCGATCTTTTTCGCCTGCGTGCCTTTTCCCGCACCCGGCGCACCCAGCATGATGATCCTCATACTCATTTCCTCCTGCCCGCAAAATACCACCAAAGGCTGCGGCGCTGCCACCACAACCTTGTCAATGATCTATTCATTTAAAAAGCCTTTATAGTTCCGCACCAGCATCATGGATTCGATCTGTTTGATCGTATCGAGGACGACGCCCACAACGATGATGATCGAGGTCCCGCCGAAGGAGACCTGCGCGCCGAACATGCCGTTAAAGAAGAACGGGATGACCGCCACGATCACCAGCCCCGCGGCGCCTATAAAGATGATATACTCCAGGATCCTCGTCAGATAATCCGTGGTCGCCTTGCCCGGCCGGATCCCCGGTATGAATCCCCCCTGCTTCTTCATATTATCCGCCACCTCGATAGGATTGAAGGTGATGGATGTATAGAAATATGCAAAAAAGATGACCAATACCACATAGATCAAAAGACCGATGGAGTAAAGGGGCCTCTCGGGGTTACACCAGTTGTTGGACGAGAGCATCCGCAGCACCTCGCTGCCCATCCCCGTTCCGTTCGCCCTGCCGAGAAAGCTGGCGATGACTGTAGGGAAGGACATGATCGATGAAGCAAAGATGATAGGGATGACGCCCGCGGTATTGACCTTGAGGGGGATGTGAGAGGACTGTCCGCCCACCATCTTCCGCCCCTGCATCTTCTTGGAATACTGCACCGGGATCTTCCTGATCGCATCGTTCAAGATCAATACGAAGACGACCATCGCCAGCACGATCGCGCAGATGATCAGCGCGGCGAGCGCACCCTTCGCGATCGTCTTGCCTTTTACGAACGTCTCGTAAAGACCTGCGAAATCACTGGGCATGGTGGATACGATATTGATCGTCAGCACGATAGAGATACCGTTCCCGACGCCTTTTTCCGTTATGCGCTCTCCGATCCACATCAGCATCGCTGAACCGGCAGTCAAACATACAACCACAACAAACGCAGCCGCAACTTTTTCAAATGTTGAAGAATCTGAACCAGAAGAAAGTACCGGGATCAATCCCTGACGGCCAAAACCGATGGACATAGCGATGCCTTCAAAAACAGAAAGCCCTATGGTCAGGTAACGGGTGATCGATGCGATCTTTTTTCTTCCTTCTTCTCCATCCTTATGCATCTCCTCCAATTTCGGGATCGCGATGGTCAAAAGCTGCATGATGATGGATGAAGTGATATACGGAGTGATATTCAGCGCGAAGATCGACATCTGCGTAAATGATCCTCCGGTAAAAGCATCAAAAAAGTTAAATGCATCTCCCGACTGGCTGTCGAACCAGTTTTTAAAATATTCCCCATCTGTTCCAGGGACAGGCAGCTGTGATCCGATCCGGATCACCACGATCATCAATAGAAGAAAAAATAATCTCCGCCTGATATCTTTTACTTTGAATACGTTTGCCACGCCTTCGAACATTAAACCACCTCTGCCGTTCCGCCAGCCGCTTCGATCTTCTCTTTCGCGCTGGCACTGAATGCATTGACTTTTACATGTAGTTTTTTCGTCAGTTCCCCATCGCCGAGGATCTTCACTCCGTCCTTCCTATGGGAGATAGCGCCGCTCTCAAGGAGTTTCTCGATGGTCACTTCCTCGCCGTCTTCAAACCTTGCTTCCAGGGACTCCACATTGATGGCCACGATCTCTTTTGCATTCCTGTTCTTGAACCCTCTCTTGGGGATACGCCTGTACAAAGGCATCTGACCGCCCTCGAACCCGGCTTTCTTTCTGCCGGAACGTGCCAACTGGCCTTTGTGCCCTTTACCGGCAGTCTTGCCGTTGCCTGAACCGTGTCCGCGGCCTTTTCTGAAACGTTCATGTGTGGAACCTTTTGCCGGTTTCAGATCATATAATTCCATTTTGACACCTCCTCTATTCTTCTACCTCTACCTCTTCGACTTTCACTAAATGCCTGACCTGCTGGATCTTGCCCCTGGTCGCCGGATCATCTGGCAGGACCACGGTCTTATTGAGTTTGCGCAGGCCCATGGACTGTACTGTCTTTCTGTGTTTGGGGATCGCTCCGATCGTAGATCTTACGAGCGTGATCTTTAATTTAGCAGCCATTTTTCAGCCCTCCTTATCCAATGATCTCTTTTACTGATTTTCCACGCAGTCTTGCCACTTCTTCCGGAGTCTTCAGCTGCTTGAGGCCCTCGATCGTGGCGAGCACGACGTTTTGTTTATTGTTGGATCCGAGGGATTTTGTACGGATGTTCTTGATCCCGGCCAACTCGATCACGGCACGGACCGGACCGCCCGCGATCACACCGGTACCTTCCGGAGCCTTTTTCAATAAGACCTGAGCGCTGCCGAATTTCCCGATGAAGTCATGGGTGATACTCCCGTTGTCATCCCTGGCTACGCTGATCATCTTCTTCATCGCATCTTCTTTGCCTTTGCGGATCGCCTCGGGGATCTCTGTTGCTTTTCCCAGTCCGGCTCCCACATGCCCGTTGCCATCACCTACGACTACCAGAGCAGTAAAACGAAAATTACGGCCGCCTTTGACAACTTTTGTGACACGTTTAATGGCCACTACTTTATCTTCTAACTCAAGCTGACTGGCATCAATGATATTACGTCTCATGTGTCTCTTCCTCCTTTTCTAGAATTCCAACCCAGCTTCTCTTGCTGCGTCAGCTAAAGCCTTGACTTTTCCGTGATATAAAAAGCCGCCCCTGTCGAATACGACTTTTTTGATGCCCTGCTCGACTGCTCTCTTTCCGATCACTTCGCCTACTCTTGCGGCAGCTTCCACATTGTTCGTGTGCTCTAAGCCTGCCTTTACCTCATCCTGGAGGGTGGACGCAGATACTAACGTCCTGCCGACTGTATCATCGATGATCTGCGCATACATATGGCTGTTGCTCCTGAACACGGCCAGACGAGGAGCCTGTGTTGTACCGCTCAGACGATGACGTATCCTTCTATGCTTTTTCTGACGGATCTTCGCTCTTGAAATCTTCTTAACCATTTTCACACACTCCTTATTTATTTCTTACCGGTCTTTCCTACTTTACGCCTGATCACCTCATCGACATA
>CAJTYN010000137.1:0-5067 GCA_910584115.1 uncultured Lachnospiraceae bacterium
ACCCCTGTTACCGCCGTGAAAGGGCGGTGTCTTAACCACTTGACCATGGAGCCATATCCCTAACGCCGAAATTTATATTACCATACTCTATTTGATCCTGCAAGTGTTTTTTGAAAAAAATTTAATTTTTTTTGAGTTGTGACGCCGGGCCGGGGAGAGACATAACATAGAGGTAAGAAATCGAGGATCTTATATTGTTTATGAAGAGATTTAGAGAGGATCTTATAGATAGAGTTTCTGTGTTCATGTTCTTTGTGTTTGTGTTCTTTTTGCTGTTGATGGGGCCTGCTGTGCGGGTGTGGGCGCTGGATGCCGCGCCGGGCAGGCAGTATGATGGGATCGATGTGAGCCAATGGCAGGGGAACATTGATTTTGGCCAGGTGGCGGCCTCGGGGATCCGGGTGGTCTACATACGTTCCAGCTTGGGCGGCGGTTTTATCGATCCGTATTTTGAACAGAATTATCAGAGGGCCAGGGCGGCGGGGCTGAAAGTGGGGTTTTATCATTATGTGACGGCGCGGACGGCCTCCCAGGCCAGGTATCAGGCGCAGTTTTTTGTCCGTGTGGTCCAGGGGAAGGTGTTTGACTGCAGGCTGGCGATGGACTTTGAGGATCTGACGAACCTGTCGGCGGCGGAGGCTGATGAGATCGGGCTGGCTTTTATCCGCGAGGTGGAGAGGGTCAGCGGCAAGGGGGCGGTGGTCTACAGCAACACGTATAATGCGGGGGCGATGTTCAGCGGCGCGCTGACCAGGTATCCGCTGTGGGCGGCGGAGTACGGGGTCTCACAGCCGGCGTCGTCGGTCAACTGGTCGTCCTGGGCGGGGTGGCAGTATACGGACCAGGGACGGGTGCCGGGGATCTCCGGCTATGTGGACCGGGATATCTTTACCGACGCGATGTTCCTGGATGATGCCGGGCAGGTCCGTCCGCCGAAAGAGCCGCTGCCTTCTTCCGGGATCGTGGAATATCAGGTGGGGGCTGGGGATACGTTGTGGGCGATCGCGCGGCGGTATCGGACCAGTGTGGCGGCGATCGCGGCGGAGAACGGACTCGTCAACCCGGATCTGATCTACCCGGGGCAGACGCTGTGCATCAAGATCCGCGACGACGCCCCGCAGGCAGACAGCCATACGTATTACACGGTGCGTGCCGGGGATACGCTGACGGGGATCGCCGCCCGGTTCCAGACGACGGTGGCCCGGCTGGTGTCCGTAAATGGGATCAAAAACCCGGACCTGATCTATACGGGGGAGCGTCTGCAGATCCCGACAGCCGGTGCTTCAGACGGCGCTCCGGACGGTGCGGTCTATACGGTGCGGCCCGGGGATACTCTGTGGGAGATCGGGCAGAGGTATGGTGTCTCCGTGTCTGATCTTGCGGAGGCGAACGATATCACGGATCCGGGGCTGATCTATCCCGGAGAGGTCCTGCGGATCCCTTAAGAGGGAGGGAGTTGAGGCCCGGTGCTGGCGGCACCGGGTCTTTTGAGGGTCTATGTGTTTACGGAGTCCTTATCTGTGTTCCTTGAGAGTCTGTTTTACAGTCTGCAGGATCCGTAAAAGGAGTTCTTTTTCTTCAGGAGTGCATCCGGCAAACAGATCTTTCATCTCTTTGTCTAAGTGATGCTCTTTGACTGCGGGCAGACTGTCATAAAGCATTTCGTCTATGCCCACATGAAGGACTGAGGACAAACGGAGCAGCGTTTCGAGGGAGGGCGAATGCGTGCCATTTTCAAGATGACTGATAGAAGAGGTCTGAAGATCTGTTTTTTCTGCTAATTCCATCTGTGATAAGTGATTTTTGAGCCGATATTTTTTTAGTTTTTCACCAAACCTGGTGGCATTAAATAATCTATCCAAGAATATGCCCCTTCCTGAAACGATCTTTATGTTGCGTATTCCATTTTACGGCATGATATGCTAAGATTAAAATGCAGTATCAAGCATAGTGTGCTCAAAACTGAATATAAAAAATTTGATTTTTTTTGGAGATCTTAAAACCTTATCATCAGATCTTACGTCTAGGGGACATAAAGGAGGTGATAAGGATGAGCGATGAAGCGATCCGGGAGTTGTTTTGTACTTTTGTGGAAGAAGGGAAACTTGATGAGGAGATAGCTGAACAGATACTGCAGAGGATCCTGGAAATATTGTTTGGCGAAAAAGCAGACAGATCCCCGTTGCGACAATTCCAGGAGAAAGAGAGAAAACACACATGAAATGCTACAGATGCAAAAGGGAAGTTCCTGAAGATGCCAAGTTCTGTCCTAAGTGTGGCGCGCCGCAGGAGTTTACGAGAGAACTCATCGACAGGGCGATAGGGAACGACCAGGCAGCCATAACACAGCTTTACGAGATGACGAAGGATAATGTGTACTACACGATAAAGACCATGATCTCTGACGAGGACACGGCGCAGGATCTGACACAGGACACATTCCTGAAAGCCATGAAAAACTTAGGACAGCTGAATGAGCCGGCGGCATTTAGAGGGTGGATCAAGAAGATCGCGAGGAATATGACGATCGACATCCTGCGTAAGAGAAAGGTCCTCTCATTTTCACAGATGGTGTCGGCGGATCCTGATGAAGTGATCGAGTTTGAAGATGACAGACCGGAGAATCTTCCGGAGGTGGTCATAGACAGGCAGGAGACCACGCGGCTGATCGGGGAGATCTTAAGTACATTATCGGCAGAACAGAGAGTAGTGACGGAATTATTTTATTATGAGGGTTTTTCTGTCAGAGAGATAGCCGAGGAACTCGGCGTAAGCCAGAACACGGTAAAGAGCAGGCTCAAGTATGCAAGGGATAAGATAGAGATAGGCGTTAAGGATCTGGAAAAGAAAGGCACAAAGCTCTACGGTCTTGCACCGATCCCGTTCCTGCTGCTTCTTCTCAGGAGCCAGGACGCTCATGCGGCAGAGCTTCCAGATACAGACATGTTCTTGCGGTCCATGCAGGCTGGAGATACTCCTGCAGGCGCAGGAAACAGCTTTTCGGGGCAGTCTGCGGATATAGGCGGGAAGATCGCCGATACAGGCATAGGAGCAGTCTCTAAGAGCATAGCGGCCAAAGTCATAGCGGGTATCGTGGCCGCGGCCCTTATAGGCGGGGCGGCCGCAGGGATCAGGGCTCTGGATAGAGAGGATGAGCCGCCTGCAGCGGCAGAAAGACCAGCAGCACCAGCAGAGATGGCACCTGTTACAGCCAGGGATTTTGAAGGGTATCATACATGCCCGGACACGAGCGTGGCTTTTACGATCACACCGCTTGACGATACGAGAGCGACGGTCGTTTTGGAAGATATCACTCCGAGTGATGCAGATCCTTTCAACAAAGAAGGGACAGCGGTCATGGATGGAGAGATGCTGATCATGGATTTGGAAACGCAAGGAGGGGATAGAGCGACATTTTCTTTATCGGGAAACAGGGTGATCGTACAGGCATCAAGGCGTTATCAGTCAGATGTAGATAGGGCTATCAGCGGTACATATGTACTTGGCGAAAAGGAGGAGGTTGAGGAAAAAGCAGATATTAAAGATCATATAGGTACATTTATGAATGGAAATGACAGAGGAGCAGGAAAGCTTACAGTCACGCAGATCGATCCCCGATCGGTAAATGTCCGTTTAGAAGCATTTAGGACGCTTGACGCTGGAGAGGTCTCTACCATATTTGAAGGGGTGGGCTATCCTTTTGAAGACGGGATCTATATCGATGTGGCGGGAGAAAGGGTGAGATTTATAAAAGAAACGCAGGGTTACTATACTCTGGATGTGCCAGGAGTATTGAGACAGGAGTGGGATATCATCCTTAACTACGAAAGCAGATATGTATTGCTTGAAGAGGGCCTGGAAGGCGCGGCGGAGATCGGCAGATTCACAGGTACATACACAAAAGATCTTGGAAGTTATTCTGAAGCGCTGATCTTATCGGCTGAAGAGGGCGCCTTACGATACCAGGTCGGCAACAGTTATCATGGCGGGTGGATGACCAGTCTGTGTCCAGAGTATTCGATCACTGGAAACGAATTAAGAGCTACAAAAGAGGATAGGACATATACTTTTGTATTAAATGAAGATGGTTCAATAACATTTACAGCTTCGGACATAGATTTTTATAATGGAGTCTATGAACGAAATGATGAATATGACGAAACAGAGGAATATCCGGAAGGATACCCGTAAATGACCTAAAACACAAAACAGGGGCAGAAAAATAAAACGATCAGAAAAGGAGATATACATATGAATAACGGATTATTACAAAAACTCATAAATGCGGACAGGATCTGCAAACAGGCAAATGTGCACTATCAGGAAGCTGTCAAGCTGGAGCAGCAGGATATGGAACAGCAGGCGAGCACAAAAAGATCGGCTAAGATAAAAGGGATCGTCGTCGGTGTCGCTGCTTGGTTTATCATCGGCTCGCTCGGCAATGTACTGATCGCTCTGGTGGCAGATATCGAGATGCTCGTCATGATGGTAAATAATATAAGCCAGCTTGGCGGACTGGCTTTAGGGATCATCCTTGGATATGGCGTATACAGGAAAACGAAAAACGACTCCAAAGCTGGATCAGCTGCAAGACAAAAGGTCATAGAAAAAGAAAAAGCTGCCGCACAGCGGATCTTTGATGACAATGTAGATGACCTTGCTTTCCTTCCTGTTGATTACTGGTATCCGCTCGCCACAGAGTACCTTGTGAAAGTAGTCAGAGCAGACAGGGCAGATACTTTAGCGGAAGCTCTGTCGATGTTTGACGAGCAGTTACACCGCTGGAAGATCGAAGAGGCAAACGCAGAGATCGTCGCACAGCAAAGGGCTCAGACAGCAAATTTAAACAGCATCAGAAAGAGCAGTAAAGTAAGCGCTATCGCTAATACGGCAAACGCTATCGTAAATATCTCAAGCAAACTATGATCTGACGCAGCTTGAGAAAACATACGATATAAGGAATGGAGATACGATCACTATCACAGCGAGCCTTACTGGAGAAGCTGTCGATGAGGGGTATGTGCTCAGAGAAGAACAGACACAGATCACAGTAGAAGGATCAGAAAG
>CAJTYN010000137.1:5167-8415 GCA_910584115.1 uncultured Lachnospiraceae bacterium
AGGGGTATGTGCTCAGAGAAGAACAGACACAGATCACAGTAGAAGGATCAGAAAGCTATGTATCAGATCTTGCAGGATTAAATGAGGAAGACAGAAAAAATGTCGAGACAAAACTAAATGATCTGTTTAAAGATAGAACGAGTGACTAGATCAAAGCCTTTCGCCTGCCGATCATGATCACACCAAAGACGCAAAATTTGATTGGTGGAAAAATAATTATAATGAAGGACCACTTGTAAAAAGTTTCGATGATGCAGCGGGATATTTTTTGATCCGCGATCTGAAGACGACTGCATCTGGAGGACTTTCTGATGACGACATGACATCCGAAATGAGTGCGCTCTATGCAGATAAAGAGGATATGGATAGAGAGATGAGATCATTTGAGTAGGAGATCATTATGGAAGATACTCCCTGAAAGATACCGGGCATTTCGGCAGATACTTAAATATGTACCATGAAGATCATCTGATGTACGAGGAGGGATTCTGATGGAACATCATTTAGCGGTCGCTTCGGTCCCCATACAGCCTTGGGGGCAGATCTATGACAGCCAGACGGCATTAAAGCGGGGGACCATCTTCCAGGATCTGGACATGCCTTTTTATGCGGCGGACGACGGCGGGGCTGCCGGATGCTGCTTGGGGGTATCCGGCGGGAGCGATCCCCAGCAGCAGGAGAGGGAACGGCTGATGCTCGATATCTCCCAGGTCTGTTTCACAGTGGACGATCTGCGGCTCTACCTGGATACCCATCCCCAGGATGTCCAGGCGCTGGGCATGCTGAAAGACCACCTGGCACAGCGCAGGCAGCTTTTGGCGGAGTTCGCCCAGCGTTTTTATCCGCTCACGATGGACTGTATGGCCGAGTGCGGCCAGCGGGAGCCGGGCGCATGTTACTGCTGGCAGGAAGGGCCGATGCCCTGGGAAGGAGCGTGTGTATAGATGTGGACATATGAGAAGAGACTGCAGTTTCCGGTAAAGATCACGAAGACATGTCCCAAGACCGCCCAGCTGATCATCAGCCAGTACGGCGGCCCGGACGGGGAATTGTCCGCGTCCATGCGTTATCTCTCCCAGCGCTACACGATGCCTGTGAAAGCGGTGGGCGGGCTTTTGACAGATATCGGGACGGAGGAGCTGGCCCATATGGAGATCATCTGCGCGATGGTCTACCAGCTCACGAAAGACCTGACGATCGAAGAGGCGAAGACGGCCGGGTTCGATGCCTATTATATCGACCACACGTCGGGCCTGTGGCCCCAGGCCGCGGCGGGCGTTCCTTTTACGGCGCTGGAATTTCAGTCCAAAGGGGATGCGCTGGCGGATCTGACAGAAGACCTGGCCGCGGAGCAGAAGGCCCGGACGGTGTATGACAATCTGCTGCGGATGATCACGGATCCGGAGGTGCGGGAGCCGCTGAGATTCCTGCGCGCCAGGGAGATCGTGCATTTCCAGCGTTTTGGCGAGGCGCTGGAGAAGACAAAGGAAAGACTGGACCAGAAAGACTATTATTTCTACAATCCGGAGTTTGACAAGCAGATGACCCCGCGCGTGTAGCCGGACACTCTGACCTCCTCCGGCGGAAAAGCCTGTTGTCGGCAGGGGGATCTTCTGCTATACTTACCGTTGGAGGTGGTCAGAAATGAATGAAGATATAAAGACATCGGACACGCGGATCATCGCCTGCCACACGATCCAAAAAGAGCTGGAGCACGCGATGGAGGTCACGGGCAGGGTGTTCCCGGTGACTTATCTGGAGTCGAGGCTCCACGACACGCCGAAGATATTGAATGAGACGCTGCAGCAGGCGGTCGGGGAGGCGTGCCGGGACGGGGCCGGGAGGATCCTCTTAGGCTATGCCACCTGCGGAAATTCGGTGGCGGGGCTTTCCACCGGGACCTGCGAGGTGATCCTTCCCCGGACAGACGACTGCGTGACTTTTTTCCTGGGATCCATGCAGAGGCGCAGGCAGATGCCCGCCGGGACCTATTATCTCACCCATGGGTGGCTCTATGACGGGGGCCACGGGCAGGCGTACTACGATGAGATCATGGAGAAGTACGGCCGGGAGACAGGAGAAGAGATCTATGAGATGATGATGGAAAATTATGAGAACGCGGCGCTGGTAGATACCCATTGTTATGAGATGGACGCCCTAAAGAAGGATGCCCGTGCCTTCGCGGACTGTCTGGGGCTGGAACTTTTGCAGATCGACGGTTCCAATACATATCTGGAGCAGCTGCTGACGGGGCCGTGGGATGAGGAGCGCTTCTTCGTGTTCCCGCCGGGGCATGTGATCGGGGAAGAAGAGCTGACCCTGCCGTAGAGGGAAAAAGGAGGAACATGTCATTAAAGAAGATAGCAGAGATGGTCGGCACCTCCCCCTCCACTGTCTCAAGGGTCCTGAACAACAGCTCCGCCACCTGCGCGTCCAAACAGCTCAAAGACAAGATCTGGAAGGCGGCGCAGGAGATCCGGTATGTGCCGAACAGTTCCGCCCGTGATCTGAGATCGGGGCACACGGAGGAGAGAGCGGCGCTGCGGATCTTGATCGTCCTGGCCAGGGTGGACGCGTTGGATGCGGATCCTTTTTTCAGGGAATTGTACCAGGGGCTGGGCTATGAGATCTTGAAAAAAGGTTTCGTGGTGGAAGATCTGGTGACGGCCAGCGAGAAAGATGTGAGCGGACTGCGCAAATGCGACGGGATGATCGTCCTGGGGCGGTGTTCCTCCGGGCTGCTGCGCACGCTCGCCCGCTACACGCCCAATCTGGTGGGGATCTGGCGCAATCCCATGGACTATGAGATCGACGAGGTAGTCTGCGACGGGCAGAAAGCGGCCCAGGCCGCCGTCACCTATCTGATCAAAAAGGGTCACCGGAAGATCGGATACATCGGGGACTGCTCCTATGAGAGCCGTTATGTGGGGTACAGCGAGACGATGATCCGCAATCAGCTGTCCATTGATTATGCCTGTATCGTGTCCACGGGGCAGTCAGAGGAAGAGGGTTATCACGCCATGCGGCAGCTCTGGGAAGATGAGGATCTGACGGCCGTCCTGTGCGCCAATGATATCACCGCCGTGGGGGCATTGCAGGCGCTGCGGGAGTACAGATCCAGGTCCAGGAGGATCTCCGTGATCTCCATCGATGATATAGAAGCGGCCCAGACCACGACACCCCTTTTGACCACGGTGCATATCCCCAGGGAGGCCATGGCCCATATGGCGGTCCAGGTCCTGCATGAT
>CAJTYN010000138.1 GCA_910584115.1 uncultured Lachnospiraceae bacterium
CTTGTCCCTTTTAGGCTAGTTTCGGCGGCCAGCCGCTCACAGAGTGGTCCCCGACGGCCAGGTGCCGTCCTCCAGGGAGGCGACGATCAGTTTCCCTGCCAGCCGCATCTCGTCGATCCTCTCCTTCGTGTAAGAGGGGAGCTGTACGGTGGAGACGCTCAGGTCTTTCTTGGCGATCCGAAAACTCCCCTCCAGTTCGCGCACGCGCAGCAGATCCGTATAACGGTAGATCACAACATCCTGGTCTTCGGATTCTTTTTCGCATATCAACTGTTTCATTCTTCGGTTTGTCCTCCTGTGTTTTGATGTTCTTATTTTAGCATCATATGCGGGAATAGCATAGTCTTTATGGATAAAATCTTTTTTTATATCCCTGATATATTATCCAACTAATTTATATATTAGGAAATATGCCCGATCTGTAAACGTTAATAAAATATAAGATCACCAAAAAAACTTGCATAATAAAAAATATGTGCGTATAATAAGATTATCCGACTAACTAAAATGCATTTCAGGAGGTGGTAAAATGTATGGACCACAAGAAGGAGATACAGTGATGGGTCTGTTCATGCGGGCATCGCACATATATTTCCAGAAGAGCTTCCAGCAGCTTGGCAGCATCGGACTCCATCCGGGCCAGCCGCCGCTTCTGTGGCATATCTCCCAGGAGGAGGGCTTAAGCCAGCGGGAACTGGCCAGGCGTCTGAAGGTGAAGCCGCCGACGGTGAACGTTTCCCTGCAGCGGATGGAGAAAGCACAGCACATCTGCCGCCGTCCGGATGAGAAGGATCAGCGGGCTTCCCGCGTATATCTGACGGAGAAGGGGCGAGCGCTGATGGGGCGGATCGATGCGGTCATGCGGGACAATGAGGCGAAGATCACCCAGGGCTTTACAGAGGCCGAGGTCTGTCTGCTGACCCGTTTTCTGAAACAGATGATCGCAAATATCAGTTCGATCCAAGTGACAGACACGATGGATGATGAGAAAGGAGGATCGTGATCGATGAGGAAGATCATGAAATATGTGAAGCGTTCCGCAGGATATATCGTCTGTATCATGCTGCTGTTGTTCATACAGGCGTATTGTGAGCTGTCCCTGCCCGCGTATACGTCCGACATCGTCAACGTGGGCATCCAGCAGAAAGGGATCCCCGACGGCGTGCCGGAGGAGATCAGGAGCTCTTCCATGGAAGACCTGGGACTATTTATGGATGAGGAGGCCCGGGAGGCCGTGGAGGAGCATTATGAGAAAGACACAGAAAAGTATGTCCTGAAAAAAGACCTGTCAAAAGAGGAGCGTGAAGAGCTGAGCGGGCTTTTGGGAAAACCCATCCTCATGCTTTCTTCCCTGACCCAGGACGAAAGCCAGGCAGAGAGCATCAAAGAGCAGATGGGCCTGCCGCCGGAGGCGGATCTTATGGAAATGCTCCGGCAGATGCCGCCCGAGACTGCGGAGGCGATGCTCGCCGGGGCGGGTGACAAGATCGACCAGATGCCCGAGACGATGATCACACAGGCGGCGGTCACATTCATACAGCAGGAATACACCCAGATCGGGCGGGACATGGATCGGATCCAGATCCGGTATATCCTGCGGATCGGGCTTCTGATGCTGGGCGTGGCGCTCGTGAGCATGCTGGCGGCCGTGACGGTCACGTTTTTGTCGGCGCGGGTGGCGGCGGTGACCGGCCACGATCTGCGAAATGCGGTCTACCGGAAGGTGATCGGATTTTCCGGCGGGGAATACGACCGTTTCTCCACGGCATCCCTGATCACCAGGAGCACCAATGATATCCAGCAGATCCAGATGCTGATGGCCATGTTCTTTCGGATCGCCATGTACGCGCCGATCATGGGCATAGGCGGGGTCTTGAAGGTCCTGAAGACGGACGCGTCCATGAGCTGGATCATCGCGCTGGCGGTGGCGCTGATCGTCGGGCTGGTCCTGGTGCTGTTCAGCGTGGCCATGCCGCGGTTTAAGAAGCTCCAGGAGCTGATCGACCGCCTGAACCTGGTGACCCGGGAGATCCTCACGGGCCTTTCTGTCATCCGGGCCTTCAGCCGGGAAGAACGGGAGATCCAGCGATTTGAAAAAGCCAATCAGGATCTGACCCGGACCAATCTCTTTGTCAACCGCTGCATGACCTTCATGATGCCGACGATGATGCTGATCATGAACGGCGTCTCCCTGCTGATCGTCTACAACGGTGCTCATGCCGTGGATGGCGGGAGCATGCAGGTGGGGGATATGATGGCGTTCATCCAGTACGCCATGCAGATCATCATGTCCTTCCTGATGCTGACCATGCTGTCGATCATGCTGCCCCGGGCCAGTGTGTCGGCGGAGCGTATCGGGGAAGTCCTGAGCACGGAACCGACGATCTGCGATCCGGATACGCCCGAGGAGCCTTCGGCGGATATGGAGGGCACGGTCGCTTTTGAACATGTGTCGTTCTCCTATCCGGGAGTGGAGGAGCGTGTCCTGCGGGATGTTTCATTTACGGCGAAAAAAGGCCAGACAGTGGCTTTCATCGGGAGCACCGGGAGCGGGAAGAGCACGCTTTTGAACCTGATCCCCCGTTTTTATGATGTGACGGAAGGCGTGGTGAAAGTGGATGGGGTGGATGTGCGCCGGATGAGCCAGAAGGATCTGCGGGACAGATTGGGTTATGTGCCGCAAAAAGCGGTGCTGTTCTCCGGGACGATCCGCTCCAACATCGCCTACGGATGCCCTGATGCGCCCCAGGAACAGGTGGAAGAGGCGGCGGCCATCGCCCAGGCAGAGGAATTTATCCTGGATAAACACAAGCAGTACGAGGCCCCGATCTCCCAGGGCGGAGCAAACGTATCCGGCGGGCAGAAGCAGCGGCTCTCCATCGCCCGGGCGGTGGCGAAGAAGCCGGAGATCCTTTTATTCGATGACAGTTTCTCGGCCCTAGACCTTAAGACGGACGCGGCTCTCCGGCGGGCGCTGAAAAAGGCCACCGCGGAAACGACGACCCTGATCGTGGCGCAGAGGATCAGCACCATCCTCCACGCGGATCAGATCATCGTCTTGGAGAGAGGGCGCGTGGCCGGTCAGGGGACCCATCAGGAATTGATGGCAGACTGCGAAGTCTACCGCCAGATCGCTATGTCACAGTTATCAGAGGAGGAGTTGGCAGGATGAGTGAAGAGAGAAGAGATGTCAGGCCCAGAGGCCCGATGGGCCACGGACGGCGCATGGGCGCCGGGGAGAAGGCCAAAGATTTCAGGGGCACGCTGAAGAAACTGATACGATATATGGATAAATATAAGATCCGCCTGCTGATCATGTTGCTCTTTGCCGTGGCGGGGACTGTGTTTTCCATCATCGGCCCGAAGATCTTAGGGCGGGCGACGACGGAGCTTTTTAACGGGCTGGTGGCGAAGGTCAGCGGCACGGGCGGGATCGATTTTGAGAAGATCACCCGGATCTTACTGGGGCTTCTGGGTCTTTATCTGGTCAGCGCCTGTTTTACCTTTATCCAGGGGTTCGTGATGACGGGCATCTCCAACGATGTGACCTATTCCATGCGCCGGGACATATCCGGGAAGATCCATCGGATGCCCATGAGATATTTCGAGAGCAGGACCCACGGGGAGACGCTCTCTCGGGTCACCAACGACGTGGATACCCTGCAGCAGAGCCTGAACCAGAGCGTGACCCAGCTGATCACATCGGTGACCACGCTGGTGGGCGTCCTGATCATGATGCTCAGTATCAACATCTGGATGACCCTGTGCGCGCTTTTGATCCTGCCCGTCTCCATGGGGATCATCGGCACGGTGATGAAGCATTCCCAGAAATATTTCCGCGGGCAGCAGCAGTATCTCGGCGAGGTGAACGGACAGATCGAGGAGATCTACGCGGGACAGGATATCGTAAAGGCATTTAATAAGGAAGAGGATGTGGTCGCCGCTTTCGAGGAGACGAACCAGAAATTGTATGGATCCGCCTGGAGATCCCAGTTCTTCTCCGGGATCATGATGCCCGTCATGCAGTTCGTGGGAAATATCGGATACGTGATGGTGGCTCTGCTGGGCGGATATTTTACCATCAAGAAGACGATCCAGGTGGGAGATATCCAGTCATTTTTCCAGTACATCCGCAATTTCACCCAGCCGGTCACCCAACTGGCTCAGGTGACCAATATGCTCCAGTCCACGGCCGCGGCGGCGGAGCGGGTCTTCGAGTTCCTGGATGAGGAGGAAGAGGACCAGTCCGCGAAAGAGACTGTGGATATAGCGAAGATGAACGGAAATGTGGAGTTCGAGCATGTGGGTTTCGGATACGACCCGGAGAAGATCATCATCCGCGATTTTTCCGCAAAGGTAAAAGACGGGCAGAAAGTAGCGATCGTCGGCCCCACCGGGGCGGGCAAGACGACCATGGTCAAACTGCTGATGCGTTTTTATGACGTGAATAAAGGGGCCGTGAAGATCGACGGGCGTGATATCCGGGACCTTGGCCGGGGGCAGCTCCGAGAGATGTTCGGGATGGTCCTGCAGGATACCTGGCTGTTCAACGATACGATCATGGAAAATATCCGCTACGGCAGGCTGGATGCCACCGACGAGGAAGTGATCGCGGCGGCGAAGGCGGCCCACATCCACAACTATATCATGACCCAGCCGGGCGGTTACCAGATGGTCTTGAATGAGGAGACCAGCAACGTCTCCCAGGGGCAGAAGCAGCTCTTGACCATCGCCCGGGCCATCCTGGCGGACAATAAGATCCTGATCCTGGACGAGGCCACGTCGTCGGTGGATACCCGGACGGAGGTACAGATCCAGAAAGCCATGGATAACCTGATGGAAGGCAGGACCAGCTTCGTGATCGCCCACCGGCTGTCCACCATCCGGGACGCGGACCTGATCTTGGTGATGAAGGACGGGGATATCATCGAACAGGGCAGCCACGGGGAGCTGATGGCCGCGGGCGGATTCTACGCGGGGCTCTACAACAGCCAGTTCGAGCGGGCGGAGGCGGTGTGACCGCTGGAAGATATATGACCTTGAACCGGCCAGAGTTCTGTGTTAGAATAGAAAAAGACCTTCGATCCGTTCGTCCGGGAACTGATCCTGGCAGCGTATGTCCAGGATCGCAGGCGTGCTGCGGGCGTTCTCGTACCAGTCCCGGGCGTTTTCGTGATCGTTTATTTCCATATAATAGTCGCCTGCCTCTATGCATAATTCCGCACAGGGGGAGGCGGCGATGCCGTTGAGGCACAGGCTCAAGAAGCCGGGATAGTCTTTTTTCAGACGGCTGATCCGCGCCAGGACGCAGAGGGCTTCCATGTGCTCGTCGTCGCTGCGGGCAGGGTCGTGCAGACTGTCCTGGAAAAATCCTTCGGCCGCCAGGAAGTCCTCAGGCGTCCCGGCCATGAAGAGTTCACGGGCGTACATATCATGCAGGCGGGCGGACAGCCGGTGGCCCTTCTGGACACAAGAGCGAAACAGCGAGAGATCACGTCCGGCGTGGCTGTCTTCCGGCATGTGGAGGATCTCGATGTCACTGTCATAGACGATGGGCGTGAGGCGGATCGTCTCATGGACCGGGTCGATCCATTGGAACGTGCGCAGGCGCTTGAAGAGCTTGGGGCGGAGGTCTTTTTCAAAATTTTCGGTGGTCTTGTGGTCGTGGCGGTTGACATAGATCATCTGGACGATCTCGATCTCGGGCAGGAGAGTCTGCTTGAGCAGGGAAAATCTCCGGCGGTTCTCATCGTCTAACACCTCGTCGGCATCCGGCGCGTAGATATAGTCGCATCCGGCCAAGGAAAACGCGTAGTTGCGCGCGTGGGCGAAATCGTCCCGCCACTGGTAGTCGTAGATACGGTCTGTGTAGCCGGACGCGATCTCTTTCGTGCGGTCTGTGGAGCCTGTGTCGACGATGATCAGTTCGTCCCACAGTCCCCGCAGGGGGTCCAGGCATCTTGCCAGGTGTCTTTCTTCGTTTTTTACGATCATGCATACGCTGATAGTGATCATGGCGGTCCCTCCTTATGGTCTTTATCTGCTTCTTATTGTGGGGGATAGAACGGGGATCGTCAAGAATATGAGAGGTACAAATGGGAAAAAAATACGAAAGCACACCCGGGCTGGTGGCATTGGACATGCTCTCCCTGGTACTTTCCTATGTGATCGGGTATTATGTGCGTTTTCGGACACTGGAAGGGATCTTCGAGGAGCAGCTCTACCGGATCGGGATCGTCTGCCTGCTCCTGATCTACGTCTGTGTGGCTCTGCGCACACAGTTCCTGGAAGGGCTGCTGGAGCGGGACCATGCGAGCGAGATCTGGCTGGTCTTTAGGATAAACTGCATATTGGCGGTCTTCATGGCGCTCCTGCTCTATTTCCTGCATATCGCCGGGGATTACTCCAGGATGTTCTACGGGGTGATCTTCGTGGCGGACGTCTCGCTGATGGCTTTGTTCCGCTGTCTGTATAAGGAAGTGCTCCGCAGATATTTCTCTGTGGAGAGATTTGCCCGGCGGTTCCTGATCCTCACCACAGGAGAGGAGGCGCGGCGTGTATACGAGGAACTCACAGAGTCCGTGCCCGTGGACTACAGCCTGGCGGGGATGGTCCTGCTGGACGGCGGGAAAAAGGCGGTGCCGGTGCGGCTGCGGAAGATGGTGGTGGCGGATCGGGCGTGCATGTATGACTACATCCGCACCAGCGCGATCGACGAGGTGTTCATCAGTGTCAAGGACTACCCTGTCCGCGAGATCGAGGACGTGATCCTGACGCTGCAGCATATGGGGATCGTGGTCAATGTAAATATCCAGACGTTCGGTCTGAAGACCCGGGAAAAAGCCCTGCGGGAATTCGGCGACCATTCGGTCCTGACCTACAGTACGAATATGTTCGACAATACATCCCTCTTCCTGAAACGGGGGATGGACATCATCGGGAGCCTGATCGGACTGGCCGTCACGGCGGTGCTGCTGGTCGTCATCGGGCCGATGATCTATCTGGAGTCCCCGGGGCCAGTGATCTTCTCCCAGATCCGGATCGGGAAGAACGGCCGGAGATTCAAGATCTACAAATTCCGCTCCATGTACATGGATGCCGAGGAGCGGAAGAAAGAACTGATGGAACAAAACGAGATGCAGGGGCAGATGTTCAAGATTGCCAATGATCCCCGTATCACGAAAGTCGGGGCGTTCATCCGCCGGACCAGCATCGACGAGTTCCCGCAGTTTTACAATGTCTTCAAAGGAGACATGAGCCTGGTGGGGACCAGGCCGCCTACGGAGGATGAATTTCTCCACTATACAAATGAGCAGAAACGGCGTCTGAGCCTGAAGCCGGGCATCACGGGGCTCTGGCAGGTGAGCGGGCGCAGCGACATCACGGATTTTGACGAGGTGGTCAAGCTGGATCTGCAGTACATAGATAACTGGTCCGTGTGGCAGGACATCAAGATTATCGGCAAGACCATATGGACCGTGATCCGGGCGACCGGGGCGCATTGAGAAAAGCAGTTGAACAGGCGGCCCTTTTCGTGTATAATAGTCATGAAATGATGGGAAGGTGGGGAAATGAGCTTAGATCTAAATAAAGTGACCAGCAACGGAACGGTCCGGCAGCAGGACCAGACGGTCACGTCTGCGGCTGTGAAGTCTGAGAAGAGCAGCGGATTCGGAAATATCCTGGCAAATGCGATCAAGCGCTGTTTCGCGGATTCGATCGCCAGCTATAAGGAAAAGCAGGAAACGGAAGAAACAGAAAGATCGGCGCGTACGTCTTCGGGCGGAGGGAGTCCGGTCACGTTCCAGATGTCGGAGAGCATGGACGCGATCTTCCAGGAAGCAGCCAATACATACGGAGTCCCGGTCAACCTGCTGAAAGCGGTCGGGATGGCCGAGTCAAATTTTAACCAATATGCCCAGTCCGGCGCTGGAGCCCAGGGTGTCATGCAGCTGATGCCGGCCACGGCGGCCAGTTTAGGTGTGTCAGACCCCTTCGATGCCCGGCAGAATATCATGGGCGGCGCGAAACTGCTGGCGCAGAATCTGTCCATGTACGGCGGGAATGTGGATCTGGCCTTGGCTGCCTATAACGCCGGTCCGGGGAACGTGGCTGCTTATGGCGGTGTGCCGCCCTTTGCAGAGACTCAGAATTATGTAGTAAAAGTAAAACAGTATATGGGCATGGATCTGAACACCGGACAGACGGTGCAGACGACAGCCGCGGCGGCGAGCAGTCCGGCGCAGGCGCCTGAGAGCGCCGAAAAAGAGCAGTCCGGCGGCGGGAACTTCCTGGCCGATGCCGTAGAGCGGGTGCGTGTACAGGCCCAGATGGTCTAG
>CAJTYN010000139.1 GCA_910584115.1 uncultured Lachnospiraceae bacterium
CCCCACGTCGAAGAAACGCCGGGGGAACAGGCCGGAGAACCGGCTCAGTCCGGTCCCTGTGGGCATGGCCGCCGTCACCGCCACGATCCGGGGATCTTTGCTCCCCAGCTTGCACAGGGCCGCGGAAAAAACATCCGTATAGCTGGCTTTTTCCTGCCTGCTCTTTAAGGCGCCTGTGGCGATCTCGAAGGGCGCCGTCCCGTGGAATCTGGCGGGATGCCGCATGGCCGGCTCATACCCCCGCCCTTTCTCTGTCAGGACGTGGACAATGACCGGGCCTTCCACCCGTTTTGCCTCGTTGAATAATTTCATCATCTGACGCATATTATGCCCGTTTACCGGTCCCAGATACGTCAGGCCCATATTTTCAAAGAGCATGCCGGGGATCAGGATCTGCTTGATCCCGGTCTTCGTCTTGTGGACCGCTTCGACCACGGTCCCTCCCACCCGGGGGATCTTTTTCAGATTTTTCCGCACGCTCAGTTTCAGCCCGCAGTAAGACTCCGCCGTGCGCAGACTGCCCAGATAGCTGGAGATCCCGCCCACGTTCGGTGAGATGGACATCTTATTGTCGTTGAGGACGATGATGAAATTCTTCTTGAGCTCCGCCGCGTTGTTCATGGCCTCATAGGCCATCCCTCCGGTCAGCGCCCCGTCCCCGATCACCGACACCACATAGTAGGACTGCTTCAAGAGGTCCCTGGCCCGCACATAGCCCAGACCGGCGGAGATGGATGTGGAGCTGTGCCCCGTGTCAAATGGATCGCAGGGACTCTCGCTCCGCTTGGGAAAACCGCTGAGGCCGCCCATCTGACGCAGCGTGTCAAACCCCTCCTTGCGCCCGGTGAGGATCTTGTGGGTGTATGCCTGGTGGCCCACATCCCAGATGATCTTGTCCTCCGGCAGATGGAACACATTGTGCAGGGCCATGGTCAGTTCCACGGCGCCCAGGTTCGAGGCCAGATGCCCTCCGGTCATGCTGATGTGATTAACGAGGAATGTGCGGATCTCCCCGGCCAGCCTGGGAAATTCCTCCAGCGGGACCGCCTGTATATCATTTGGCTTTTGGATCTTATCTAATATCACGATATCGCTTCCTTAACTATTTTTTGCGGGTGATGAGCCGTCGGATGAGCTCCCCGAGAAAATCTCTCGACTCCCCGTTTCTGCCCGCGCCGCGGAGGATCTCCAGAGCTTCCTTTGAGAGTCTCTCCACCTGGCCGGCCGCCTCCTGGAGGCCGTAGAGTGTGACGTAGGTCTTTTTCTCGTTCTTCTCATCACTATGTAGGGGCTTGCCCAACTCCTCCTCTGATCCTGTGACATCGAGGATATCATCCTGGATCTGGAAAGCCAGCCCTACTTTTCGCCCCACCTGTTCCATGGCGCGTGTCTCGGCGGGCGCGGCGCCTGCCAGGACGGATCCGATCATAAAAGCCGCCTCCAACAGCGCCGACGTCTTTTTCAGATAAATCTCCTCCAGCATGGCCCCGTCCGCCGCGTTGCCCCCGCAGTCCACATCCACGCTCTGACCGCCCAGCATCCCGCCGATCCCGGTCTTGGCCGCCAGGATCTGCAGGGATGCCGCCGCCCGGGAGATCTCTTCTGCGCTCCCGGCCAGATCAAAACTGTGCAGAGCCGTCTCATAGGCGTGGTTGAGCAGGGCGTCCCCGCTCAAGATCCCCATCGCCTCCCCAAAGACCACATGGGTCGCCTTCTGGCCCCGGCGCTGATCGTCGTCGTCAAGCGCGGGGAGATCGTCGTGGATCAGGGAGTGGGTGTGGATCATCTCAAGCGCGGCCATGAATGGCTCCGCCGCCTCCCCAGTGCCCCCGAACAGGACGTAAGTCTCGCTTAAGATCAGCGGGCGCAGCCGTTTTCCGCCTGCCCGCATGGCATAGCACATGGCCTGGACCAGTTTTTTTGCAAAGCCCTCTTCCCTGGGCAGGTATCTGTCGATGCAGCTTTCCGTATACTCGATCTTCTCTTCTAATGCTCTGTCAAAATCCACTTAATTCTCCATCCTCGTCCATCATCAGGACCTTCTTTTCCACCCGGTCGATCTTATCGTTGCACGTCTTCAGAAGCTCCATGCCGGACTGGTATACTTTAAACGACTCTTCCAGCGTGATCTCCCTGCTCTCCAGCCGTTCCACCACCTGATCCAGACGGCTGAATGCCTCTTCCAGGGTCATGTCCTCAGACACGGCTCCCTGCCCTCCCTGTTCCTGCATCATCCTACAACTCCTTCCTGGCCGTCCCAGTCTACAGGCGTGACCTCTCTCACCTGCGCCCGGATCGAGCCGTCGCTGACCTGCACGGTAACCACATCCCCCGCCTGTACCTGGGCGATGCTCATCAGCGTCCTTCCCTTCTCGTCCATACTGTATGAAAAACCCTGCTTCAATCTGTCCAGCGGGGACAGACCCTTTAGGCGTTCCACATACAGATCCAGGGCGTTCTGCGCCCGCAGGATCTGCCGGTCCATATCCGCCCGCAGCCTTTCTTCCGTATCCGCCAGATATTGGCGTTTCTCCCGGATCTGGCTCTGGGGACTCAGATATCTCAGGCGCGTCTGGTATTGCCGGATCCGCTCCCACATGCGCGTCAGCCGGTCCCCCATCCTGTCCTGGAGCGCCTTTTCATAAGCCCGCAGATCCTCCTGCAGCGCCCGGTAGTCGTAGACGGCCAGTTCCGCCGCCGCCGAAGGGGTAGGCGCCCGCAGATCCGCCACATAGTCGATGATCGTCGTGTCCGTCTCATGGCCCACCGCGGAGATCACGGGAACAGAGCAGTCAAAGACCGCCCGCGCCACCACCTCTTCGTTGAAAGCCCACAGATCCTCGATGGATCCGCCGCCCCGGCCTACGATCATCACGTCCACGCCCAGCGCGTCCAGGGCCTGGATCCCTTTTACGATGCTCTCCTTCGCCCCGTCGCCCTGCACCAGGGCCGGGTAGAGGATGATCTGCACATAAGGATTCCTCCTGGCGGCGATGTTGCGGATGTCCTGGATGGCCGCGCCGGTGGGGGCTGTGACCACGCCCAATGTCTGGATGAACCGGGGGATGGGCTGCTTATACTCGGCCGCGAACATCCCCATCTCCTCCAGCTCGTCTTTCAGCGCCAGAAATCGTTCGTAGAGGAGTCCCGCGCCCTCCAGAGAGATCTTCCGCGCGTACATCTGATACCGTCCGTCCCTCTGGTAAACGTCCACGCTGCCCTCGACCACCACCTTGTCCCCGTTCTTCATGGAAAAAGCCAGACCCTTGCGCTGCCCGGCAAACATGACGCACGCAATGGCCCCGCTCTCGTCTTTCAGGGAAAAATAGATATGCCCGGAAGTATGGTATTTACAGTTGGATACCTCCCCGCCCACACGGAGGTTCCGAAGGAGAAAGTCCTGGGTGAACATATTCTTGATATATCCGTTGACCTGCCGTACGGAATAGACTTTATCATAATGGCTCATGCGTCCGCTTCCCCATCGTGGGCAACACGGATGATCTTCCCCAGCAGGCCGTTGATGAAGGACGCCGATCCTTCCCTGCCATACTTCTTGGCCAGCTCCACCGCCTCATTGGCCGCCACTTTCTCCGGCACATCTTCATCGTAACGGATCTCATAGACTGCCAGGCGCAGGATATTTAGATCCACCCGGCTCATGCGGCTGGTCTTCCATCCCCGCGAGATCTCGTTGAGCGAACCGTCGATCTCCTGGATCTTCTCCCGGATGGCCTGGTATTTCGTCCGCATATACGCCCTGTCTTCCTCCCTGAGCGTTCCGAACCCATCCTCCAGATAGATGCCCTCATCCAGATAGATATCTGTCTGATCCGCCAGTTCCTCCTCTGGATGGAACTCACTCATAAAAAGGAGCTTAAAAATATGTTCCCTCAGTCCTCTTCTCCCCATATCTCCTCCTGGTCAGGCTGCGTCTACTTGCCCTGCTCCGGCTCCATCACCACACCCGCGATCCGGATGTTCACATCGGCCACGCTCAGACCCGTCATGTTCTCGATGGCCGCTTTTACTTTCTCCTGCACGGTCTTGCTGGTCTCGTAGATATTATACCCGTATTCGATGTTCAGGTTCAGGGCCACTGTGACGACGCCTTCTGACACATCCACCTTCACGCCTTTGGAGAGGTTCTTCATCCCCAGCTTGGCGACGAGTTCGTTAGTGATATTTCCCGCCATGGAAGCGACACCTTTGATCTCTGTCGCCGCCAGGCCCGCGATGATGGCCACCACATTGTCCGCGATCTTGACATCACCGTTCTCGCCATTTTCATGTATCTTGTAAGTATTTCTTTTCTCTGCCATTTTTTGTTCCCTCCTAGAATAAACCTGCATGCGCCCGTAAGCGCACGCCCCCACCTCACATGAAAATCTGGCGGGCGCATTGGGCATCCCTGAATGCATGCCGCCTACTCGGCGGCGGACTTTTAAAGTAAACTGACATGTCGCCTGACGGCGACACCACCATGAATGAAAGTCAGCTGCTCCGTGCCTTCGGCACTCCCACAGCTGCCAGGTGTATTCACAATCCGGGCTGTCGCCCTACTTGCTCATACACCTTAGCCCGTCAAATGTCTGAATGACTGGCCAAGCAAGCTTGCCCATCCACTCAGCCGCTTGCCGGGACTTTCAAAGTAATATTGTTATTATACCAAAAAGGAAGGAAAATTAAAAGTCATTTTATATTCTTATGATACGGCGAGCTGGTCCTGGGAGATGGCGTGTATGCCTTTTTTCCCCAGGATCTCCAGGGCTCTTTCATTATCCGCCACCCGCAGGACCATGTAGGCGGTGTCTTTCTTGCGGGTCAGGAAGGCGTACATATAGTCCAGGTTCACGCCGCCGTCGCCTAAGATCTTCAGGATCTGGGAGAGGCTTCCCGGCTCGTCCGGTATCTCTACCGCCAACACCGGCGTGATCGAAGACACATAACCGGCTTCTTTTAAGATGCAGGACGTCTGATAAGCGTCGTCCACGATCATCCGCACGATGCCGAAGTCCTGCGTCTCCGCGATGGAGAGGGCGCGCATGTCGATCTTGTGCTGCTGCAGATGATCGGTGAGCTCGGCCAGCTTTCCGGCCTTATTTTCTACGAATACAGAAATCTGTTTTACTGTCATGATAACCTCCTGTCTGGATCATCCCTGATATAAATTCCTATGATCGATGACGCGGACCGCTTTTCCCTCGCTGCGGGCGATGCTCTTTGGATTGACCAGCGTCACTTTCACGTAAATGCCCAGCATCGCTTTCAACGCGGCCACGAGCTTCTTCTCTCTCTCGGTGACGACGGCTGCGTTATCCGAGAACATCTCCGGGGTCATCTCCACCTGGACCTCGATGGCGTCGCTGTTGTTCTCGCGGCTGACGATGATCTGGTAGTTGGCCGGGTATCCCTGGTTCAGAAGGACGGTCTCGATCTGGGACGGGAATACATTTACGCCTTTGACGATCAGCATGTCGTCGCTCCTTCCCAGCGGCTTGGTCATCTTCACATGGGTACGGCCGCAGGAGCATTTCTCGTGGCTTAAGATGCAGATGTCCCGGGTGCGGTAGCGGATCAGCGGGAACGCTTCTTTGGTGATGCAGGTGAACACGAGCTCGCCCTTTTCGCCGTCAGGAAGGACTTCGCCGGTCTCCGGGTTGATGACTTCCGCGATGAAATGGTCCTCGTTGACGTGCATGCCGGTCTGAGAGCTGCACTCAAAGGATACGCCCGGGCCGGAAATCTCCGTCAGGCCGTAGATGTCGAAGGCCTTGATGCCCAGTTTTTCTTCAATATCGTGGCGCATCTCCTCGGTCCACGCTTCTGCGCCGAAGATGCCGGCTTTCAGCTTGATCTTATCCCGCAGCCCCCGCTCGTGGATGGACTCGGCCAGGTAGGCGGCGTAAGAGGGCGTGCAGCAGAGGATCGTGGCGCCCAGGTCGCACATGAACTGGATCTGCCGCTCGGTGTTTCCCGAGGACATGGGCAGGGTCAGGGAGCCGATCTTGTGGGAGCCGCCGTTTAAACCGGGGCCGCCGGTAAAAAGACCGTAGCCGTAGCAGACATGCACCACATCCTGGGCAGTCCCGCCGGCGGCGGCGATGGCGCGGGCGCAGCATTCGTCCCACAGATCGATGTCATGCTGGGTGTAAAAAGCCACGACCCGGCGTCCGGTCGTGCCGCTGGTGGACTGGATCCGCACGCAGTTTTCCAGCGGCTCCGCCAGAAGGCCGTAGGGATAAGCGTCACGCAGGTCGTCCTTTGTCAAAAAGGGAAGCTTGTGCAGGTCCTTCACGGACTGGATGTCTTGTGGCTTTACGCCCTTTTCGTCCATCCGCTTCCTGTAAAATTCTACATTTTCGTAAACCCGTTTTACGGTCTTGACCAGTCTCTCGTCCTGCCACGCCTGGATCTGTTCCCGAGAGGCGCATTCGATCTCTGGCTGATAATAGTGTTCCATATCGCGTTATTCCTTTCTGGTTAGATCTTCATATGTTGTGCCACTGAAGATTATACCATATCTGTCTCATAAAGTCATTTTATTTTGTCCCGAAGATGCGGTCCCCGGCGTCGCCCAGACCCGGAACGATATACTTGTGTTCATTCAGATGATCGTCCAGCGCCCCGATGTACAGAGC
Source organism: uncultured Lachnospiraceae bacterium (assembly GCA_910584115.1). Lineage (GTDB taxonomy): Bacteria > Bacillota > Clostridia > Lachnospirales > Lachnospiraceae > MGBC164599. Next base: position 6,642 of record CAJTYN010000139.1, read on the forward strand.
CACGTCCGGGTGCGCCTCTTTCATCTTCTCGACCCCCTCCGGCGCGGCGATGATGCAGAGGAAGCGGATATTCTTTACGCCCTTGTCCTTGAGCATCTGGATGGCCGCTGTGCTGGAACCGCCGGTGGCCAGCATCGGATCCACCACGAAGACGTCCCGCTCTTCGCAGTCCGCCGGGAGCTTGCAGTAATATTCCACAGGCTTAAATGTCTCCGGGTCCCGGTACAGGCCGATGTGGCCCACTTTCGCCGCCGGTATCATCCTGAGGATCCCGTCCACCATCCCCAGGCCGGCCCGCAGGATCGGCACGACCGCGACTTTCTTCCCGCTCAGTTCTCTTCCCGTCATGGCGCAGATGGGCGTCTGGATCTGCACGTCCTTAAGTTTCAGGTCCCGGGATGCCTCATAGCACATCAGGGCGGCGATCTCGCTTACGATCTCCCGAAATTCTTTGGAACCGACTTCCTTTCTGCGGATGTAGTCGATCTTGTGTCGGATCAGCGGATGATCCATGATCTGTATCTTACTCATGGCATGACCTCCTGGACTTTTTTCTTATCTGTGAGTGTATCATATTTTTACAGGATTTTCCACAGATTGCTTATTTTTTGGCAAAAAAACAGCATCCGAGCCATCCCTTGCTCAAATGCTATCTCCGCTATCCATCATCTTTCATCCAGCAGTTCAAAGATACCCAGGAATCTGTCCGTGCGGGTGCTCCGGGATAAGATATCGTCTCTCATCCAAAAGAACTGGCTGCTGTCCATCATGATCGAACGATCTTTCAGCCAGTCCATCATAAGATCCAGATCCTTTTTGCATTTTTGGAGGTTTTCCCTGATATCTCCGGACTGTACGTACTGGCCAAATGTATCGTCATCCGTGACCGTATACCAGGCCGTGACCGGACTGCTGGGGAGCTTTGCCACACATTGTGAAGCGATATCCCTGGCCGATATCACGTTCATGTCGGTCAGCTCAGCCATCAGATCCCAATAACTCTCTTTATCCATATGGGAAAGATCGTACGTGGACCGCAGATGCTCAATCTGCTCTTCCGTCAAAGAAGAAGTCCCGTCCGCATCCCAGTTGATCGGTGTCTTTGTCACAACGCCTCCTGGGGGCAGTGCGGAAGCATCTTTTTTCTGCCTCTCTATGTACTCATCGTAGATCTCATCCAGGGATCTGTCTGTCTTCCGGACAGGAGACGTCTCCTCTTTCTTAGAGAGCGCATCCAGGTTCACTGAAAAAGTGGGGCCTGCGGACTGTTTTTTTGTCTCCTGCCGCCCCGCCAGGGCAAACACGGATCCGGACTGGGCTCTGCGCATGGTGTCCCACACATTTGTCCGCGGACTCGCTGTCTGTAATGATATCGCCATATCCATCTTCTCCTTTCTTGACTGTCAATGATCTTTTTCTTAATGATCATATCACATTTTCCCATAAATTAAAATAAGTTTCTGAAAGATCTTCATCTGACCCACTATATTTATTTGATCCTAACGTAACCGGATACAGGAACGCCCGCCTCGTTTGTATCTGCG
>CAJTYN010000140.1 GCA_910584115.1 uncultured Lachnospiraceae bacterium
CCTGGCAGGAAATCCCCGCCAGGCTTTTTTATGGTCTTTATACAGATGCAAGCATCTTCAATAATACGTCGCCCACCGTGACCGCATCTTCCACCGTCAGGTAATGATCCGCACTCTCAGACAGGAGCATCTTCCCGGATGGCGGGAATTCCTCGTCGGCGAACCAGATGTTGACCGTCACCGGATAGTTGGGGAAGAAGGGGAACACCATGCTAAGATCCGCTTTTGAATGGATCTTCTCTGCGCCCAAGGCCCTGCAGATCCGCTCGACTTCTTCCGGCGTTTTATCCCGGAGGAACTTTTCCAGTTCCTGTTCGACTGTGCGGTCAAATTTCGTTCCCCGGATCACGCCGTCTTTTAGCATCCCGAAGGATATGAGCCGGTCCGAGACAGGTGTCCCATCTGCCAGATCCAGGTAATGCAGGAGCAGCAGATGATGCCACTCGTCCAGCTTGCCGCTGCACGCAAGCTGCGGGAACGTGAGCGTAATGTCTTTATTCAGGGTGGTCAACTGTAATGTGGATGTCTCCGGATCGTAGACCGCTCCGGAATGTTCCGCGATCTTTTCGGGATCTCTTTTATCCAGGCGCGCCCTGGCTACCTGGAGCATCTCATGAAATGCCCTGTCGTCCGGAACTTTAATGACCTCTTTAGTGGCATCCATGGTCGCCGCATCCGTGATCGCCGCAGCTATGTCCCTCCGCATGGTCGTGATGGCTGCAATTTGCCTCGGTGGAGTAGACGAGTTCATTCTTGAGCAGCGCGTCTACCGCCGCGTCCGCATCCCCGGATACACCGCAGAAGAGCTGGATGCCCGCCTGGCTGAGGGCTACCTGTGCGCCGCCGCCGATGCCGCCGCAGATCAATGTGTCCACTTTGTTGTCCACCAGGAACCCTGCCAGCGCGCCGTGGCCGCTGCCGTTGGTGTCGATCACAGATGAAGCTGTGACTCTGTTATCCTGGACATCGTAGATCTTAAACTGCTCTGTATGTCCAAAATGCTGGTAGATCTGTCCGTTTTCGTAAGTAACTCCGATCCTCATATCCATATCCTCTCTTTTCTTTTCTTTGTCATTGCCGCAGTGTTTGTGGCAGCACACCCCTGTCTTTTCGCAGAGGATGAAATTCCCGCCCTCCAAATGCAGCGTGTCCCCATTGACCAGACACTGGGCGAGCTTCCGCCGTGCGCTGCTGTAGATTCCCTGGATGGTCGTCCGCGCCACTCCCATCTGCCGGGCGCACTGTTCCTGTGTCAGGCCCTCGTGGTCCATCAGACGGATGCATTCATATTCTTCTAATGTCATGGTGACATCTCCGCCCTGATGGACGACGCCTTGGGGGCCGAACCGTCTGCATGACGGTTTTGCGCAGATGCGCCTTTTTTTGCATGGCCTTGGCATAGTCTTACCTCCGGGGAGTTTTTGTATACATGGTATTATAGCACGTTTTCGGCATATGTCAATAACTTTTTTCTGTGATATCTCGGGGACTGATCGCAGTGCTGAGCTTCGGCTTGACCTGCTCCGGGATCGGATACACACTCGGTAAAGATAGCGACAAGACGCAGAAATAGCCGCTTTCACCCGTGATGCGGCAAGCGGCTATCTCTGTAAACTTATAGATCTTTGTCTCTTTACGCTTTTGATTTTGTATTTTTTACGTAGTCGATGAATACGGCCAGCAGGATGACGATACCCTTGACCACGTCCTGCCAGAATGAGTTTACGTTGAGCAGGTTCAGGCCGTTGTTGAGGATACCGATGATCAGCGCACCGATGATCGTCCCTCCGATCTTACCGGAACCGCCGGCCATGGATGTACCGCCCACGACGACTGCCGCGATCGCGTCCATCTCCGCGCCCTCACCGGCTGTCGGCTGTCCGGAATACATACGGGATGCCAGCACGATACCGGCAAGCCCTGCCATCACGCCTGAGAACGCATGGACGAAGAATTTTACCCGGGAGACTTTGATACCGGAAAATACGGCCGCCTGGGCGTTCCCGCCCACCGCGTAGATATGGCGTCCCATCTTCGTCTTGTTCATGATCAGCGCTGTGATCACCAGCACGATCAGCATCAGGATGACCGGGACCGGGACGAAACCGACGTATCCGGCGCCGATGAACTGCCACTCTTTTGTCACGACACGGACCGGAGAACCGCCTGTGTAGACTTTTGCCAGGCCGCGGGCGATGTTCATGGTGGCCAGGGTCACGATGAACGGCGGTATGGTGGTGCTGCTGATCACGAAACCGTTGAAGACGCCGATCACCAGACCGATCAGCACGCCCACGATCAGGGCGACGGCGATGGGCAGGTTGTACCGGGATACGCATCCGGCCGCCAGCACACCTGACAGAGCGATGATCGAACCTACTGAAAGGTCGATGCCGCCCAGGATGATGACCATGGTCATACCGCAGGCCAGGAACATATTCGTAGAGATCTGACGCAGTACGTTAAAAATATTTTTTGATGTCAAAAACGATCCGCTCGTAGCCGGAAATACGGCTAAAAACAGGCACAGCACCAGCAATGCGCCGATGATACCCATATTTTCTTTCAGAAAAGCCGCAACTTTGTTGGAGCTGGCTTTTTTTGCTGCTTCTTGAGCCATTTCTTCCCCTCCTTGATCCATATACCTTTAGTTCGCCGCCAACTGCATGATCGATTCCTGTGTCACTTCCGTATGGTCCAGACAGCCGGCCACCCGGCCTTCGGCCATTACGTAGACACGGTCGCTCATGTTGATGATCTCCGGGAGTTCCGATGAGATCATGATGATCGACATACCCTCTTTTACCACCTGGTTCATGATCGCGTAGATCTCGGATTTCGCCCCCACGTCCACACCGCGGGTAGGTTCGTCCAGGATCAGGATGTCCGGGTCAGTCGCCAGCCATCGTCCGATCATCACTTTCTGCTGGTTCCCGCCGGACAGGTTGCCGATGGCCTGTTCCTGGGTCGGGGTCTTGGTGCTCATCATGTCAATGTATTTCTGTGTGATGTCCACTTCTTTCTTGCCGTCCACCGATATGCCGTGGATGAACTGCTCCAGCACCTCTATGGTGGAATTGAAGCGCACGCTCTGCACATGGTACAGACCTTCCAGCTTTCGGTCTTCCGGGACCAGGGCGATGCCGTACTTTAAGGCGTCGATAGGACTCTGTACGTTGACTTTCTTACCTTTGACATACACGTCCCCTTTGGATCCTTTTGTCAGGCCGAAGATGCATTTCATCGTCTCGCTGCGCCCTGCGCCGACCAGGCCGGCAAACCCGATGATCTCGCCTTTTTTCAGCTCGAAGCTGGCATCCTGGACCATCTTTCCGTCGGAGATGTGCTCACATTTTAGCAGCGTCTCCCCAGGTTCCTGGTAATCCCTGGTGTAGTAATTCGTCAGTTCACGGCCGACCATCATGGCGATCAGATCGTCTTTTGTCGTCTCTTTTACGACTTTGGTCCCCACGTACTGGCCGTCACGCATGATGGTCACCCGGTCGCAGATCTCTTCCAGCTCGCTCATCTTATGGGAGATGTAGACGATCCCCACGCCTTTCGCAGTCAGCTTGCGCATGGTCTGGAAAAGGAACGCCACCTCTTTATCTGAGATGGAGGACGTCGGCTCATCCATGACCAGTATCTTGGAATCATATGAGATCGCTTTTACGATCTCCACCATCTGCTGCTGCGCGATGGTCAGGTCCTTGATCAGGCTGTCCGCCGGTATATGGATCTCCTGGGCGTCCAGAAGCTCCTGGGCCTCTTCCGTCATCTTCTTACGATCGATCAGGATGCCGCTGCCGTGCTCCCGTCCCAGGAAGATATTCTCGGCGACTGTCATGTGCGGGACGAGCACCAGCTCCTGGTGTATGATGGCGATCCCGTTCTCCTGGGCATCCCGCACCCCGTTGATGGTCACCTTTTTTCCATCGATGTAGATCTCGCCTTCTTCCGGATGATAGATGCCGCCCAGCACCTTGATCAGCGTGGACTTTCCTGCCCCGTTTTCACCCAGGAGGGCGTGGACTTCTCCGGCTCTCAGTTCATAACTGACATCATTTAACGCATATACACCGGGAAACCGCTTATGTATATGCTCCATTTTTAACAAAACCTGTTCACTCAAATCATCACCCACTTACGTTTTATTGTGATCGTGCTGCTCTTTACATGGGAATGCCCCAAAAGCCTGTGTCTTTGTGCGGCTTTTGGGGCAGTTCCTTTTACAAGACTATTTATTTCTTACTGCCATCCGTCTGTGCCGTATTCTGCTACGTTGTCAGCGGTGATCAGGAATGTCTCAACAGGATATCTCTCGTCTACTTCTTCTCCAGCCATGATCTTGTACATCAGGTCTACAGAAGTCTCAGCGATGGATACAGGTGACTGTGCGCCTGAACCTTCGATCAGGGATTCACCGGAAGCCAGTTCAGACTTGATGTCCGGAGAACCGTCAACACCGTAGATCTTGCAGTCTGTCAGGTTCGCTGCGTTGGCTGCTGCCAGTGCGCCTAATGCAGTCGGGTCGTTGCCGCCGAAAATCGCAACAACGTCGCTGTGTGCCTGCAGTAAGTCTTCTGCGATGCCCATGGATACTTCCAGGTTGCCTTTTGCATCCTGCTGTGCAACGATGTCAAAGCCTTTGCCTTCGATCGCGTCTAAGAAACCGTTTGTCCTGTCAACGACTGAGTTCATGGTCGGGGAATCCAATACGATGATCGGGCCGCCGTCCGGGCATTTCTTTACGAGGTCTTCGCCGCAGACTTTACCTGCATTGTAGTTATCGGATCCTGCGTAAGTCGCTACATAAGACATGTCCGCAACTTCTGTATCAAAGTTTACGATCGGCACTTCCGCTTCTTTCAGAGCGTCCAATGCCGGAAGGATACCTTCTGCCTCTGCCGGATTCAGGAAGATACCGTCCATGCCCTGTGCGATCATATCCTCGATCTGTGTGATCTGCAGGGAAACGTCGTTGGCCGGGTCTGTGGAGATCAGCTTGTCCCCTTTTGCTTCAACTGCTGTACGGATCGCGTCCTCGATCGTTACGAAGAATGGGTTCGTCCCGTCCATGCAGGTGTAACCGAAGGTGTACGGACCGCCGGAGCTCTCTGCTTCCGCGTCGTCGCCTGCGTCTGCTGTGTCTTCTGCCGCGTCCGCATCATCAGCTTCGTCAGCTTCATCCGCTGCGTCATCGGCTGTGTCCTCTGCTGCCTCTGTCTCTTTTGCCGCGTCAGATGAGCCGCTGTCTGAGCTTCCGCCGCATCCTACCAGTAACGTTCCTGCCATGGTCATGCAGAGTAAAGCTGCTAAAAGTTTTCTTTTCATATTTTGTTTCCTCCCTTTTAAAATATGATTTCTTTAACTTCTGTATATATCTTACACCAAAAGACCGGAAAAATCACCTATATTTTGTAATCAATTTTCTATGACATTTGTCATATCGCCCGTTTTTTTGACAGAATGCACTGATTTCCTCTCTTAGCGGATATCGAGGAGGTAGCTGTTGACAAGGCGGTCCTTAATCTGATCGCCAAAAAGCGCAGACAGATCGAACGCAAGCTATACCAACAGCCGCCATTGACAAAAAAAGAGTGAGCGGCCGTCACTGCTGTGGGTAGTGGCGGCTGCTCATCTATTCCCTTTGGATAAAGCCTCTGACCGTCAATGCCCTGATTTCCTCAGGAGATATTCCAACATCACTGCGGGAGAATATACCATTGGCTTTTTTAGTCCAGCTTCTAAAAAATCCTTATCGCCTGACAATATCACATCTATTTCATGATATATCGCGTCACTCAGCACCGGAATGTCTTTTCTATCGCGCAGATCTCCGATCCTTTTATCTGTACTCTCGCAAAAACAGATATCCAAACGTCTGTACAGATCATAGACTTTTTCAGATCTCCCCGGCCATTTACTCTCCAATTTTTCTTTAAATTCTCTGTCAACATAGTCTGAAACATACAACACATGTTCCGACTCGAATAGCATACCCAACAGTTGCCCCGTCTTGCCGCCGAATACAAGTGCAGAGATGAGAACATTTGTATCCAACATTATCTTCATCTGTTCACCCGCATCCGTTCTCTACGGAATGCCGCCATGTCCTCGATCATCTCTTCTTCTGACTCCCAGGCTTTATCCTCCGCAAAAATGCCCTGGATCTCAGCCATCAGTGCCTTGCTCTCCTGCGCCCTTTTCTTTTTCCGGGAGTCAGAAAGATATTCTATAAAACGGACCGCTGCCTTAAGATCATCTTCCTCCAGCCCATCCAACATATCATTTATCACAGTCGCCGTTATGAACGATGCCATAAAAACCTCCTTTCAGATCTGCCCGCTCTCCTCTTCCCCATCTTATCATCATACTGCCGTAAAAACAAGACACTCTCTACCTGGTCACATTCTGAAGCCACCGATACGACCGATACCGCCTGAACGAGAACGGCAGTTTCAAGAGCTCGTCGCAGCAGAGCACCACATACACCCAGGGCATCGGCACGTGCAGCACGAACGCGCACAGGCCACCCAGCAGGATCGATCCGCCCCACAGGGAGAGGCCGTCTAAGTACAGGCCGTATTTCGTATCCCCGCCGGAGCGGAACACGCCCACAATCCACACGCAGTTCATGGACTGGAGCAGGGCGAACACCGCCATGACGAACATCATGAAGCCCAGATAGGACCGGGCCTGATCCGACAGGTTCAGCAAGGCCCGCGCCACCGGGGAGATCGCCAGGATCAGCGCCCCTCCGGCCAGGCCGAGGATCACCGAGAGCTTCGTAAAACGGGCGGCGTAGATCTTCGCCAGGTCTTCCCTCTGCTCCCCGATGGCTTTTCCGCACACGATGGCCGCCGAGGCCGCCACACCCATGCTCACCACCATGGCCAGCTGGCGGCTGACCTGCGTGACGGAATGGGCCGCCACCGCCGCGCTGCCCAGATGGCCCACGATCGCGGTGACCGCCGCCATGCCCGCGCCCCAGGCCAGCTCGTTGAACATCACTGGCATGGAATATCTGATAAAATCTTTATGCAGCAGGGGATTTTTTTCAAACAGATCCCGCCAGTGAAAACGGACCGTATCGTTGAACTTCCATCCGTAGACGATCACCACACAGATCTCGAAGATCCGCGCGATCAGCGTGCCCAGCGCCGCCCCCTGGATGCCCATGGCCGGCAGGCCGCCGAGGCCGAAGATGAACGCCGCATTGCAGATCACGTTGATCACCAGGGAGATGCCGTAGGTCACCGTGGCGATCACCACCCGCTCCACGCTGCGCATCACGTTAAAATACACGATCGTGATCCCCGATATCACATAGGAGCAGGAAATGATCTTCAGGTAGCGGACGCCCTGACGGATCACCTCCGGCTCCGTGGTGAAGAGCCTCATCAAAAGCTCCGGCGCCGCCCACACGGCCAATGTGAAACCCACCGAGACGAGGATCCCGATCCGAAAAGTGATGGCCAGCACCTTTTCGATGGTCCGGGTATCCCCTTTTCCCCAATACTGGGCCGTGAGGACCGCCGCCCCCGACGTGAGCCCGAAGAAGATCAATGTCATGATAAAATAGATCTGCCCGGCCAAAGAGGAGGCGGATAATACCGTCTCCCCTACTTTGCCCAGCATGATCACGTCCGCGGAGGTCACGCCCACATTGATCAGGTTCTGGATCGCAATGGGCAGCACCAGCGCGGCCACTGTCTTATAAAATTGTTTTTTTTCCATAATGCTGTTTTTTATCGATCCAAAAGCTCGGCCAGGATCTTGTTGACCGCGCCTGGATCTGCCTTTCCTTTCATGGCTTTCATCGTCTGGCCCACCAAAAATCCGATGGCCTTCTTCTTACCGCCCTTATAATCCGCCACGGACTGAGGATTCGCCTCCACGATCCCTTCGATGACGCGGCGCAGCTCGCCCTCGTCGCTGACCGACTTCAGGCCGTGCTCTTCCACGTACGCTTCCGGATCCGTGTCCTTCTCGAAGACCTGCTCGAAGACCTCTTTCGCCGCCTTGTTGTTGATCGTGCCTGCCTCCACCAGTCGGATCAGCTTGGCGAGGTTTTCCGGTGAGAAGGACAAGTCTTCCGGCTCCTGGTCGTGTTCTTTCAGAAGGCGCAGCGTCTCGCCCATCAGCCAGTTGGA
>CAJTYN010000141.1 GCA_910584115.1 uncultured Lachnospiraceae bacterium
CCAACCGATACTTCGTCGGGAATTTCACGTTCAATCTTAAGAGCAGCATCCCCTGTTCCATTTTCTCCACATAGATATTCTCGATCTTGATCTTCTTTTTCATAAATATATTTTCCAGGATCCGATCCACGTCCCCCGTCTGGCCGATCTCAAGGGTGATCTGGCCCACTTTCGTGGATTTCAAGAGCTGGAAGTTCCTGTGGGAGAGGACCTGCAGGAACACAACACTCAATGTGGCGGCGACTCCCACCACATACATGCCCGTACCAAAGGCCATACCGATCCCCACCGTAGCCCATATCCCGGCCGCCGTGGTCAGCCCGCTGATGTTCATCTTATGCGTGAAGATCACACTGGCTCCGAGGAAACCCACGGCTGTCACCACGCCCGCGGAGATCCTCGATGGATCCAGCCGATACCCCTGCTGTCCGATCACATCGGCAAATCCGTATTTTGAGATGATCATCATCAGGGACGCGGTCAGGGCGACGATCACATGGGTGCGGATCCCGGCCATCTTCAGATGATTTTCACGCTCATAGCCGATGCATATCCCGCAGACCATCGCTCCTAAGAGCCGGAATATATAGATCAGCTGCGTGAGCCAGAATGCTTTCATATGCTCCCTCCTGTGGTCATGAGAACTTTTCCCGCAGTATGCGGATCTCCTCGGCCCAGCCATCTTCGTCGTTGGGTGTCTCCAGGATGAAGGGCAGGTGCCGCAGCGCCGGATGACGGGTCACCGCTGAGAGGGCCTCCAGACCGATCTCTCCCTCCCCGATCCTGGCATGCCGGTCTTTGTGGCTCCCCAGAGGATTTTTGCTGTCATTCAGATGGACCGCTTTTAGGTTTTCCAGGCCGATCACCCGGTCGAATTCCGCCACCACGCCGTCCAAGTCGCGGATGATATCGTATCCCCCGTCCCATACATGGCAGGTGTCCAGACAGACCCCCAACCGCTCCCGGCACGTGACCCGATCCATGATCTCCCGCAGCTCCTCGAAAGTCCGCCCCACTTCCGTACCTTTGCCGGCCATCGTCTCTAAGAGGACCGTCGTATTCCACGCAGGCGTGAGTACCTGGTTCAGGATCTCCGCGATCTTATCGATGCCGACCTCGGCTCCCTGGCCCACGTGGCTCCCCGGATGGAAGTTATAAAGATTTCCCGGGATGTATTCCATGCGCTTCAGATCGTCCTCCATCGTATTTCTGGCAAATTCCCGCAGCTCCTCTTTCGCCGCGCAGGCGTTCATCGTGTAAGGCGCATGGGCCACGATCTTCCCGAAATGATGATCCTTCGCGATCTTTTTATATTTTTCCACGTCCTGGGGACGGATCTCCTTCGCCTTCCCGCCCCGGGGATTCCTGGTAAAAAAAGCGAACGTGTCCGCGTTCATATAGACGGCTGTCTTCCCCATAGCCTCGTAGCCTTTGGACGAGGAGATGTGGCTGCCGATCGTCAGTCTGTCCATAGCTCTTGCTCCTTTATAATGAAAAAGACCGCTACGGGAATACCATTCTCATAGCGGTCACTCTGTCTAAAATCCCTGTCCCACATTCTCCTGGATGAGGGAAATGGTCTCCTCGATGCTCTTGCCGGACTCGACAGCAGCCTGGTAGAGAGCTTCTTTCTGTTTCTCTTCGATCTGCTGTCTCAATTCCTTTTTCTTACTGGTGAGTTCTTTTATCTTTTCCTCACACTGGCTCATCTCTTCTGCCAGAGCGGTCAATTCTTCTTCTAGCGAAAGGTTTTTCTTTTTTCTGCCTCTTCCGGCCATTCTCTCATTCCTCCTATTCCGTTTGCTCTATCTTCACGACAATCTTATCTTAACACCATTTCCAGAAAAATACTATCATTTTTTCAGATTTTTGACAAAATCACAAAATTCTTTATAAGGCATGGGTCTTGCAAAATAATAGCCCTGTACATAATCACAGTCGATCGACGCGAGCCGCTCCAGCTGCTCCTTCGTCTCCACGCCCTCCGCCACCACATGCAGATCCATGGAGTGGGCCATCTGGATGACATAATATAAGATCCCCGTGGTCGCGGTCTTCGCCGTCTCGTTCCGGATAAATTCCATATCCAGTTTCAGGACATCGATCGGCAGATTGTTGAGCATGTTCAATGAAGAATATCCGCTCCCGAAATCGTCCATCTCAAAGAGGAATCCCAGTTTCCGCAGCAGCGCCACATTCTCGATGATCTGGTTTGGATTTTCCGTGTAGGCGCTCTCTGTCAGCTCCAGATGGAGTTTCTGCGGCGGTACATGAAAGCGTTTGGTCGTCTCCATCAGGATATCCGGCAGATCCACATTGTAGATATCCGCTCTGGATACATTGACCGAGATCGGGATATCCGGATACCCGGCCTGATCCCATTCATGGAGGATCGCGCAGGCGCGCTGCCAGACAAACTGATCCAATTTGGTGATAAAACCATTTTTCTCAAAGAGCGGGATGAACTCTCCCGGCGACTGAAATCCCCTTTCCGGATGGATCCAGCGGATCAGCGCTTCTGCCCCCGAGAGGCAATTCTTCTTGATGTTGTACTGGGGCTGCAGGTAGACTTCGAACTGTTCCTCCTCCAGAGCCTGCTCCATCTCATCAGTGATCGCCTGTTCCCGCACCAGCTTGTTGTGCATCTCATCGTCAAATACAACAAAATGCTTCCCGTATTGTCCCCAGATGCTGCGCGCCGCCATGAGCGCCCGGTCAAACATCTGCTCGACGAGGAGCGACCGATCCTTGACCTGGTACAGACCCCAGTTCATGACCAGGTTCTTCATATCCGTCAGCGCCCGGATCTGTTCATTGACCCGGATAAAAAATTCATCTGTATAATCACGGTGATGGCGCTCGATCAGGCAGACAAACTGATCCGCATTCAGATGTCCGCAGATCCCCGCTTCACCCACAAATTCCTTATATACATCCGCCACCTTGCACAGGAGTCTGTCCCCCGCCGGCATCCCATAGATGTCGTTGACCAATTTAAAATTCTCTATATCCGAACAGATAAGATCGTATTCCCGATCTGGGTTCTTGCGGAGGATCTCATTGGCACTGTGATAAAAAAATTCCTTACTGTAGAGTCCCGTCAGACGGTCGTACTGCACCCGGTGCATCACAGCCGCAGTCTCGCGCAGATGGATGATACTGGCCACCCGGTGCAGTATGATCTGCGGTTTATATGGTTTGGACACAAAATCCGTCGCACCATGGGACAGAGCAGCTACTTCATCCGCTTCCGTATCGCTCTGTGTCGTCACGATGACCGGGATCGGCGAATAATTCGGATCCGCTTTCATGTGGGATAAAAATGTGTACCCATCCATGACCGGCATGATGATATCTAACAGGATCAATGAGATCTCTTCCTTATATCGGCCCAGGATCTCAAGAGCTTCCTGACCATTTTCCGCCTCCAGGACCTCATACATGGGATCTAATATCTCACATAACATCTCCCGGTTGATCATATTGTCTTCAACCACTAAAATCTTTTTTCGTAACATCATACGTCTTGTTTCACCCCACTCATTTCGTAAAAATCTCCAAGAACAGATCCGGTCTGTGATACTCTATTTTAACATAGAAAAAAATTCTATGCAATCTTTTTCGTCCATTATTATACCCCCGATCCCTTAAATTGGCAACTGAAAAAAACAGAGGAGCGCCTCCCCTGTTTTTTCTTAAGATATATATTTATGCATTGACCAGCTCTTCCAATAACTGCGGGATCTTTTCATCCATGTCCTCGTCGCTGAACTGGCAGGTCCCGACCGCCTTGTGGCCGCCGCCGCCGTATTTCAGCATCAGGCTCCCCACATCCACCTTCGATGTGCGGTTCAGGACGCTGTATCCCACCGCCACGGAACAGCCTTTGCCGCCTTTGCCGTTTACGATCCACGCGGAGATATTCTGTTCCGGGTACATACTGTAGATCATAAAACGGTTGCCCGTATAGATCGGATCGACACCCCGCAGATCGGAGATGATGACATCTTTCTCCACCCGTGTGTGCGCCCTGACCATCTCCTTGAACTTCTCTGTCTGCTCAAAATACACGTCGATGCGCTCTTTCACATCCGGGAGAGCGAGGATCTCTTCCGTCCCCATGCTCCTGCATGCATCCATCAATTTCTCCATCAGCTGATAGTTGGAGATCGTAAATTGTCTCCATCTGCCCAGCCCGGTCCTCGGATCCATCAGAAAACCGATCAGGATCCATCCAGTGGGACTTAAGATCTCCTCCGCCGTCAGCTGGCCGGAGTCGACTTTGTCCACCGCATCCATCATCTCCCCGAACTGAGGGAAGCTTTTCTCCCCGCCGTAATACTCATAGATGATGCGGGCACAGGATGGCGTCAGGCGGCTCTCACCCTTATACTTGCCCTCCAGCTGGTTCCTCTCAAATTCACTGGAATGGTGGTCGAACCACAGGCCGCAACCCTCCACGAAAGGAACATTTGCCAGACAATCATTTTCTGTTATCTCGACCAGCCCATCCTGCAGATCCTTTGGATGCGCAAATTTCCACTCATCGATGATCCCAGCCTCTTTCAGCAGAGCGCCGCAGACCAATCCATCAAAATCCGAACGCGTAACTAATCTCATACTCTCTTCTCCTGATCATCTATTTCTTATTGATATAATTGACTAATCCGCCCGCCTGGATGATCTTCTGCATGAACGGCGGGAACGCCTGCCCCTGAAATTCAGTCCCTTTTGTCCGGTCATAGATCTTCCCGCTGTCAAAATCCACTTCCACCTGGTCCCCGTCCTCGATGCCCTGTGCCGCTTCCGGGCATTCGATGATCGGCAGACCGATATTGATCGCATTCCGGTAGAAGATGCGCGCAAAAGTCTCTGCAATGACGCAGCTGATCCCGGACGCTTTGATCGAGATCGGCGCATGCTCCCTGGATGAACCGCAGCCGAAATTCTTGTCCGCTACGATGATATCCCCTTTCTGGACTTTATTGACAAATTCCGGGTCGATGTCGACCATACAATGAGCCGCCAGCTCTGCCGGGTCGGAAGAGTTCAGGTATCTTGCGGGGATGATCACATCCGTATCCACGTTGCTGCCATATTTAAATACTGTTCCATTCGCTCTCAACTTCGCATGCCCTCCTGATCATATGATCTCCGCTGGTGCGGATATCTTTCCGGTCACCGCGCTGGCCGCCGCGACTGCTGGACTCGCCAGATACACTTCCGACTCCACATGTCCCATACGTCCCACAAAATTCCGGTTCGTGGTGGAGATACAGCGCTCGCCCTCTGCCAAGATCCCCATATAGCCGCCCAGGCATGGGCCGCAGGTGGGTGTGCTCACGACCGCGCCCGCCTCGATGAATGTCTTCACCAAGCCCTCTTCCACGGCCTGCAGATAGATGGCCTGTGTCGCCGGGATCACGATGCAGCGCACGCCCTTTTTCACTTTGTGTCCTTTTAAGATGCTGGCAGCACAGCGCAGATCCTCGATCCGCCCGTTGGTGCAGGAGCCGATCACCGCCTGATCGATCCGGATGTCTTCCTGGATCTGTGAGATGCCTCTCGTGTTCTCCGGAAGATGGGGGAATGCCACCATCGGCTCCAGACTGCTCAGATCGATCGTATATTCCTGTTCGTAGACAGCGTCCGCATCTGCTTCATATATGGTATATCTCTTTGTCGAATGTTCCTTCATGTACGCGATGGCCTGATCGTCCACAGGGAAGATCCCATTCTTCCCGCCTGCTTCGATGGCCATATTGGCGATGGCGAAACGGTCGTCCATGCTCAGGCTGGCGATACCGTCCCCGGTAAATTCCATGGACATATAGCGGGCGCCGTCCACACCGATCTTGCCGATGATATATAAGATCACATCTTTGCCGCTGACCCATTTAGGCAGGGAACCGGTCAGCACGAATCTCAGAGCAGCCGGCACCTTGAACCAGGCTCTTCCCGTGGCCATCCCGGCAGCCATGTCCGTGCTCCCCACGCCTGTGGAGAAAGCACCCAGGGCACCGTAGGTGCATGTGTGGGAGTCCGCGCCGATGATCACATCCCCTGCCACCGTCAGCCCTTTCTCAGGAAGGAGCGCATGCTCGATCCCCATCTCACCCACGTCAAAAAAATTCGTGATCTGATGCTCCTGTGCAAATCCCCGCACACATTTACAATGCTGTGCCGACTTGATATCTTTATTGGGGACAAAATGATCCATGACAAGAGCGATCTTATCCTTATCAAATACAGTATCCACCGTCATATGCTCCATCTCGTGGATAGCCACCGGCGATGTGATGTCATTTCCCAATACCAGATCCAGATCCGCTTCGATCAGCTGCCCCGCCTGGACTGTGTCCAGGCCCGCATGGGCAGCGAGTATCTTCTGGGTCATCGTCATTCCCATTTATGTCTTCCTCCTCAAGAAACTCTTTTATTCCATCTCCGCCGCCTGATAGCTCCCGTCATTTTTCAGCCTGAAACGGCTTACAAAGCTCTTCAGGATCTGCGCCTGGTCTGACAATTCCTCACTGGCCGCCGCGCTCTGCTGTGCCGTCGCGGAATTAGTCTGTACCACACTGGAGATCTGATCCACGCCTTCTGTGACCTGAGCGATGGCCTGTGCCTGCTCATTGGAAGCAGTGGAGATCTTGCTCACGATCGTCGTGATATTCTGGGCACCTTCTACGGCTTTTATGAGAGCCTGGGCTGTATCCCCCGCGATCGATGTACCGCGTTCTACAGCCTGCAGGGAATTTTCGATCAAGATGGATGTATTCGCACTGGCCTCCGCACTCTTGGACGCGAGGCTGCGCACCTCGTCAGCCACGACCGCAAAACCTTTTCCGGCAGCGCCTGCGCGGGCTGCTTCCACGGCTGCGTTCAGGGCGAGTATATTCGTCTGGAAAGCGATGTCTTCGATCGTCTTGATGATCTTGCCGATCTCATTGGAACTCTTGCTGATATCTTCCATCGCTTTGATCATCTCCTGCATCTTCTGGTTGCTGTCTTCCATCTCCCCGCCCACACGGCTGGCAGCCTGGCTGGCCTGCTCTGCATTGTGTGCATTATCTTTTACCTGTGAAGAGATCTCTGCGATCGTCGCCGCCAACTCCTGTACAGAAGAAGCCTGCTCCGTCGCCCCCTGGGAGAGTGCCTGGGAACCGTCGGATACCTGTACGGAACCGGATGCCACCTGATCTGCAGATTGATTTACATTTGCCAGCGTATTGCTCAGATTCGTGTTGATCTCCCGCAAGGATGCCAGGATAGCCGCAAAATCGCCTATATAACGGTCTTCCGCCCGTGTCTTCACATCGAAATTGCCGGAAGCCATCTCTCCCAACAGATAGGCTTCATCGGAGATGATGTCTTTCAGTGAAGCGGACAGATCGCGTATCTTACTCGCCAAGACCCCGAGTTCGTCTTTTGACTCATACTCAACAGCCACGTCCAGATTGCCCTCCGCCATCTGGATCGCCGCGTTCTCGATCTCGGAGATCGGCTCTCTCAGTCCCTTGATGATGTATGTAGACAAGAAGAGAGTGATCAGTACAGCGACCACCGCGATGGCCAGTACAGCGATCTGGACAGCCGTCTGTGTGCTCTGTGAGGAAGCAAACGAATCCGCAACGATCTTATCCGTATTGTCCTGCATCGCGATCAAGGTCTGATTGACTTCCTCCAATATCGGCATATAGGAAGATACGAGCAGATCCCTCGCCTCGTCATCCTTGTTCTGTTCGCCCAGTGACGTGATCTGCTCCCAATATGGCTGGGAGTCGTCCAGCAGTGACTGGATCTGCTCAAGAGCATCCTTTTCCTCAGGGTAGAGGTCCAGCAGCTCTGTCAGGATCCCTGACACGCTCTCTAATTGCTGGCTGGAATCGTCCAGATTTTCCTTCAAGCTGGCATTGTCGTCTAAGAGCAGCCCCAAAGATACATCTTTCATGCACCTCTGGATCGCACGGCGCATATCCATCGTCTTTACGTTGACCTGATAATTTACCTTGTAAAATTCTTCAAAATTATCCCCCAGCGTACCCATACTCAGCTGGGAAACTATGATGGTGATCAGATATAACGCGATGATCGTCCCA
>CAJTYN010000142.1 GCA_910584115.1 uncultured Lachnospiraceae bacterium
CTATCCAAAGAGATATATCCTATTGACACATAAGATATAGATGATATTAGATATTTATAAAATATAATATTATATATCGCAAAAAAACAGATGTATACGCAAGCCAATCTGAGTATACATCTGTTTTCGGCTATTCAAATAAAATTAGACTAAATAAGAGTTGAAAAAAAATCCAAAAAAGTGTAATATTGGGTTGTAATGTTGTATCCACGCAAAAAATCGTACTATATAGAGGGGGAATGGATAAAAACAATAAAAAATCTTCAAAAATATACTGGTCGTAAAAATCTCTAGCAAAAAATCCAAATAACAAGCTATATTCTAATTTGCTAGATACGCTAGTCGTGTACAAAAACATATCCAAAAAGTTACATCAAAAAATCTACTGAAACTGTGCGCCTATATTTACAGATTGATAAGAGCAAGGAGGAAAAAATGTATTGCAGACACTGTGGGAAAGAAATAGAAGAAAATATGAAATTTTGTCCTTATTGCGGGAGAAACATATCAAATGACCTACAAAAAGCTAATACCATCGCAGATTTTGAAACCTCAATCGGGAAAGAAACAGAAGATATTACAATCACTAAGCCTGAGATGATGGAGAAAAGAAACGAAGAAAGCTCTATGGTGGATACTGAATCTTCAAAAATATTAGCTTTTCAAAAAAATAAGATGATAGGAAATATCACTTATAAACATACTGAAACAACAGTCGAATTCAAAATTAATAAAATACACATTCATCAAAAAATACGAAAGTTTTTTTTCTTAAATCGCCAAAAAGAAGAAGATATCCCATTATCGAGTATATCTTTTGCATCCATACAAACAAAGATGGATTTCTGGGATACACTCTATGGTATATCTTTTGCAATAGGTGGTTTTTATTCTCCATTATTTTTTCTAGTTGCAACTCTCTTTTTATATTGCGGATATGGAAAAGTAATAACTCTGAAAATGTCAAATGGAAGTAAATTCCAGATACCGCTAAAAGGTAATATAGACGACGCAAAAAAACTCATCAACTACTGCAGATAACTATAAAAAATCTCGGGAGAATATAAACAGGAGTAAGTATAGCATGAATAAAGATCAAGATAATGAAAATACAAATAAAAATTCCCGGACAAATAACAGTAGAAATACTGGTCTCACAGAAAAAGGTATTCGAGATACGCTACAATCTATCGCTGAATGTTTCCCTCCGTTTGTACTGATCATTCTGCTAGCGATATGCTATGTTATAGAAATATATGTCGCAGCTCCAATCGTAAGAACCATAATACGCACTCTGGTAGAAAATGGCCTTGGTGGAATGATATCGGTCGATACTTTTCTTTCAGCTGTGATCATCACTTGCCTTTCTATTGTACATAGCGCTCTTTTGAGAGCGATCGTATCACAAGAGATACCTTATAGGATCTTCAGAGGAAAAGCAGCAAAAATATCCCGGATATTTGAGAGGATTTCCAAGGCTCTTACAATATTGGGAGACGTATTAGCCACCATACTGGGAATCATCAATCTCATGGAATATGGTTGGGGATGGATCATACTGGATGGTATCGAAGATCTCGTCATATGGTTTATATATGCCCATATTTGTAGTTTTTTTGTATTGTTATTCGCAGACAAAGAAAGATTGAGACAATACCGAGAAGACTTTCGAAAAGAAGATGAAGAAGGTAGTATATAGAAAAAATCGGCAACAGATAGAACTGTCAGAAAAAAGCTATCAGAGTGTGGGTGTGAGGGTATGGCTATACCTCATGCAACTCGGCACTGTCATAGGTTGCCATCAGATACCTGAACGGAGTTTTTTTTACAAAGGATATCAGTTTCCAGTATGCGCCAGATGTACAGGGATACTCATAGGATATCTGATCGGTATCTTGATCTGGTTCTTTCTTCCGCACTCTCTGGCAATAGATATCGCTTTATGTATCCCTATGGCTGTTGATGGAATCACTCAATATCTAGGTGCGCGGACATCCACACAATGGCTCCGTTTATCAACAGGTATTTTAGGCGGTATAGGTATAATGCTGATGGAGATAAAAGGATTGAGGATGATCTGGAGGTGGTTATATGAAATGTCCAAACTGTGGAAGTGAAAACTGCCACTTTGTTTCAACAACAGAAACGCGCAGCAAAGGATTTAGTCTAGGGAATGCCTGTTGCGGATCTCTTTTGATGGGTCCTGTCGGAATAGTCTGTGGTCTATGCGGTGCAAGTTCAAGTTCCCATACAAAAGAATACTGGATATGTAATTCTTGCGGAAGTAGATTTTCGCAGAGCGAAGCAGAAGAGATCATGAAAAATGAAGCTCAACGACTAAAAGAGTTTTTATTTTATCGTGAACTGCAGAAAAAATCTGTTGTAGAACCTTTCGAAACAAAGATGGGCGAGCGCATTCTTCAAGGGATCGAGCAATATTTAAAAGATGTGTTCATAAGGGAAAAAATCCTAGTTGCAAATCCGTTAATAGAAGATCCAGAAGTCGAATCACTCAAATATGGTATCGGCAAGGTACTCACCGATAAAGAATTGGTCTACCTCGTTCTGCCTTCTATCCGGCTTGTGATTGCAGAAAAAGGATTGATCTTTAATAATACTGTCCATACTGATCCAGCAGAATTTCGTTTTTACAAAAATCATGTCTATTTTGGCCAGAATTTCATCACTACAGAATCAAAAGAACATGCTGAAAAACTCTGTGGCTTTTTTGAATTTATATACTCTAAAAACGATAGTGCTATGAACAGTGATGGAGGTAAGATGATGCCTCATGAATGTGAAGATTATCAGACACTCCTTACCGAATTACAGAATCTGAGAGAGGAACCGCCAGACAGACCCGAACATTTTAGTTCTCAGGAAAAATATGCTAAGTTCGTAAAAGGGCTACGCGAGAAATCCTTTCAGCGATTTTTAGGATCAAACACAAAGGATCGTGTCATGTACGAGGAGATGTTAGAAGAAAATAGCGCCACCGAAGCGCGATGGATCTCATACACTTTTTGGTCAGTGGGCACAGCGGCACTCATGTTCATGATACAATGGTTCCGCCACGGGTTCTTTACGGGCATATTAGGGGCACTCATCATAACAGTACCTTTTTGGGTGATCACGATCGGCTTGTCGCTTTATAAAGATATGCAGGTAAAAAAGATACTGCCAGACCATTTAAGAGCGATCATAGAAGAAGATGAAAAAGAAAATATCGAAAAAACAGGAAGGATCCGAGTTTTAGATCATGCCGAGACTTTGTAGTTTCAGAAAGGAGTAACATATGTATTTATGTTGGAAATGTGGGATGAGCACAGAAAATGAAGATGAAGAAAACTGTTCATATTGTGGCGCCAAAAAGATGACAGAACAGACCCTAACAGATGAACAACTGATACAACAGCAGTATGTGAGAGAAAAGATAAAAAAGGAGCGCATCGTAGTCATGGCGATACTCATGATCCTGATAGTCCTCTCATTTGTGATCACTGATTGATATATCATAAAGGAGTGCATATGTTTTGTAACAACTGCGGAAGAGAATTAAAAGATGACTGGACAACATGTCCTGAATGTGGAAAAGCCATAAACATCCAGCATACTACCACAAATGTAACTACGCGGGCCAAGATCATGCCCCCAAAAAAGAAATGGCTTTTGATCGCTATCGTTTTCATCCTTGGCATAGGTATCATAGTCCCAGTGATATTTATATCACAAAAAACTGAAAAAATAAACGAAAAAACAATGGAACTGAACAAAGCGCAACAATCAAGAGAATCCGTTAAAACGCCCACTGAGCCACTCCCGACTACAAAACAGGGATCCGAACAGGAGGATTTCTCCGAAGCAGATTTTGAAGTACTGATCGGTGCAGCAGAATCAAAACTCGAAGAAGTAGGATTAAAGAAAGGCGGAGGAGAAGGGATCTATGTTGGGTTAAACGGTAATATCCGTGTTTCCTGTACTAATGGAAATGTTGATATGATCAGTATACAGCAGGTAGAAGAAACTTCTCCGGCATTCCATACAGTAAGGATCGGTATGTCAAAAGAAGAAGCATCAGAACGACTAAAAAAAGTGTATCCAGAAGTTGAAGAGACATCAGACGGGATCCGATGCTCGGACACATACACAAATGAAGACCTAACATGTTGGATAACAAATGATAAAGTAACACGTATACATTATACGACTTTGTCAGAAGACCAAAAGGCTCAAGATACGCCCCCGCAAGAGCAAGTCGCTGATACAGAGTATATTTTTCCAGACAGCGATAAATACTATCTGTCAGAGGATGAAGTGCGAACTAAAAGTGCCCAAGATCTTTTGATCGGAAGGAATGAGATCTTCGCCCGACACGGATACATATTTAAAATGGAAGAACTGCAAGAACATTTTGAAAATACATCTTGGTATCACGGGACTATACCCGGAGATCGCTTTGATATGAACAGCATATTCAACGCATTTGAAAAGAAAAATGTAGAATTGATCCAAAAAGTTGAAGACGAGATCGACACCTCAGGATCACAGGAAGATGGAAGTCAGACACCAACAAATGAAACACCTCAGACACTCGCCTTTAGACTGACTGTGATAAATAATACCGAGACTGATATTTATCATTTGTACGCCTCGAAAACAGATACTGACGATTGGGAAGAAGATATCTTAGAGGATGACATCCTTTATGACGGTGAAAGCTTTGACATCATATTCCATATTGATGCCGATAGCCTGGAATGGGACTTTGCGATCCAAGACGAGTATGAAAACCAGAAATCTTTTTATAATCTTAGTTTTGCAGACTGTGATGTCGATGGTGCGACCCTTGTATTGTGGGATGAAGATGGCGAAATACATGCATCACTATACTAAGACGATATGATGGGATATACATTCCCCATTTATAGTCAGAAAGGAGTACTATGTTTTGCAGCAAATGTGGTAAGGAATTAAATGATGGGAGTAAGTTTTGTCCTTATTGTGGAAGCAGTCTACAGACCGATGCGATAAACCAACAGATAAACGGATATGCAAAAAGCCCGCCTAAAAAACCAATCGCAAAATTTGTCTTATTCCTGATCATACCGTTTATAGTCATCATCCTTCTCATTTTTACGTTTGGAGAGTCTGGCGAAGAATGGGATAAAGAAGGGACCATTGATCGATTATCAGAATTTACGGATGTAGAGAGCGAAGAAGAGAGGTATACATTTACCTGCAATGATACTGTCGTGGGTGATCCATTAAAGGATTGGGTCCTTACATATACACCTGAAAATGAATTTATCAGAGTCACAGAAGACAAAGTTGTTAGTTGTTTTTCTTATCGATTTGGATATGGTTGTCTTAGAAACCCAGGCTTCAGTTACGATCTGGATGAAAACGAGATAAGGATCTATTTCGATGTTGAGATTGATGAAGGTGACCTATCTATCATAAATTATAATATCGATAACGACGAATTTACGATCATGATCGATGGAGAAAAATATGAATCCTCAGATGAACTCATAAGATTTATGGATAGCTATGACATCCCTCAGATACTGATCGAGGATATAAAAAGGATCAAAGAAGAGCTGGCTGATAATGGAATATCTTTTGATGAGATCACCGCTTTAAAATATCAAGATATTGTGGAGTATATTGGAGACAGATCTGGATCTGCATCTTACGAACAAGAAAAACAGCCTTCAGATGAAGAAACGATCGATCTTACATGGGTAGACCCTGCTATACAAAACTTTTCTACTGATGAAGCGACACCTGAGCCAGAAGGACAAGATACTTTGGATCCGGGATATCTCACTAATATCGAGGATATCCTCAGATACCCAAATAAATATATGGACACAGTTGTTAAGGTAAGCGGGACATACGATGATTATAGGCGACTGCATGAAGGTTCCCAATCAATCGTACTGATCGGAGCATTCCCATATGATCCGCAGCCCCTTGGCGGTGATCATATAACAGTGATTGGGATTGTTCAAAAAGATTATTTCGGAGATATGGCAATGTCGATCAAAGATTTTTATATAAACTAAAAACAGCAATCTGACGCGCATGATGTAGCCATGAGACAGACAAAGCCCCTATCAGTTCCATAAAATACGGTCTAACGGGGGTTTTTGTATGGGACAGATCCTATAAAAAGGGCGATAGAGGACTGTATAAGTAGAGGGATATTGGCAGGATATCTGAAAAGGAAAGGCAGTGAGGTGAGGAACATGCTGGTCGCTGAATATAGTTATGAAGAAGATATAAAAGTGAAGCAAGAGGAAGCAAGACAGGAGGGCATATCCCTAGTACTACAGCGAACATTTGAGTTTCATTCGATGACTTCGAATACGTAGAGCTGTTTTCTGCTAATTTGTTGATCATAGCAGAATATTCTGATATAATAAAGAAAAAGGGGTTGATGATCATGATGTACTCTACAATATTCGATCCTATCGCATTAGAAACCTGGTGTTCTGATAAAGAAAACGATACCCAACTCCAGACAGAGCTGGAAAGCTATCTGCAGCATTACTCCCTCTGCTTTTCTAACCCTCAGAAAAAGGCGTTCCAAACGGTCATCCGTGGACTATTGAGCCCATTAGAACGGAAATCTATCGAACCGATAGCCCTATACTTCTCAGGTGAGGAGTACGTCAGACCCCTGCAGCAGTTCTTTTCCCGCTCACCTTTCAAGGAACAGCCTATCTTGGAAACTTACCGGAGGCTGCTCTCCGAGCAGATAGGCTCTCCCCGTGGCATGTTGTCAGTAGATGATACGAGCTTTGTGAAGAAAGGCAAGCATCCTGTAGGCGTGAAGCGTCAATATTGTGGACGTCTGGGCAAGACTGAGAACTGCCAATGCGGTGTATTCCTGGCCTATGCTGGGGATAGAGGATATGGTCTCGTAGACTATCAACTCTATATCCCGCAAGAGTGGTCCAGTGAACCTTACGCAGATCTCCGGGAGCAGTGCCGGATGCCAGGGGACCTGGCATTCAGCACAAAAAATGAGATCGCACTCAGGATGCTCAACCGGGCGCTCGGGAGTGGGCAGTTCCAGGCACAGTGGGTCGGCTGCGACGCCGTTTATGGGAACGACCATGCTTTCCTGGATGCCCTCATGCTCCCGGAAGGGACCTGGTACTTCGCCGCCACCAACTCAAAGGAGCGGGTGTTCCTGACATATCCGGAGATGACCTTCCCAGAGACCAGGAGGGGACGCCCCAGAAAGCATCCGGTCCTCTCACATGGCCCGTCCTCTGTACAGGATATCGCCAGTGACCCGGCATATCCATGGGAGACTGTCATCCTGGGAGAAGGGGCGAAAGGACCTATCAATGCAGAACGGAAAGCGATAAGATGCTTTTCCTGCCGTAAAGACCTGAACAGGGACTATGTCAGGCCAGGCGGGGCGATATGGCTTTATCTGAGGAGATATGCGGACGGGGATATAAAGTATCTCGTCAGCAATGCCCCGTCAGACATCGCCATATGGGAGCTGGACAGAGCGGCTACATTAAGATGGCCGATCGAGCAATGTTTTGAAGAGTGTAAGGGCAACCTCGGGATGGGACACTATGAGTGCCGCAGTTACAGAGGCTGGAACAGGCACATGCTGTTCGTGATGATCGCCCATCTCTTTACCATACAGATACGGGAGATGTTAAAAAAAATCAATCCCATTGACAGTGTCGATGGTCGTGCGGCTGATGCATGGGATCATAACCTATGTCGTTACGGATATGAAGAAGATCGTGTGTTATCATATCCGCAGGAATCGTCAGGCATATCTGTCGCATAGAAAGACCACACTTTTAAAAAGTTCGCTGTAGTACTAGGACTATCCCAAGGGATAGAACAGATGGTCATAAATGCCCTGACAACGACTGGCAGTATCGAGCAGACAGCATCTATCCTGCGTTTGGACGAAGAGACAGTGAGGCGGATCGCAGAGACAGATGGGCTGGCAGGAGGGACACCATAAAGATGTAAAAACCAGACATTTCACTTATATA
>CAJTYN010000143.1 GCA_910584115.1 uncultured Lachnospiraceae bacterium
TAAAGTACCGAAAAAAAGACTTGTAATTTCCAGGCAAAAGTAGTATCCTAAGACTCGTGCTAACAATAGTCTTGATTTTGAAAAGGAGATGATCAGATGGCAGCAAAAGGCGGAAATCAAAAGAAAAAGAGCGCCCCGGCTGTGAAGAAGAAGGCGGAGAGGCTTACGGAGATCTATATCCAGTACGGTGACAGAGAAGTGTGCGTCCAGGATGAAGTGCTGGGCAAGGTCACAGAGATATGGACGAAAGACATGGGCAATCCGGAAGAAGACATGAAAGAACTGAAAGTCTATATCAAACCGGAGGACGACGCGGCATATTTCGTCATCAATGGGGACATCACAGGCAGTTTCGGCCTGTAGGCCCCGTGAAAAAAGGGGAGCGCATCCCCTTTATTTTTTGCCGTATTTTGTTGATCCATGCAAAAACTTCTAGAGTATTCTTTTTTAGATCTCATATACTACCATCGTAACCTAAAACACCGATAAGGAGGCAAGAAAGATGTCAAGAAATTCTTCTAACACAGCAGCAGTACCAGAAGCAAAAGGTGCTTTAGACCGTTTTAAGTTTGAGGTTGCGAATGAACTGGGAGTACCGCTTTCCGACGGCTATAACGGCAACCTGACTTCCAAGCAGAACGGGAGCGTCGGCGGCTATATGGTGAAAAAGATGATCGAAGCGCAGGAGAGGCAGATGAGCGGCGGACAGGGTACTGCCGGGATGAGCGGGACCATGAACGGCGGACAGATGTCCTAACAGATGTAAAAAAACAGACTGAAAAAAAGGGCGCCTTTTAGACAAGGGCGTCCTTTTATAAAATTTGTATAAAATATAAAAAATAATTGCACTCCATTTATCTATTTGTTATAATGAGGTAAATTTGTACAGAGCGTATCTGCACGGATCATATTATGGGGAAAGCGAGAGGTGGAATGCATGAACTTAGGGATTATAGCCCATAACAGTAAAAAGGTCCTGATCGAAGATTTTTGTATCGCTTATAAGAATATACTGGCAAAGCACGAAGTGTATGCGACAGGGACCACGGGCAGGCGGATCGAGGAAGTGACGAACCTGCACGTACATAAATTTTTGCCGGGCAGTATCGGGGGAGACAAACAATTCATGGAGATGATCGAGCGGGGGGACATGGATCTGGTGATCATGTTCTATAACCCGGTGATGGTGGACAGGAAGGAGCCGGATATCGTGGCGATCTCCAAATGCTGCGATCAATACACGATCCCGGTGGCGACGAACATCGCCACTGCGGAGATGCTGATCCTCGGGCTGGCCCGGGGCGACCTGGATTGGAGGCTTCATCTGAGATGAGAGTGATCGCGGGAAGAGCACGCAGGCTGAGACTCCTGACCCCGCCGGGGATGGACACCAGGCCGACGACGGACAGGACGAAAGAGACATTGTTCAATATCCTGCAGCCACAGATCGGCGGCGCCCGGTTCTTAGATCTCTTCAGCGGCAGCGGAGCCATCGGGATCGAGGCGCTGAGCCGCGGGGCCGCCTTCGCCGTGTTTGTGGAAAAGGACCGGGCGGCGGTGGAATGTATCAAAAAGAACCTAGCATTTACGAGATTGGGCGAGGGCGGGAAGATCCTCCGCCAGGATGTGATGGGGGCCTTGAGAGGATTGGAGGGGGGAGAGGCTTTTGACCTCATCTTCATGGATCCGCCGTACGGACGGAGACTGGAAGAGCAGGTGCTGCGCTATCTGGCCCAGTCGTCCCTGCTGGCCGAGGACGGCGCGGTGATCGTGGAAGCCTCTCTGGAGACTTCCTTTGATTATGTGGAGGAACTGGGGTTTACAGTGCAAAAGAAAAAAGAATATAAGACAAACATGCATGTCTGGATCATAAGGGGGGATCAAGATGACGACAGCCGTATATCCGGGGAGCTTTGACCCGGTGACTTTCGGGCATCTGGATATCATATCCAGGGCGGCAAGATCCTTTGACCAGGTGGTCGTAGGGGTTATGAGCAATTCAAAAAAAACTCCGTTGTTTTCTAAGGAAGAACGTGTTAATATACTAGAAAAGGTCACGGAAGATCTACCCAATGTGTCGGTCCGGGCATTCGATGGATTTTCCGTGGACCTGGCGAGGGAATGCGGTGCGAGTGTGATCGTCCGGGGATTGCGCGCGATCACAGATTTTGAGTACGAACTACAGATGGCCCAGATCAACCGCATCCTGGCACATGACGTGGATACAGTCTTTCTGACTACCAGTCTGGAGTATGCATATTTAAGTTCTTCATCGGTCAAAGAGGTGGCGTCCCTGAATGGGGACATCTCGAAATTTGTACCGGAGCTGGTGGCAAAAGCGGTATGCCGGAAGATGGAGGAGAGTGTAAGATGAGCAGCAGGATTGAACAGATCATTGAAGAGATTGAAGAATATGTGGACAGTTGCAAATATCAGCCGTTATCCACGACGAAGATCGTGGTCAATAAAGAAGAGTTGGAGGAATTGCTGCGGGAGCTGCGCCTGAAGACCCCCGATGAGATCAAACGGTATCAGAAGATCATAAACAATAAAGACGCCATCCTGGAAGACGCCCAGAACAAGGCGGATACTCTCCTGGCGGAAGCCCAGGAGCGGGCCCAGGAGATGGTCACGGAGCACGAGGTGATGCAGCGGGCCTACGCCCTTTCAAACGAGACGATCAACGCGTCCAACAAGCAGGCCCAGGAGATCTTAGACCAGGCCACGCAGGACGCCAACGATATCCGGCTGGGCGCGATCACTTACACAGATGAGATGCTGGCCAATATCCAGGCGATCATCCAGGAGACGCTGGAGAACGCGGGCGGAAGATACGGGATGTTCATAGAGGCCCTGCAGAGCTGCGCCGGCGTGGTGACCCAGAACAGAAAAGAACTGGCTCCCCAGACGGCGCAGGCGGCGGCCATATCCAGCGCTTATGAACCCGCCCCGGCCCCGAAGGAAGAGGAGAAAAAAGACGCCCTGGAGGATCTGGACAGTCTGGAGGATCTGGACGGGTCAGACAGTCTGGACGACTTAGATGACCTGGATGCTCTTGAGGAAGAGTAGAGAAAAGAGCAGGGTAAAGGATGCGTTTACGATCTTCCCTTCCAGGTAAGGGCGCAGCGGCAGCCGGGAGCCTTCGAGGACCGTACAGGTCTGCGCCAGGATGCACAGGCCACCCAGGGAGGCGGCGCAGATGGAGAGTGTGTACCTGACCGCGGCGGGCATGGAGGAGGCGGCGATCGCCTCAAGTCCGGTGGAGATCTCCAGGAGTCCCAGCAGGCAGGGGACGGCGTTCCCCAGAGTCCGGGGAAGATATCGTCCCAGCGCCGCAGACAGCACGGAAAACAGTATGATAAAGCCGCCCAGACGGGTGATCGTTCCAAAAGCGTTCATGATAGAGATATCCAGAAGCTTTCCGATGGAGGGAAGGGGAGGTATCTCTTTTCTTTTACGCCCGGAGCCGCCGGGGCAGTAACGGATCCGGAAGACGAGGCTGGTGGCCAGATCGGCGCTGTAGAGGATGGCGAAGGTGGCGAGGGTGTACTGGGGCATATGGAGGCATTGCAGCAGGAGATACGTGGTGACGAAAACGGGGCTGGGGTTGTTGCAGAACGTGAGGAGATAGCGGGCTTCCGACTGGGAGATCCGCTCCTCCCGGTACAGGTCCGCGGCCAGTTTGGCGCCCATGGGGTAGCCGCAGAGGAGACCCATCAGATAGCAGTATGTCCCGGCCGGGGACAGACCTAGGAGCAAGCGGAAAAAAGGGGCGAAAGGCGCAAGCAGCCGTTCGGCGGTCCCGATGCGGATCACCAGGCTGGAGAGGATCATAAAAGGCAGCAGCGTGGGCAGCAGGGTGTGTGCCCAGAGCAGCAGGCCGCGCTGGGAAGCCTCCAGGGAGCGCTGCGGTTCCTGGAACATATAGACGAGGAGCAGCAGGATACAGACAGATAAGAGGTTTTTGGTCTTGCAGATCTTAGAGAGCATGAGTTTCTCCCTGGCGGGCTTGTTGTTTTTTATTATATTGTGCCTTGCGGCCATTCATGATCTGTGGGAAGATGTTTTTAGATATTTATAAGATCAGATACAGGAGGTTTGATGAGAGATGAGTGAGAGAGCGGTCTTGGGGGCGCTTGAGCCTTCCAGAGTGTTTTATTATTTTGAGCAGATAAGCCAGATCCCCAGAGGATCGGGCCACACCAGGCAGATCAGCGACTATCTGGTATCCTTTGCCGCGGAGCACGGGCTGAGATATATACAGGATGCGTCCGGCAACGTGGTGATCTACAAAGAAGGAAGTAAAGGGAGAGAGGATGCCCGACCCGTGATCCTCCAGGGCCATATGGATATGGTGGCGGAGAAACGTCCGGGCAGCGCCCACGACCTTCACAGGGATCCCCTGGTCCTGCAGATCGAGGGGGATCATATCACGGCCAAGGATACGACCCTGGGCGGAGACGACGGGATCGCGCTGGCCTATATGCTGGCGATCCTGGAGTCGGAGGCATACGAGCACCCGCCGCTGGAGGCCGTGTGCACCGTTGATGAGGAGATTGGGCTCCTGGGGGCCGTCGGTCTCGATCTGGGCTGTCTGGAGTCGACGCGGATGATCAACCTGGATTCGGAGGAGGAAGGGATCCTCTGGGCGGGCTGTGCCGGCGGGGTCAGCGTGCAGGCAGAGATCCCGGTGGGGCATGCGCAGGCTCATGGGATGCCAGTCACCGTGACGATCGGCGGGCTCAAAGGCGGCCATTCCGGGTCGGATATCCATAAGAAGAGAGCGAACGCCCACATACTGATGGGGCGCTTCCTCTACGACCTGGATCAGGAGGCGGCGTATGAGATCATGGGGCTCTCGGGCGGCGATAAGGACAATGTGATCCCGGCAAAATGCGAGGCACGTCTGGTCCTGGAGCCGGACGGCTGGGAGGACTTCAGCCGCTTCTGCAGGAGATGGCAGGAGGATATACGCAGGGAATACGCCGGGTCAGACGAGGAGATCTGGGTGTCCTGTGAAAAAGAGGATGAAAAAGACGCGGAGACGGAAGCCGCCGTGCTCGACCCGTCGTCAAAGAGCCGTCTGCTGTTCTTCTTGATGGAGATCCCGGATGGAGTCCAGAAATTCAGCGGCACATGCCGCCATCTGGTGGAGACGTCCTGCAATCTGGGCAGCCTGCGTCTGGGAGAAGATGCGCTCTATGCCTCCAGCGGCGTGCGCAGCAGCGTGGATCCGGCGATGGACCATCTCAGCGAAAAGATCACTTTTTTGGCTGAGTTCCTGGGCGGGACGGCACGGCTTGAGGGCAGATATCCGGCCTGGGAATACAAGGTGGATTCCCCGCTCAGGGATCTCATGGCGGCGGTCTATGAAGACCTCTATCAGGAAGAGCCGAAGATTGCGGCGATCCACGCCGGGCTGGAATGCGGGGTCTTCTACCAGGGGATCGAGGGTCTGGACTGTGTGTCCATCGGTCCGGATATGCGGGATATCCATACGCCGGATGAGAGCTTGTCCATCTCTTCGACAGAGCGGGTGTTCGAGTATCTGCTGGAAGTCCTGCGGCGGCTGGATCAAAAATGATCACTTTTTACTTCTATCTTCCCCTCCTGCCGCATAAAATGGTCAGGTATGAGAGCGGGAGGCGTTATGAAGAGATTTCGATATCAGGCTCTTTCGCTGCCGCTTCTTTTGGCGCTGATCCTCCTGTGCAGGTATGGGACGCAGATCATCTCCCAGCGGAGCCTCGTCTCCGGCATCGGGATCATGGATCTGGAAAAAGCCCCTTTCCGGGCGCAGAGATTGGATCAGGCGCTGGTGGAAGGGCTTCGGGAGGCGTATCGGCAGACCGGGCGGCCGGGGCTTGCGGATACGGTGGCGGCGACCATGTTCATGGGCCGTTTCTATCCGGAAGAGATCCGTACAGAGGCGCCCATGATGGAGATGTATAAGGAAGACGTCTGGGAAGCGGGAAAAAAAGCCTACCAGGCCATATGGGGCGACCTGGAGTGTTTTCCGGTGCCGGGCGGAGGGATCGTCTATGAGGATACCTGGATGGCGCCCAGAGGGGCGGACCAGGAGCGGCGGCATGAGGGCTGCGACCTCTTCGGGCCCGAGGATCTGCCCGGCCATTACCCGGTCATCAGCGTGACCGACGGCCTGGTGGAGCAGATCGGATGGCTCCCCCTGGGCGGTTACCGCATCGGGATCCGGAGTCCGGGCGGCGGCTATTTTTACTATGCCCATCTGGATTCTTACAGCGGCGAGCTGGGCGAGGGGGACGCGGTGCAGGCCGGGCAGGTGCTGGGCTTCATGGGAAATACCGGATACGGGCCGGAGGGGACGCGGGGCCAGTTTTCCACCCATCTGCACATGGGGATCTATATACGGACCAGGGAGCATGCGGAGCTGAGTGTGGATCCCTATTGGATCTTGCGGTTCCTGGACCCCGAAACGTAAGGGCGTATGAAAAAAATAAAACTCTCATATTTGGGGAAGCAAAAAGCCGGAAGATATGGTATACTATAAAAAGTATGGTGATCATTAAGGAGAGGAACAATGGAGATACAGTTGTGGAGGAATATATTAAGTCCTTACGAGTTGGCAGTCAGGGAACTGATCGTTAAGTTTAACCATATCATCACAGAACACAAAGAGAAAGACCTGTACTCGCCCCTGGAACAGGTCAACGGGCGTGTGAAGAGCATCGCCAGCATCCTGGAGAAGATGCAGCGCAAGAACATCCCGATCGACCGTTTGGAGAAAGACCTGGAGGATATCGCGGGCATCCGGATCATCTGCCAGTTTGAGGAAGATATAGACGTGGTGGCATCCATGATCCAGAATCGTTCGGACATGGAGATCAAGAGTGAGAAGAATTATCTGACCCACGCAAAGGAGAGCGGCTACCGCAGCTACCATCTGATCATCTATTATACGGTGCAGACGATCGACGGGCCGAAAAAGCTCCAGGTGGAGATCCAGATCCGGACCCTGGCGATGAACTTCTGGGCGACGATCGAGCATTCCCTGCAGTATAAATATAAGGGAAATATGCCCGCCCATGTACGGGAGCGGCTGAGCAAGGCGGCGGCCGCGATCCTGTCCCTGGACCGGGAGATGTCCACGGTGCGCCATGAGATCATGGATGCGCAGAATTTCTCCCAGCTCCAGACAAACCTGGTGGCGGATATCCTGAACAATATAGAAAACCTGTATAAATTCTCGAACCAGAGGGAAGTGACGAAGATACAGGACGAATTTTTCAGGGTCTACGAGAGCAAGGACCTGCAGCAGCTGGAGCGCTTTCACCGCCAGTTGGATATCATCTCGGAAGGATATCGGGCGCAGGCGATCACGAAAGAATTTATGGCATAGAGAAACGGAGCGGGATATGTTAGAGAACGTGGAAGGCATCATTTTTGACCTGGATGGGACGATCGTGGATTCCATGGGCGTCTGGAAGGCTGTGGATCAGGAGTATCTGCGGCGGCGGGGGATCCCTCTCCCGGAGGGCCTGAACAAAGAGCTGGAATCCATGGAATTTACGGAGACGGCGCGCTATTTTAAGAGGCGTTTCGACCTGCCGGATACGGTGGAGGAGATCATCGGGGAATGGATGGAGATGGTCGAAGACCAGTACCGGAACAAGGTCCCCATGAAACCGGGCCTCAAGGGCTTTTTGGAGCATGCGCACGGGAAAGGGATCCGGATGGGCGTGGCGTCCAGCAACCATGTGGATCTGGTGCGGGCGGCCCTGGAGGGACACAAGATCGTGGGCTATTTCTCCGCCATCACCACATGCAGCGAGGTGGAGCATGCGAAGCCGGAA
>CAJTYN010000144.1 GCA_910584115.1 uncultured Lachnospiraceae bacterium
TTTCCGTGTATGAGGATACATTTATCATGCAGATTGATATCCGTAGGCTTTAGGGAACATAATTCGGAGATTCTCATCCCGGAGCAGAAGAGCAATTCGATGACTGCGATATCCCGAAGGATGTATTTTCTCTGAAGAGTATTTTTTGCAGATGATCGCTGGTCATATAATGTGGATAAAAGTGTTTCTATCAAATGTAAAGGGATGATCTTAGGGAGGGTGACTGGCTCCCGGAATCTTGTTTGGATTTTGGTGAAAGGATTTGTTTTTATATGCTCTCTATACTCCAGATATCGGAAATATGATTTCACAGAAGTTAATTTTCTTTTGGCAGTTTTGGGTTTGTATGTCTGATGCAGCATAGCGATAAACATTTCCAGCATTTCTTGGGTTATGAGATGGGGAAGAGACACAGGTATGTGTGTTCTGAACTGTTTTAGATTGATCTTGTAAGCCTTTATGGTTTTCTCATCAAGTTTTTTCTGTGATCTACAAAACTTGAGGTAGTCGTATATTGTCATTTCTAAAGTATCCATGGTAAGCGATCTCCTTTGATCTGTAAATAAACGAGGTATTGGAGGATTATGCAGGTGGCTATTCTTTTCCGATGGCTGCTTAAGTATTATGAGGATAGCGGATGACCATTGGACAAAAGAGGGAGACGGGGATGTTTTTGACTGAGAAGTGAAAGACTTTTAGGATTTTAGCAAGACTAGAGAAAAAAGTAAACAAGTGGATATTTTATATTTGATATCATGGGAATAAATCTGCATATAGATACAAGTGGATCAGATGGGTTTTGTATTTACAATAAGATATCTAACTTTTAGATGCTGTCGAACTATTCGGTGGGAGCCGATATCTTGACTACCGGAAACAAAACAAATATTCTGATTTAATGGAGGAGCTCCGCCAGTTGAAAGGTTAATCTATGATCGTTTTTGCATGGGGCAGTGAGAGAATAGAAAACAGGTCAGAATGTGTAAGGGTACTGATGAGCCGGGGATCAAATAAGATCCCTGGTCCTGTTTTTTTACTCTGAAATAAAAATCCCTTGTGAACATGATCAAATGATTTTTTTAAAAATGTCGCTGCATGTATGACGTGATATTTGAGTCCAGAAATATAAGCAAAGAAAGCAAGAATCTGGAATTTAAAGCACGCGATCCGGATGAAGAAAAAGGAATTTCTGATACGGAAAAAGAGGCGATGGATCAGATGGAAAAACAAGGCCCTTTGATCACATTAATGGTAAAATATATTCCAAAAACGCATAGCAGAACGGATGAACGCCTTTTTTGTTGGAAGAGAGCCATAATCGATGCGGGAACAATAACTGCCTTCCTGAAAAAATTTCTTCAAAAAATGGTGTTTTTAACAGTCAAACACATCAAATTTAGGAAAAAATTTCAAAGGAAGGCAGTTTTCTCATTGATCAGATGCGTATTTCAAAAACCAAAAGGGGCGGCTTGGATCTTGCAGCCCCTTTGGACCATGCAAAAAAAGAATGGAGTCACCATTTTGAAGAAAAGAGTCTAAATATATTATCGGCCCTATTAAAGCGAAAAAAGTCAAGCTCATATTTGGGGTCAGTGTCTGTTAGTTCTGTCTGGAAGAGCTTGTATACATATGGTGAGTCGGAGTGGTCTTGTGACATTCTCAGGAAATCACAGATCATGGCAGACAGATCTTTTTGATGGAAGATCTTATCCGCAAAGAGGGCAGATGCACTAGAGTTCTTAAGGCTGAGTTTATCTTCCAAAGCGTTTAAGGAAAAGGAAGCGCATATATCATCTGGGGGATCATTTGGCCTTTTTTCAGAACAACAATCCGCCATTTCATCAAACGATATAGTGGAAAGATCAGCGGTCAATGATCGATCATGCGACGTAACATATGTTTTATATAACTCAAATAAAAATTCTTTATCATCTATTAATTTTTCTGACACGATCATCCATAGGCTGGACAAGATCGGCAGCGTAATGTGATCTAAGGTGTTAAAAAATCTGGGGATCAGTCTTAATCCCAAAGCGTCTCGTTCCTCATCAGTGAATGGAGTTTTCATCGGTGACCGCTTCATTCCGATCTCTGGAGAGCTTGAAAGAAATTTACATTCTACATTTTCATTGTAGCGTAAAGCCTCTAAAGCATACATAAAAAATAGATGGCGTGCATATGGCATGGGGCATTTGGAAAGTCGGTTTAGAGTGGACTCTAATATCTGTCCCCTGTATCGTTTTAAATAAGCGTCTTCACTTGAGGAGGGTCTTTTGATCCTTCCCATCAGCCTATTTATATAAGAAAGAGTGGAGAACCCCAGGTAATATTCACTCATCGTATGGAAGACAAATTTATCAAGAGGATGCTCCAGTTTGTTTTCTTCAGACCGGAGGATATCATATACAGCCGTATAAAATTTATATGTATCTTTGCGCTTCTTTTTGACATGTTTACTGAGAGTGCTTATCTCAGTATCCTTAAAAAATGAGTGGATCCAATGCTTATATACCAGGGGTACTTTGAATCTGAAGCGCGCGTCATCAGAGGGCATAGACCCATTCATATGCAGGGAACTATCGACAAGGACTTTCCAGATAAAACTATCTTCACCCTGTTTTTTTAACGCATGGAATCTGCCATTATAGGTTTGATAAATACTGTTATCTGAGTCCACTTTGTCATAATCTTCTTTTTTGTATTCTGGAGCTGAAAAATACCCGGATTGAAGAAACTTGTCATATTTTCCGGATAAGAATTTATAGGCACCTGAATTTTTTCTCGATAAACAGTTGAAAAAACCTTGCGTGATGCAATGGTTGCGGAGAGATAATTTGAGGAGGGCTCTCATGTGTCCCAGCCGGGCCGTATATGCATGATAATCTACGTCCGAGTTTGAAGTGCATCCGGGCTCACCAAAAAAACTTTCATGTGAATTATATGTAGGATCCAGGTATCGATCATACAGAGCTGAGGCTCTGTATATCTTCTCGAATATCGTATGGAAAAGATCATCAATGGCAGATGTATCGTTGCTGTCTTTAGGAACGGGATATTTGGAGAGGTCATCTATTGTCTGAGCGGGGTCGATCAAGTAAAAATATTTCAGGATGAGTTCCTGTACCTCCATATTTTTTTCGTGAAGCAGCGTGATATCGTACATAAAAAACTCCTTTTTACTTAGTATTTATGCTATTATATCAAAAAACAAGATATAAATAAAGAATTTTAGATATTAAAAAAATATTACAGTCAGTGAATGATCAGTAATCAGGGAGTATAATATTACCTGTACACGGGTGTTTGTGAAATCTATTTTTAGAGCTTCGTTGTACAATATGATCAGGCCATCGCATGGTACGTATGCGTTGTCCGTCACTCACGAAACATCATAACGTAATATGAAAGGAGAGAGATTATGGAAGAATATCTGCAGAATCTGTCAAATTACCTTTATTCACTCGGACAGCAGATCGGTATGAACAACCAACTTCTGCTCGATAATGTTGATCAGATGATCAAAAAAACAGAGCGTCAAAATCAAAAGAGGAAACGCAAGAAAGAAGGAGATCAACTGGTCGTAAGTGGAGATCTGTTTCTCAGCGTCAATCGCTTTTATGATGATGGGAGCAATGTCTTTTTTCAACTGTCTAGCATTTTGACTGGGGAAAATACCGTTTACACATTGGATTTTCAAGGTCTGGAGAAGACGGAGAAATTTGGCATTTTTTTCGAAAAAAATGGGATTTGGGTCATCGGAGATAAACGAAAAGTGAAACCTGCATATTTGCTTGATCATTTTGTGAAAGCCGCAGGGCCATTTTGCTCGGGAGTTTCAAGGGCGACGATCGGGACTTTGCTCTATGAGCATTGGGCGGCCATCATTGAGCAGACGGAAAACCGTCTTATGGTTCCCGTTTTGGCAGGATGGCATAATGGTGATTTTTTGCATAAAGAGAACTTCATGTTTAAAAAGACGGCGGATTTTCCCTCTATTCCAGTATTGGAAAAGGAATTTCCAGACATAAATCTTACAGAGGAGATCATGCAGATTTATTTTCAGGAATTAAATAAGATCTCCCGATGGAAAGAACGGTTGTTAGTCACTTTGTATCCTTTTGTGGGTATTTTGAGCAGCGTCTTTTATGAGATGCATGATCAGGTCGATATTTGTCTCAATTTTGTAGAGATCGACCCGTTGGATCGAAAGATTGTTTGTAGTTGGCTCAAGGTCTTTGACCGTCGAATATTACTTCCGAGGAGTCTTGATCTGAAGGAAGCGGAACTCCGACGTTTGATCACGAGGAGCAACGATGAAATTTTGATCTTCGATGCAACGAATGGAGCGTATGAGAGTGACTATCATTGCAGGAAGATCAAAAAAAATATAGGTGCTGTCATAGCTGGGATGAAGCATCAAGGTAATGTGACTGAGGAAACTGGCGTGCATGGAAGTTTCGCTTGTGTCTTTTTCTCAAAGGACAGGATATTGGAGGCCGGTGTGCAAAATATCATGGTGGATCTTGCGTTTTATAGAGATGATCAAAAAAATATTATTTTTGTTGAACACCAAGCAATGGAAGCGGTGCTATCGGATTTTGTTTCATATGCTAAAAGAAATCTGGAAAAAATCTGGAGTGTGATCATGAAAAATAAAAGAGGGAAAGAGAATGTAGCACATGCTATTGTTAGTACGTATGAGATTGTGAAGGGATATTGGGATGAAAAAGGCATAAATTTTTCCGAGATGTTAAAAATGCCGCCTGCCATAGAGTGGCCAAATATTTTTGAGAGGAATGTGTACGATGATGAAGAGCTGATCGAGATTTTTATATCATCTGTGCGTAAAAGGATCCAATGCTTTTACGCGATAGAAAAAAGGCGGGAAGGAGATTTTGAGCAAGGTGCGATCTTCTATTCTCCCGATCATATTTGGTTTCCTACTAAAATAATGGGTATGATCTTGACTAAGGAAGGGATGATGTTGCATTTAAATACGGTTTTGTTGATATTGAAAAGAAAGGGCATTCTGATAACAGACAGAACAGGTTTTTCCAGAAAACTGCAGATAGCAGGAAATATTGTAGAAACGTATCAGATTAAAAGAGATTTTTTTAATAGTCCAGGCGTCAATGATATTGTTGATCTGGCAAAGGGAGGGTGTTTATGATAAATGATATGGAAGGGCACGGCATTCTTTTATCGGAAGAGCCAAACGGGCATATACTGGTCCTTGGAAATTCAGGATACGGGAAGACATATTTTTTATGCAGGAGAATGGAAGAGCTTATCGCGAGCGGAAAGACTATTTTTTTGCTTGACTATTCTCACAGTTATGCAGAAACGGAACTGGTGAAAAACCAGTTCCGCTCTATAGAAAAGGTGGAGATATTGGATCCGTCAGAAGAGAGTTTTGACTGGATATATGAAGGGAAAGAGTTTGTTTCAGATCTGACAGATGCTTTGATAAAAGTGTTAGGAATCCGGAGTTATTATCAAAAGAAATTGCTCAGGAAAGGGTTGATATCGGCGTTTTCTTCTAAAAGATCTGTTACATTTCCACTTCTCATGGAGAAACTTGAGGCTCTTTTAAATATTGAAGAGGATGCTGAAAATAAGAAGAATATCCATCATTTATTGACTCGTATTGAGCCATATTCGGGTGTGTTGGGGATACGGTTCCGATGTAAAAGAGATGGAGAGGGAAATGAGGAAAGAGCTACGATAACAATCATTCAGATCTCAGGATATGCAGAATTACAGCGCAGATTTTTGGCAGAGTTATTTTCGGAAATGTTCTGGAAAGAAGTGCGTCGTGGCAGGAAGAGGGCTGATGTCATCCTATTGGACGAGTTCCAGAATC
The DNA here is from genome assembly GCA_910584115.1 of uncultured Lachnospiraceae bacterium. GTDB lineage: Bacteria > Bacillota > Clostridia > Lachnospirales > Lachnospiraceae > MGBC164599. The sequence continues at coordinate 5,864 of CAJTYN010000144.1, forward strand.
TGGACATAAGGCCGGGGAGCGCATTATCTGCTATGTTGCGGGAAGGGCGTAAATTTGGACTTTCTGTTTACCTTTCATCGCAGTTTTTGGCAGATCATGACAAGGAGGAAATGGATACTCTGATGCAAGCTGCAAACAAGGTCATTTTTCGACCGACTGAGAAAGACAGGAGGTTCATGGCGGATCTGATCGATCCGAATGACCGGAAGATCTGGGAGGGTATCTTGTCGAGACTGCGAGTAGGAGAGGCGGTCTTGAAGGGCAGATATCAGATCGGGCGGAACAAAAAAGAAGTTGAGACGCCCATCATATGTAAGATCATATAAATCCGTGGACTATATCGTGCCTGGGATTCATATGTTAGAAAAAGCAGTCATGGGGAAACTCCGGGGAGGTGGTCGCCATTTCTAAGAAGAAAAAATTAAACTATAGATTCCATAATCCAAATACACCAGAAGTCACGGCTGATTACATAATCAAGATCCTCATCGAGGTAAATAAAAAAAAGGTCGATCGTATCTTAGAAGAAAGAGCACTGCATTATGTCAAATGTGAAAAGGAGAGGGAAGAGCCGCTATGAATCGCGGCTCTTCTCCGATAGTCTTTCTTTTTCGTATTTAGATGCTTCATCTAACAAGATCCTTTTGACCTTTTTTTGATTGACTTCGATGAGGATCTTTATTATATATTCGGCTGTGGCTTCTGGTGTATTAGGGTTGTGGAAACGATAATTGAGTTTTGTTTTTTTAGGCATGATATCCTCTTTTAGTGATCTGCTCTTGGAGCTGGTTCATATGTTTTTTATAGGATCTAGCAGTCTGCGGCATTCCCCGAGTCTGGTACTGGCGATGTCGAGTATGATGGCTATGCATTGTCCGTCCTCTGCAAAATATTCCATATTTCCGACGGCTATGTTTGCTGCTTTTATCAGTGCGGTTATGATACCGAGCCTGTCATTTATAGACATCAGGATCTCTTTTTCTTCCATTATGCGGTCGTCCTCCTTATTTTTTTATACGTATCTCATCCTGTTTCCGGTCGTAATAATATACATGGTCGGACAGTCTCTCGTAGGGTCCCACCTGGCACATATTGACTTCTCGTACGATCTGATCCAGTCTTTCTGTATCGGCCAGGCCGAGATCGGGGCAGAAAAGGACCTCATGTATGCTGGACGGCAGGACATATAAGTCTGTGCCGAGCGACTCTGAAAATGCTGCGATCATTGTTCTGTCCAAAATGCCCGCCGCACCAAAACAGAGCTGTTGGTTTATCAGGACATATAAGGGGATCTTACTGAAAGTGGGGTGGAGCAGGTCATTTATAGGCTGGATGGTATATCCGTCTTGGTGTATATTTCTTAATGCTTGTTCTTTTAATATCTGGGGTGTGATGTCCCAAAGCTCTAATGTCGTATGGGTGATCCATGACGTCTGTATCTGTTTTGTATCGGTATTTTCTGAACGTATGTGATAATATATGGCCAGGTCGAGGTAGCTGTCATGTACCATTTGTGCTGTTCCCTTCGTCACTTTGCAGTCCCAGCCGGTCGGTGCGAGGCATGGACGGATGTATGTCTTTATGTCTTCCCATTTCATGTTGATGGGATCGATCAGCTTGTTGTGCGGAGCTGTTTTTATGGTCGTATCTTGTTTTTTCTGGTCGTACATTATTTTCTCCTTATATCATTTTCGACTCTGTTTTTTTATCATGCTGCGCCTTTTGTCTTTGTCTTTCTCAACCCATTTAAGGCTTTATCCAATAATTCGGGTGTCAGCTGTCGGATTTCCTGAATGTTGTACCGTTCGAGTACAGTCCTAAGTGAGATCCCGGTGCGTTCCAGTTCCCGCTGTAGGAGTTCCATCTGTATGCTCGTGTGATCTTCTGAGGGGGC
>CAJTYN010000145.1 GCA_910584115.1 uncultured Lachnospiraceae bacterium
CTCTTCTAACCTCCAGTCTTTTTGTTCACATATATTTTTTCATTATAGCATTGGCAGACCTATGCTTCAACCTGTTTTTCCAGATCTTGAAACATAAACAGCTCTGAACCGTATAGATGGCTCAGAGCTGTTGTTGACCAGTGCCGCTGATGGGAGTCGAACCCATATGGTTTCCCGCACGATTTTGAGTCGTGTGCGTCTGCCAATTCCGCCACAGCGGCTGATATTGATACATAGCACGAAGACTGTGCGTCCCCCGGACTGATTTTTATATTAACACATGTTCTCTCTATATGCAAGTGTTTTTTTCCGATCCTGAAAAATAAGATCTTTAGTGATGAGATCAACAACTTCCCAAACTTCCTTAGATGATCCTGCCAAACTGCCGATATGATAATAAAAGGAGGATCACGTTATGTCAATGACTATAGGTCATAAGCCTTACACAGGCGCGATAAACACAGACAGCGCTCGATACAAACGGGCGAAAGCAATGTATGACGAAGGACACCCCAACAGAGATAAGACCAAGTCTGCCGCGCAGGCAAAGATCGAACAAGATCTGGAAGATCTGAAAATGCTCAAGCGGATGCTGGGGCAAAAATACGATGACTTCGATCTTCATTTCAAAAATCCATTTGAAGCGGACGAAGAAACATTTATCCGCAATCATATGGGGCTCTTTGATGAGGACGGCGATCTCGTCAATGCCTATGGTGTAGCGGGAATGGACATTACGGGCAAAGACCCGTCTGAATTCCATAAGATCATAGATGTTCCCGAAACTGCCCGGCAGGACATGTTTGGATGAGACGATGCGCCACTTCATACAAGAAAACGGAGTCGCCAACGGCGATACGACCAAACGTACCGAGGTCTTTACGCGCTATCAGCTGAGCGTCGACAAACCAGATCGGCTGAGCGGCACATGGACACTCGGGCAATATGAACGGATGTATACAAAAGCATTTTACAACGCCGTAAAAGAAGCAGACCCCGGCTGGCAGCTCGGACAGCCCTTTGATACGAGCATCGTACGCAGCATGACCCGCGAAGACGTGGAAAAACGCATTGTAAAAGGCAACAGCGAACTATCATTAAAGCCGGATCCCTCTTTGGATATCAAGGTATGATCCATAAGACAGATCCGGACAGCGGTCATGTGGAAAGCGTGCTGGCACGCGCTGACACATGATCTTATGATATAACACGGTATCATGCCTACAGTCGAAAAGAGCAGGACACGCCTGCTCTTTTCATTAAGACCTTCTCTATTTCAGGAAACCATTGATGATCTGCTCCTCCGCCTCTTCCTCCGTAAGGCCCAGTGTCATCAGTTTCGTGATCTGCTCTCCCGCGATCTTCCCGATCGCGGCCTCATGGATCAGCGCGGCGTCCACATGGTTTGCCTCCAACTGGGGCACAGCCAGGATCTTCGCGTCGCCCATGATGATCGCGTCGCATTCCGCATGGCCATTGCAGGCTGTGTTGCCTACGATCTTCGCGTCGAATTTCTGGTAGGATGCGTCTTTGGCCACGGAACGGGATACCACGTCCGTCGTGGCGCCCTCGCCGTTTAGCTCCACCTCGTAGATGCTCACGGCAGACTGCTCCCCGTGGGTCATCAGGCGCTCCCGCACCAGGAGTTTGGATCCGGCGGCCAGGTCCGCGGTGGTCTTCCTGACCGTGGAATCCACGCCCTTGATCTGCACCATCTCCATCTCCATGGAACTGCCCTCTTCCATATGGACTTCCGTGCCCGGGTTCATGATCCGTTTGCCTTTGCCATCCCCGGAGCCGTAATGTTTTTCCACGTATCTGATCTTGGAATCTTTCCCCACGAAAAAGCGATGCAGACCGTCATGTTCCGCATCCTGGACCCCGCAGTTGTCGATCCCGCACCCGGCCACGATCGTCACATCACAATCTTCTCCGATGTAAAAATCGTTATATACGACTTCTTTCAGACCGCTCTGGCTGAGGACCACGGGGATATGGACGCTCTCGTTCTTCGTCCCGGACTTGATCCTAACATCGATCCCTGTGCCATTGTCTTTTGATACGATATCTATGTTGGCTGTCGTATTCCTGGAGGCCATTTCCCCATTCGCCCGTATATTGTAGGCGCCTTCCGGCATCTCATGGAGTCCGGCGACCTCTTCTAAGAGCCTTTTTTGTATTTCATCCACCATCACTCATCGCCTCCCGCATTATATTTTTCCACAAACATTTGCCACTGACCCCGCATTGATCAATGAGGGCAAGATATCGTCCTTTTTGCCCTGTTTTACGATCTTTCCGTCTGCAAGGACGACGATCTCATCCGCGATATCCAGGATCCTCTCCTGGTGAGAGATGATCAGGATCGACCCTTCCCGGCGGGCCTTGCGCATCTTCTCAAAGACCTGGATCAGATTCTGAAAGCTCCACAGATCGATCCCTGCTTCCGGCTCATCGAAGATCGACAGTTTGCTCCCCCTTGCCAGGACTGTGGCGATCTCCACGCGCTTCAGCTCGCCTCCTGAAAGGCTCGCATTGACTTCCCGGTCGATGTAATCCCTGGCGCATAAGCCCACCTCGGCCAGGTATTCGCAGACCTGGGAGACTGTCAGTTCCTTGCCGGCGGCCAGACAGATCAGGTCGTGGACTGTGATCCCCTTGAACCGGACCGGCTGCTGGAAGCCATAGCTGATCCCCAGCTTCGCCCGGTCTGTGATCCCCTTATCTGTGATATCGGACCCCTCGAAATAGATCTTGCCGGACGTTGGCATATTGATCCCCGCGATCACCCTGGCCAGCGTGGACTTGCCGCCCCCGTTGGGACCTGTGATCACGATGAACTTTCCATCTTCCAGCGTCAGGCTCAAGTCGTGAACAATCTCTTTGGACCCGTTCTCCTCTGATACTTCAAACGATATGTTCTTTAATTCCAGCATACCATCCACCTCTTCTGTATTATAGAAATAAATTATAGCATTGCCTTGTTATGATGTCAATGCTCACTCCTCTAGGCACTCTTCCTTTATGATGGGCGGGATCTGGGACAGCATATTGTCGACATCTTCAAACATCGCGCTCTTCGTGGTGCATAGACTGCTGGCATTGTCGATGTGGCAGATCACTTCCTGGTATCTCCCTTTGATCCCGTCGAAGAAACCGCACAGGGCCTGGAGGGCGCTCCTGGAATCGTCGATGACGCCGGAGATCTCCGACTGCACTGTCGTGGCGCCGTCCGCCGCCTGCGTGATCGAATCGAACAGGGCGTGCGTCTCATTGGATCTGCTGATACTCTCCTCCAGCGCCTGCTGGGATACAGAAAGGCCCGTGCTCAGCTCATCTGTGCTGTGCTCCACATCGGTGATATTTGAACTGACCGCGCCGACCAGCTCCTTGATCTCGTCGGCCAGCTTCCGCACTTCCACGGCCACCACCGCAAAACCTTTTCCGTGCTGGCCGGCCCTGGCCGCCTCGATGGACGCGTTGACCGCCAGGATGTTGGTCTGGTCGGCGATGGCTTCGATCTTATCCGTACATTCTTTGATCTGCGCCACAGCCGTCTGAAAACCCCGAAAAGTCTTTTCCAGCTCGCTGAAATATGTCTCCACCTGTACGGAACTCTCTTTTAGACCGTTGACGCCGTCCTGGGCGCACTCCACGGTCTTTGCGATCTCCTCTTTCACATCCCCGAAACGCCCGGCCACCTGGTTGATGCCGGACAGATTATTCCCAAAGTCCGCAAGCCTCTCCTGGAAAGCATCCGCCTCGTCCAGCACATCGTCAAACGAACTGCCGATCAGGCTCAGTTCCTGCAGGGACGCCACCTCTTTTTTTACCAGGTCTTCCTGATAGACCTTCAGGCTGTCTGTCACATGCAGCACGGGATACAGACTCTCTTTTTTGCTGTGCTCTCTCTTTGTCCCTTGCCGGGCTTTTTTACGGAACAGCATATGATCCCCCCTCTCATTCAAACGCCACACAGGTCATGGACTGGTTGACAAAACGGTTATTATAATGTTCCCCATATCCCACAAAGCCGGCGTGCTTGCCTAAGACGCTCATCTCCCGCAGATATCGGTCCATATAGCCATTTTCACAGAATAACTTATAGCGGAAGAGACAGTTCACGGAAAAGACCGCCGAGAGTCTCGGGAAATCCCCGCGGATCTTCTCGATCGTCTCTCTCACCACCTGCTCATAGTCGCCCAGTTCCAGCATGATCAGGATGTCCGAATCGTTCACCTGCCGGAAACATGCCAGCGCGTTCCCGCTCACTTCCTTGATCGAGATGATACAGATATCGTCCCCGTTGATCTTCCCGAAAGGATTCTTAAATGTCTGCGTCGTGATCTCCCGCTCTGAGATCTGGAGGATCTCCTGGTAGACTTCTTTTGCGGGCCTGCCGTTTAAAGCCCCGAGTATGTATCTGGATCTTTCTGTCTTGGAGGCGATGAACCTGTGATCGCCCATCTGCTGGTAGATATTTTCCTTATAGGCTTTCACCCTGCCGTTGTTATTTTTTACCAGGGCGTAGGCCACAGCGTCTTCGTAGACCTTTCCGTTGGCGGATACCCTGCCCCCGTCGCCGGTGCCTCCGACCAGGGAGATCCCCTTAGTCCCCAATACGCTGTACAGCGTCGTCAGCACGCAGGCGTCATTTCCGGCACAAAGATCGATACAGACCGTGTCTCTCTTCGATCCGCCCACTGCCGTAAGGTCTTTTTTCAACCGGTCGATATATTTTACCGGCATGATGGACACCTGCTCCAATACGTTGGCCGCCGCCGTGACTCCGTCAGAAAACGCTATGACAGCCACGCCATCTTCCACGACCTTCGTGTCGTACCCCATCCCGATACAGCCGATGCTGGGGACCTGCGGGTAGAGCTTTTCCAACTCTTCTACGTGCGCCGCGAACTGCCCGCTGTTCGACAGCAGCATGATCAGCTGCGGCCGATTTAACCCACGGACGGCTTCCTTTAGATCGCCTCTCTGGCTCATGCCATAAAACTGTTTCATCGCCTTTGATCCTCTCTCCTGTATAAGATTACAATATCCATTTGATTATACGCTATCCTCCTATGGACTGTCAACGGCCTTTTCGTTTTGGCGCACGTTGACATCTCCTCTGATGATCGTTATGATCATATACGTAAAAGAGCATCACGAAAGGAGCATCAAAAAAATGAAATACGATTTTACTTCCATCATAGACCGCCGGGGGAAGGACGCCCTGGCGATCGACAGCCTGGGCAGCCATATGGGATCCGCCCCGGATCTGCCCCGTGAAGGCTTCGACGCGATCCCCATGTGGGTCGCCGACATGAACTTCCCCACGGTCCCCACGGTGCAGGAGGCCATCATCCAGCGGGCAGGGCATCCGGCATTCGGCTATTATATACCCACAGAAGAGTATTACCGCTCCATCATCCAGTGGCACCAGACCCGGAACGGGACAGAAGGGCTGACTGCCGACTGCATCGGATATGAAAACGGTGTCTTGGGCGGCGTGATCTCCGCGCTCACGGCGTTCGCCTCTCCTGGGGATAAAGTGCTGCTGCACAGCCCCACCTACATCGGATTTACCGCCAGCATCACGGAGAACGGCTACGAGATCGTACACAGCCCCCTCAAAAAAGATGACGACGGCATCTGGCGGATGGACTTCGACGATATGGATGCCCGTTTAAAAGAGGGACATATCCATGTGGCCATCTTCTGCAGCCCCCACAATCCCTGCGGCCGCGTGTGGGAACGCTGGGAGATCGAGCAGGCCATGGATGTATACAGGCGCAATGACTGCGTGGTGATCTCCGATGAGATCTGGTCGGACATCCTCTTAAACGGGCACCGGCACATCCCCACACAGTCCGTCGGCGCGGATGCGAGAGCGCGCACCATCGCCCTGTACGCCCCCAGCAAGACCTTCAACCTGGCCGGGCTGATCGGCAGCTACCACATCATCTACGACACATATCTGCGCGACCGGGTGCGCGCCAAGGGCAGCAAGTCCCATTACAACAGCATGAACGTCCTCTCCATGCATGCGCTGATCGGCGCTTATCGGCCGGAGGGCCATGAATGGGTGGACGAACTCTGCCAGGTGCTCAGCGAGAACACTGACTTCGCCTGCCAGTTCATCGCCGGACATTTCCCGGGGGTGCAGGTGAGCAGACCGGAGGGGACTTACATGCTGTTCCTGGACTGTACCGGATGGTGCCAGGCTCACGGACGGACCATCGATCAGTTGCTAAAAGCCGGATGGGATGTGGGCGTGGCCTGGCAGGACGGCCGGATCTTCCACGGCCCCTGCGCGATCCGCATGAACCTGGCGCTGCCCTTTAGCAGGGTGCGGGAGGCATTTGACCGGCTGGACCGCTATGTCTTCAATGCCTAGTCTTCCCTGCTGCCATCATCTCGTGCTCGGCACGGATCTCTTTATAAAGCTGATAAAAACTCCAGGTACAGTTGCTCTCAGTGAGCACCGCTTTCAAGGCCACAGACGCCTTTGCCCTGCGCAGCTGGATCAAGAGCTCATCCAGCCGGCGGCTGTCAAATCCATGCAGCACCAGCATCTCCTCCGGGATCGCCGGAGGAGCCTCCCCCTGGGTCTGCTCCTCAAAACCCGCGATCCCCGCCAGATATCCCACCTGCTGACCCGTCTCATCCGGCGTGATGTTCCTGATCCGTATCCCCATACGCACCAGCACGCTCTTTAAGATCCTGGTCTTCTCTGACTTCTCTGGCGCATGATACAGCACCATCTCTCTCATCCCTGCCATCACTCGCTCCCTCCATTTCCAAACAATTCATAGTAAAAAGCATACTGCTGGATGATCCCCGCAGATCCACTGTAACGCTCGAAAGGAAATCCTTTGGGATATCTCTTCAGCATGTCCTGGATGTGGGTGTCCACCGGGAATGCCCCTATATGATGGAGGCCGAACAGACTGATACAGTCCGCCACCTTTTCCCCCACCCCGCACAGGCGCAGCAGCCCGGCCCGTGCCTCTTCGTGATCCATCTCGGACAACGCGGCCAGATCCGCCTCTCCGCCCTCGACCATCTGCGCGGTCCGGCGGATATAGGGCGCCCGGTACCCCAGCCCGCAGGCCCGCAGCGCCTCCTCCGACGCCTCCGCTAAGACCTTAGATGTGGGAAACAAGTCGTAGGGACCTTCCCGAGGATCCACCGCTTTTTCACCAAAGGCCCGGCACAGGGCCTCCACGCATTTTCGGATCCGGGGGATGTTGTTCCTCTGGGATATGATGAACGTCACGATCGTCTCCCAGAGTTCCTGCCGCAGGATGCGGATCCCGCTGCCAGCCCGGACCGCGGCCTGCAGATATGTATCGTCCGGATCGACCAGACGCTTGATCTTCCCATAATCTGTATCCAGGTCAAAATAGTCCCGCCAGACGTCCTCGAATTCTCTTTCCGTACAGTGAAACCTGACCCGCTCTCCCCGCTGCTCCGCCTCCAGGCAGCGCCCGAACGCGATCAGGAGATAGGCATCCTCAGAGATCTGCCGCATCCGGAAACACTGGCCGGAACGGCTGATCTGGCCCAGATCAAAGTCAGGGATCTCTCTTTCCACCAAAACTGCCTCGCCTCCTTTTTGTAGTCTCATTATACCATAGACATGCAAAATCTCCAAATCCTCACTTTATCCTTACTTTACTCTTTTCTTTGAGCAAAAGGGGCGATGAAAAGGGCGGATATCTGTCAGAGCACACCTT
>CAJTYN010000146.1 GCA_910584115.1 uncultured Lachnospiraceae bacterium
TGAGCGTGATGGACCCATCCACCTGACCGCCATCCACCAGCATAGCCCCCGCACAGGCCGTCACCTGTTCCTCCGTGGGACACGCCTGCAGGGTGACCTCCACGATGCTCCCTGCTGTGACGCCCTCTACGGTCAATATGTTCTCATACGGCACGTCTTCACCCGTCCAGCCCGCCGCCGTGATCGTAGCCTGCACGACGATGGGGGTGTCCGGCTTCTTTTCCAGCTCCTGAGCGACTCTTTGTATAGCGGTCGCATTCTCTTCGATCGCTGACATGATGTTGCTGACCGCATCCCCCTCCAAGATGGCGTGCAGCTCTTCCATCCAGGCATCAAACTCCGCGCCGCTCGCTGCATAAAATTGTTGATATGCCGCCTGCCATTGCAGGAACAGCGTATGCGTGTCCACTTGGTCTATCAGCCCCGTCACCCACCCGCACACGTCCGTATCCGCGCGGGTATCCGTGATATCAGCCTGGGTGATGCCCTGAGTGCCATCATCCCTCATCTTCCGCACGGTCACTGTTGCCAGACAATACTCTTTGATTTTATCACCGCGCTCCATCCCCGGTGCCTGCGGGGTGCTGGAAGGCATCCCTTTTTTCACGATGATATCAACGCTCCTGGCATCGTCGTTTTCATCCAGGCGCATGATGACCGCATCCATGCGGTCCAACACCATATCGGCATCGTCCAGGATCACTGTGTACATACTGTCATTCTCCATCCAATAGCAGTCCAGAATAGCCTTCCCGGGCGATACCTGTACAGCCATGCCTCCTGCTGCCACGACCTGAAGATTTGTTGATGGGTTTGGGAATACCCCTGACCCCACCAGGCTCCCCAGATACCTACTGATCTGCCTGGCATCGTATCTCCGGTCTCCATTGATGGAATTAAAAAAACCGCTTGTTATCGCCATGCCGTTCCACCTCCCATCCAAGTCTCGAATGTGGGCACCGCCGTATATCCGTTCTCATCCCAGCTCTCGATCATCTCTGTGACCCGTGCGCTCCTCGTGATCCCGTATTTGTTCTCCACGGTCACGATATCGCCTAGGAAATAATCCCGCCCACATATATACATATCCGTGTTATCCACCTCACCTTCAAAAGCCTCATCGATCTGACAGGCTTCCAGTCTCTCCACACCGCGTCCGTAGAGCTGCGCCATGTAGTCGGCCTCCGTGATATCCCCTTCGTTGCTGGATACATCCCGGGCATCTACGTACATCTCATAGCGGTCCAGCCCTGCCGCCTGGCCCACGACCGTCCTCCTCCTGGCCTTTCCCTCACCTTCCCCGGCCACCAGGGCAACATTCCTATATTGGTCCATATCCTGGATATAAGTGCTGGACAGCAGGTTATCAAACTCTGTCGAGAACACGACATAGGGATTATCCGTGCCGGTCTGGCCATAAGAACGATCCGTCCCTTTGTAAAATATGACCACAAATCTCCCATCCTGGAAGAGGACGTCCCATCCGTACTGATAAGTCATACAGATATCTTCCACGGCCTCCATCAGGTTCGTGCCCGTGATCTGCTTTTTTATCGTATCCCCTGGCGGTATGTTTTTTGGCCCCAGGACCAGGCCGGGGATGATGCGCTCTGGGTCGGTATCGATCGCGTTTTCCGATATGATCTTTCTCAGGGCATCCTCTACATCCCCGCTCAAGGTAGTCTGTTCCCATATGATCCTGCGGTCCAACAGGCTCTTCAAGTCCCTGCCGGATACGAGCAGATGATCACCCTCTTCCCCATCTTCGCAGATCTCGATGTGCTCTATGATACATAATGTATCCCGGTCTGCCCGCTTGACGTAACAGCCTTTTTTCAAAAGCCCTGCTGCCTGGCTGGATGCCCTCAGATACAGTTCCATATCCCCGGCCTTATGATACCTTTCCGTCCACAGGGCCGATACTGGATCATCGATCACACCCGTCATCCTCATCTCTGTATCATATATATAAAATTCCATGTCACACCCCCATATAGCGCGGACAGAAGATGAAAGCCATCGTAAGGGCATCATCGCCCACATCGCATCTGTACGTAAATGTATTGGCCCCGGTCCCAAGCTGGAGCCAGTCGGGACAGCCTGCCAGCCGGTTGATGATATTGGTCGTAATCCCGTTTTGCAGCAGCGTGACGGATTTTTCCCCGATATGGGTATTGATGGTGACCACATCCCCCTGCGCCAGCTCCATAGCCAGGCCGATACTCTGCCGGGTCTGTGTGTTGTAGATTCTGGGATCTACTACTTTCCCGGAAGCTCTCAGTTCCATGACCATGCCGCTCTCCACGTCACCCTCATTTACGACCGTCCCGACCATATCATCGTACAGCCGGGAAAATTCTACCCCGCCCGCCTCTATGGCAAACGGGAACTCGAACATCGGCAGCACTTTCCCGATCTCCACGCGGCGGCTGCCTGTACTGGAGGTGCGGGGCGATGGGGAGACAGCCTTTTTCGTATGCCATCCGGCTGTATCCTGCTGCCCGCTCTGTGTTCCCCTGCCTGTCGCCGCGGAACGGGCTGCAGATGAACACCTTCTTCCGTCCGGGCATCGTCCCTTTTCTATCCTTTGCCAGATCCTTGTGGATCTCGGTGCGGATCTTACTCTTTATGTCTTCACAAGCCCGCATGTAACCGCTCCTTCTAGCGATCGCCTCTGTCGCTTCTCTCCCATACTGTACCTCTGCCCTATCCTCAAGGCTGTCGAGTATCCCTTCGATCCTATCTTTCCACTCTTCCATCCTTATCTCCTCTCACAGGTAGTTCTTGCCAAATTCCTGCATCCATCTCTCGTGGCCGTATCTCTCTTCAAACGCCTCCTGGGCGGTCCTCTTTAAGGCCAGGTCCACCTCCGGGTTACCGTGGGGCGACTCGGGGCCGTGTTCATGGTGACGCTCTGCGCACATGTAGGCCCACAGGCCATATCTCTCCGCCTTCTTCCGGAAGGCGCCGAACCTGCCGTATATGAGATGGTGCTTGTGCAGGCCCGTATCCTTCAGCCCGCCATAGTATCCGTTCTCCTCCGCTTCTCTCCTGCAGAGGTAGCATTCCTTTTCTGTCTGTATGATGCTCTTGGCCATACGTTATACCCCCTCATCCTCTCTCAGTTCCCAGAGCATGGCTTCCTGGTAGCCATGCGGCCCGCTCTGGAACGTGCATCTGTGTCTCTTCATGGCGGCTGTCACCTGCTGCCACTCCCTGGCGTTGCCCACGGGCTTCCCCTTGGCGTTCATCCAGTGGGCCTCTTCCCAGCGTCTGGGCCAGCCATTCCTTATGGCGTTCAGAACATGTTCACACCGAGTAAATACTCGGACGGAACAGGTCTTTGTGAGTATGCTCATGGCCGCCGCGATCAGCAGTAGGGTGACCTGGTTCTCGGTGCTGTCGTTCAGGTAGATCTTTCCCTGGCGGGTGACGGGATCGCCGTTCTTCTTCCTGTATTCCGCGACCCACATCCCCGCGCCGTCCCTCCTGGCGGGGCCTCTGTAGGTGGTCTCCACGAAGATGTCCACTCCTGGTCTCACTCCCACTTATCCTGTCAACCTCCTCTTCTTTGTCTCTGTACGCTCCACGTTTATGTCTCCCTGTGACGTCTGGGATATGGATGCCTTCGTCCCGTCGTATAGGGTCAGGGCGATCTTGGTGACCTCCCCATCCAGGACCCCTTCCGCTGCCGCGATGAGGATCTGGACGGCGGTGTCCTCTTCTCTCCCGAACAATGCCCGTATGTTTTCCAGCGTCCGCTCCCTTCTCTCTCTTTCCCTGCGGTATGATACTGCCTCCTGGCACTCACAGGCCATCGTTGCGGCCTCCACCGCGTCCTCGTCTGTCAATGCGTCCTGGATCTGGACGATCTGGCCACAGAACCTGCATGGTGCTGTCGATATCATGCGCTCCCCCTCCTCTTTATCTCTCTCCCGAATATGGCCACGCATTCCGATACCGGGCCGTCCTCTGTCATGATCCTCGTCTTATACCAGTATCTCCCGCTCGTATCGACGTACAGGTCACAGATACGTTCCTCCTGCCTCACCGTCCCGACGTATGTGGTCGGGAGGTCCTGCGCTCCCCATCCTGCGCGGCTCCCGTAGTTGTATGCGTCCTTCAGTCTCTCTTCTAGTTCCTGCTGTGTCATGTATCCTCCTCATCGTGTAATGCTGGTATGGGTATCCGGTCACTGGGTTGATGCCATTGACAACGGAAGACTTGACGATGTAGAAGCCTTTTTTTGGTCTCGGGTCCTTCCGCCAGGTCTTCCTGTGGATCCGCTCCCGTTTGGGCACTGGCATGGCCAGGTTCCGGCTGTGGGTGTAGCTGCAGCCTGCCCCCTCTTCTTTTGTCTCTTTCTTTGTCAGGTACTCGGCCAGGTCCTCGAACTCCCCGTCCTCATATAGTGGGGAGAAGTTCCTGGTGCCGTGTGTCCAGTGCTCCATCACCAGTCTCTTTGTGTTCAGTGCCGGGGCGGCGATGTCCTCTATGATCAGGTGATGGTGGCAGGCCCCCTTCTTGCCCCGTTCTGTGACGCATATGTACTTGAAGGGGTATCCGGCTTTTTTGTATGCTTTCCTCATCCTGCCCAGGAACTTGCTGACGCATCTCTTTGCATCTCTCAATGTGGCTGGCCTCCCGCTCTTTTTGTATGTGAGCGTCAGATGCCAGTCCCCTTCCCTGAAGTTCATGATGATGAGGCGCTGCACTTTTTTTACCCGGTTCCTCTCGTTCTGTCTGGCTATGTCCTCCGGGGTCCGTTTCCTCTTTGGCGCCCTGCCCATGCCCGGCGCTCCATAGTTCCCCGGGTAGTGTTTCTCCACCTGGATCACTGATCCCATGTCGTACGTGATCTTATCGTGCATCGCTCGCCACCCCTAACTTTAATATCCTTATCAAGCGATAAAAGGGCTTGTCCCCCTTGACTTTCCAGCCCTTGGGTGGTATGCTTGTCTTATCGATAAACATACCTATGCTACGGCATAAGGCTGGACCTGGATGCGTTCCTGGCAGTCCGCACCCAGGTATGATGTTTTTGTATACCCCCTCCCGCTTCTGCGCTTGGGGGTGTTTTTCGGCCGCTCAGGCAGTCTTATCTTCCCTCACGTAATGAAAATGGCTCATGAACTTGTCTGAGGCTGTTTCGGCACACTCTCTCAGCTCTTTTTCGTCGACCTCACTCTGCTCCACGTAGCCTTTCTCAGTCTTTATGTAGTTCACGACTTCCAGATCCACTGGCTCACCTCCCCGGTCCACTCCCATGTTGATATAATATGTGTGGATGCCTGTCCTGGTCACAGGGCTTTTTACCAGACGATCCGGATCATTCTTGTTGTTCGCTCATAAAGATATGCATAATCCGCCAGTCTCTCTTCCGGCGTCACGAACATCTGGTTCATATCCCTGATCATTTTGTTCAAGGCTTTCTCATCGACCGCATCCGTCGCTGGCAGCAACAGGACTTCATGGATGCTCGATGGGATGATATAAAGGTCCGTCCCCCGTTCTGCTGCATGTCCCGCAAGACTCCTTTCATCTAAGATCCCTGCTGCGCCATAAAGACCATCTTTCTTTGTCATGATGCAGAACTCAGGCAGATGCGTTCCTGCTTCCGGGACCTCATCCTCATCTTGGATAATGCGGACGTCTTTCACGAGGTTTTCCAATGCCCGGGTGTCTAATTCTGTCCGACTGATGCCCCATTGCTCCATGATCTTTCTGTTTATCCAGATGGAGATCATATCGTCCCCTGAAATCATCTGGATGTAGTAATATACAGACAGGTCGAGGAATGTCCTGGTCACTACTTTTTGGTCGTTGATCCCTTTCCATCTGCGCGGTGCCAGGCATGGGTAGATCTTATCTCTTGCCCATTCCCAGGGGAGATCCAGTATATCTTGTCTGACCATTTCTTTTTTGCCTTCCATTATCTGCTCCTTATGTACATGTTCTCCTTGCTTTTTCTATGCATCCTCCCTTATAATCCATGTAAAGGCTGTCATGACAGCTAAATACATAAAGATCCAGGAGGTATCTGAATGGAACCTATCCATTATAAAATCTTAAAGATATTAGATCGTCAGCCTATGCAGCGTATCCAATTTTCAAAACTCAAAAAATATTTTCCAACCGTCCCCGATAACGCGCTCTGCCTGATCATCTCTGAAAAACTCAAGTACGAAGTTGCCCATAACACGCAACTCGATGAGAACGGTGATTTCATGATCGCATTAACGAATGATGGTGCAGCTGCGTACCACGAAAAACGATACTCCGACTTTATAAATAAGCGTACACTTTGGGCAAACCGTATCGTTTCATTCTTTTTAGGCGTTCTCACAACGTCAGCTGCAGGCATCATAACCTGGTCAATAACATCAGGATCCCTATTCCGATTGCTGAACCTAAAATGAACATCAGGACATTTGCCAGCACTTCTTTTATCACCATGCCCGTCTGCACATCCTGTGGCACTTGTCTTTCTATAATGTCTTCTCTGCTCATCTTGTGCCAAGCTAAGACAAGTGCCGCCAGTTCCATTCCGTCTTCTGTCTCCCGGATCCGTTCTTCCAGTTCATGACGGATCTCTTTTTTATTGATCGGACATTTTATGTTTGGGTCCATCATGCTCGGATCATCTCTGTAATATTTCTTTTTTCCTCGTATATGCTCTTCCATCCGATATCCCTCCTTTTCGCTCTGGTCACCTCAGCAGGTTTTCTTACAAGTTTATCCATTGATATCTATCCGTTTGAACGGGATCTTTTCTATATCCTCCCATTTCACCAGCAGCTTCAATGTGAGTATCGGACATGGGCTTAATAATGGATCTTTTTGTATCCTGTAGCTTACAAGATGGTGCATCCTCTTTCCGTCTAACTGTAACATATACTCTTCTTCTGTTTTCTTTAGCTGGAGTTCCATCGGCTCTTTGGGTATTTCTTCAGACGGACCCGAGCTTCTGGATCCTGCTTCCAGTCTATCTATTTCTTTCTCTATTTCCAGGAGGATACTATTATCGATCGTCCTTAGCAGATCCTGGGCCTCTTTATGTCTGCCTTCCCCTATCAGTCTGCACGCCTCATCCTCTATGAGCTTTCTCCTGTTAAGCTCCTGCTGTTCTCTTTTTAACAATTCGATCTGTTTTTCTACGTTCATCTTTCTTATCCCCTTCAGTCTTGCTCTTTATGATCAAATACACCTTGCTGATAAACCGCATCATTTTGTTTATTTGGGGCACGCTTACCGTAAGAACGCCAGAAACACTATCCCGATCGCTACACCTAACGCAAAAGACAATAAACCTGCTATTATGTCCTTCGTGGTTGTCCCTGTTCGAGCTTCAAGCGCTCCGTATGGTATCATCTCCTCTACAATTTTATCTTTAGTAACTTGAGTAGCTGGATAACACACCAACATCTTAATTGAAAGTTCCGCGTAGGGCCCGGATGGGGTATTCTCAGTCTTCTCAATCCTATAATTTTCAATATGGTGCAGCCGTTTATCGTCCAACCATAGATCATATCCTCCATCCACCGCTTCTAGTCGAAGTTCCATCGCGCCTGTCTCATTAATATTTTCCACTATCCCTTTGCTCATCTTCTCCACCCTCTCTCTAAACCACCTGCGAAATTCCATTTGCTCCAATGTGGGCTAGAGCGTGTTTGAAAATTCATTCATGCCACCCGCGCGCCCCACTTTGCGGTAT
>CAJTYN010000147.1 GCA_910584115.1 uncultured Lachnospiraceae bacterium
TTCTGCCCCAGATAGTCAGATATCCCTTCTCCGATGGCCTCCGCGATCTTTTTCTGGTAATCCTCCTGCTGCAGGAGGGACGCCTCCTCGGGATTGGTCATGAAACCGCACTCGACGATGTTCAGGATGCCCGGGCTTTTTTTCAGGAGGTAGTAGCTGGTGTTCCCTTTCGCCTGCCGCGGCGCCCCCACCTGCAGCTTCTCGTTCATCTGATCTTGTATGCAGGCTGCCAGCGTCTTCCCTTCCACGGAATCCGCATAATAGAACACCTGCGGCCCTTTTACCGAAGGATCCGGATAGCTGTTCTGATGGATGCTCACCGTGAGCAGCGGAGTCTTTTCCCCGATGAAAGCCACCCGGTTCTGCATATCCTGTACTTTCTGGTTTTGGGTCCCTTCCTGGTACAGCCCTTTATCTTCCGTCCGGGTCATCTCCACATAGTACCCGGCATCTTCCAGATAGTCCTCTAGTTTCTTTGCGACTGCCAGGTTCAGGTCTTTTTCCTTCAATTCTCTCGTCACCATCCCCGGATCATCACCCCCGTGCCCGGCGTCCACCACGATCGTCTTCGCCGCCCTCCGGTTCTGGCTGACCACCTGGACTACTTCCCGGGACAGGGCGAACGCCCCCGCGATCAGCAAGATCCCCATACACAGTTCCAAAGCCCTCTTTGATCTCACCATAAAAAACACCCTTTGTGCATATTCTGTTAAATATATGCAGCAAAGGGTGACTTGCATACACATTATCCGGTTTTTAAAACGCCCTCTATCTCAGGCCCTCACTCAGCACTTTCCACACATCCTTCTGTTCAAAACCCAGCTTCCAGGAGGCTACGCCCGCCAGGCCGTATTCTTTCACCAGCCCCATCTTCACCTCCAGGGACGCCGCATCCTCCATCCAGATCTGGTAGAAGGTCCCTCCGTCGTCAAATTCTCCGTAATTCTGGCATTTCTCATTGTCCCAATATGTCTCCACCTTGTTCCGCTTGATAAAACGGGCCGCGTCGACCATCCCCAGCGCCTCACTGCTCAAGATGCCCGCCGTCGTCTTCCAGACCCTGGTGTAAAACGGAACGGCATTGATCACTTTGCCCGACGGCACCACGGCGACCGTATCCTCCACGCCCTGTCTCACCCATGGATAAGAGGCCACGGATCCGGCTTCGGGGGAGTCCGCATAGTTCTCATCATAGCCCATGATGATCACATAGTCCGCGACCACGCCCTGTTCCTGCCTGTCATAATGTTTCGTATACTCCTGGGGCACCGGGTCATCCACGGAGAGCACGATCTGGTTGAGCCTGCAGAGGATGGACAGTTCCCGCAAAAACTGGATGAAATGCGGCCCCGTATCCTCGCTCAGATTCTCCAGATCCACATTGATCCCGTCCAGGCCATACTGCTGCGCCGCCTGTATCAGGAGATTTTCCAGGCGGGTGCGCGAAGCGGTATGAGAGAGGACTTCAAATGTGCTGATATTTTCATCAAAATTGCTGACCAGCCCCCAGACTTCCAGCCCTCTCGCGTGGGCATCCGCCACGTACGCCTCCGAAGCCAGGCTGCTGATCTCCCCCTGATCGCTGGCGAGGGAAAACCAGGTGGGCGATATGACGTTCACCCCGGATACATTTTTCAGCAGTATGTCCAGCGTGTCGTTGGCGTCCATGTTCGTGACCTGGTGCCAGGTCAGGTTGATCGGATAGTCCCTGGAGATACTGGTATAGACGGGTGCCTGGAACTGACGCTCGAAGCCCCGCACCTGGGGCTCGCCTTCCAGCTTATCCGACTTTATGTAACCGATGTAGCCATCCTCGGTGGCGACGCATTTCCAGTCGTCCAGATCGTCCGCCATCCGAAGGACGGACCCTGCGGCCACATCCGTCAGGATCTCGCTCTTGATGCCGCCGCGATAGCGCACCTGTGTATCCTCTTTCACCTGGACCACCGATACGTCCGACCACTGGTACTGCACCACCAGACGGGCCGGATCCTGCAGGAGCGTATGGTCGATATCCGTCACCTGCCCGACAAACGCGATGTGGATATACGGGGTATCCCCCACGATCTTACAGATCACCTTGTCAGCCCCGCGCCGCTCCTCTCCGACCATGTAGGAATCGGCCTCCGGGACGATGATCATCTTCTCCGTGGGCGTGGTGTATATGAGGATCTGCTCATTGGAATCCCAGTAAAATCTCTTGTTCAGATATCCATTGACCACCTCTATGGGGACATACGCCTCCCCGTCCAGCAGCCGCCCTTTTGCCTCCAGGACTTCTGTGCCAAAGACCAGCGGCAGTTCTTCTCTATCCGTCACCCCATAATAGACCTGCGGATCCATCCGCTCTTTCGTGGGGGTATATTTCTGTATCATATGTACGACCAGGCTGATGATCCCGATCAGAAAGATCAGCAGGATGACCACTACGACCGGGGCGATCTTCTGTTTTCTCTTTTTATACAGCATATGTTCTCCTCCTAACGGATACCATTATAGCACATTTTGGCTTTCAGTCAGCAGAAAAAAATGATCTTTTCGACTTTTTTCGATCCGGCTCCTCACAAAAAGCCCCGCAGGCATCGGTCATGCATGGTCTTTATCAGGGATCCATGGTCTAATGTATACCTGCGGGCGCTCTTTTTTACAGTCTTATTCTGTCAAACCCTATCTTTTGGAGTCCCCCTTTCTCATCTTGCTGATAATCCCGCATATAACCGCCTGTTTCCGCGATCAGATGGGCCTTGACGATCTCATAGGGACTGCTCGGGCAGCCTTCAAGATCCAGAGACACACCTTTCTTCTTGTACATCTCCAGCTCGCGCCGCAGACAGGCAGCGTTTACATTCTTTTTTCCTTTTCGGATCTTTCGTGAATTACTCGTTTTGCCTGCTCCTTTCTTCCGTTGTAAAAACGCCATGCCATAGGTTCTGAAAAGACGGCTGCTTATGATCATATTTTTGGAAATCGTATGTGGCAGACGGCCACTGAATTTCTTAAAGAACGAACAGAATATCAGTTACTATAACTCCGCGGGATCATTGGCTTGTTCAGGATATTTAGTTGCAACAGCCACCCTTTCTGACAATATTATAGCTTAATATTTTGTTTTTGCCAATAGTTTTTATGAAATATTTAGGATTTTTTTACAGAAACATCCTGATTGCTTTTTCTCACATTCCTGTGTATAATTAAAGGCGGAAATTCCTTTACATATCTATGCGCGGTGGTATATAATATGGATGTAGCAGGTTTTACGACAGGCTAAGGAAGATGATCCCCATCATCTCCCAGGATAGGATGTGATGATATGAAGATAGAAAAGCTCAATGAAAACCAGATACGCTGTACCCTGACAAAAGAAGATCTGTACAGCCACCAGATCCATCTGAGCGAACTGGCCTACGGCACGGAAAAAGCCAAGAACCTTTTTCGCGATATGATGCGCCAGGCCCACGATCAGTTTGGATTTGAAGCCGACAATATCCCTCTGATGATCGAGGCCATCCCGATCAACTCGGACAGCATCATCCTGATCATCACCAAGGTGGAAGATCCGGAGGAACTGGATACGCGCTTTTCCAAATTCTCCCCCTCGGTGGCGGACAGCGATGAGGGCGAGGTGCAGATCGACGGTGCCGACAGCATCATCGACATCTTCCGGAAACTCTATGAGGCGAAGGTCAAGAATGAGACGGCCAAAAAGACGTCCGGCGGCGCCCCCGCGGACAGTACAGAGTCCCAATCCCAGAAGGATGCATCGCTGGATCTGATCTGCCTTTACCGATTCCCGGATCTGGATGCCGTGATCAAGGCGGCCCACGGCCTGAACGATTATTTTTCAGGCGAGAATACTTTATACCAGGAGACACGCAACAGTGACTATCTGCTGGTCGTGCATCAATCCTCCTATTCACCGGAAGAATTTAATAAAGTATGCAATATATTATCCGAATTCGGAACGGTCCAGCGTTTCAATCACGCCGGGGAGGCCCATCTGCAGGAGCACGCGGAAATCATCATCGACCATAGAGCATTGCAACAACTCAATACCTTATAGGAAAAGACCGGCATACGACCGGTTTTTTCTGATTTTAGTTGATTCTGCACTAAAAAGGTATTATAATAGGAACGTGTCCCATCATGGGACGACCCCAAAGAAAAAGGAGGAACAACAAAATGGCACAGATCTCTAAAGATATGAAGATCGGAGAACTGCTCAAAGTCGATCCGAACGTGGCCCCTATCCTCATGCGGGCCGGCATGCACTGCATCGGATGCCCGTCCGCCCAGGAAGAGACGCTGGCAGAGGCTGCTGTTGTCCACGGAATGGACGCCAATAAGCTGGAAATGCAGCTCAACGAATTTTTAGCCGCAAAATAGGCTGCATTTTTTAAAATTTTCACTTGTATTTATGTAACAGATAGTTTAGAATGTGGGTATAAAGTAAAAGGAGGATAAAAAAATGGCATACGTGATCACTGACGAATGTGTATCTTGTGGAACTTGCGAGGACGAATGTCCGTCTGAAGCTATTTCTCAGGGCGATGACAAATACGTTATCGATGCTGACGCTTGCGTTGACTGCGGAACATGTGCTGATTCATGTCCGAACGAAGCGATCGTAGCTGGCGAATAAGGATCAGATCCGTCGGTCGGACAAGCTCCGATACGAACGCAGACAAGATGAAGACAAGATAAAAAGTGGAGATGGCCGTTCTCATCGGTGCCATCTCCGCTTTTTTATCATCTTTTCTTGCGCCTCCGGCCTCTGCCCCGCCGCTGTTTCATCTCCTGGGCGGCCGCCACCTGCCGCATGCTCTGCTGATGGAAACGTATCTTCTCATCCAGTTTGCGGATGCGCAGCTCTTCCTGGTTCTTCTCTTTCACACCCTGGGCGATCAGTTTCTCTAAGATATTCTGAAATTCCGTGATCCGCAGATCCTCATCCATCGGATCCATCGGCATTATCGGATCCACCGGATCTATAGGATCTGCCGGTCCGGCGGCGTTCTCTGCGTCCGGATGGGCCTCGTAGACCGCCTCCGCCTGGATCGGTTCCCGGATCTCCTCTGTCTCCTCTGTGGCCTCTTCCGCACTCTCCATCCAGATCGGCTCCTCGTTTTCGTCCCCTCCGGCTTCTTTTATCTCCTGGGTGTCTTCCGCGGCCTCTGCCAGTTCTATCGGTCCTTCGACGATCTCGTCTTGTACATCGATGATCTCCTCTTCAGACTGTACGTATGGAACGCTCTCCTCCCCCGCCTCTTCCAACAGCCTGGTCCTGCTCTTGGGCGCCCCTGGTCCGTATTGGTAGATCCGTGGGATGACTTCCCGGATGGCTTCCAGTTTTAATCCTCTCTTCTTCAGCTCCTTTATATTCAGAAACAACTGAATATCATATCCGGTGTAGCAGCGATATCCCTTTTGATCGCGGCGGATGCGGATCTGCAGCACGTCCTCCCAATAACGCAGGACCGACGCGCTCTCGCCCACCTCACGGGCCGCCTGGGATATGGTATAAACCTTATCGTCCATACTACCCCTCCTAAGCGGAAAATGGGGCTTGTCCGCCCCTCCCGTCTATTATAAACACAGCGCTTACAAAGTACAAGCAAAAGTCTTCGACAGATCCTCCCTATTTTTTCAGGTTGACGAACTGGGTGTACTGAGGCATCCACACCAGTTCCACCAGCCCGATAGGGCCGTTTCTCTGCTTCGCGATCTGGATCTCGGCGATGTTCTTTTTCTCCGTGTCTTTATTGTAGTAATCATCCCGGTAGATGAACATCACCACATCCGCGTCCTGCTCGATGGCGCCTGACTCCCGCAGGTCTGAGAGCATGGGACGGTGGTTGGGCCGCTGTTCTACCGCACGGCTGAGCTGGGACAGGGCCACCACCGGGACCTGGAGTTCACGGGCCACGGATTTCAGCGCGCGGGAGATGTCCGAGATCTCCTGCTGACGGGAATCGCCGCCCCGGCCGCTGCCGCTCATCAGCTGGAGATAATCGATGAAGATGATCCCCAGATCGTGCTCCAGCTTATATTTCCGGCATTTGGAGCGCAGGGCGGCCACTGTGATCCCGGGCGTGTCGTCGATGATCAGGTTGGAACGGCCGATCACGTCCGCCCCTTCCACCAGCTTCGTCCAGTCCTCGTCCCGCAGGTCGCCGGTGCGCAGGCTCTGGCTGTCCACCCGGGATTCCATGGACAGCATACGGTTGACCAGCTGTTCTTTCGACATCTCCAGACTGAATATGGCTGTGGTGACCCCACTCTTAAAAGCCATGTTCCGGGCGATATTAAGTGCAAAAGCCGTCTTGCCCATGGAGGGCCTGGCGGCTATCAATATCAGATCAGAGGGCTGGAAACCCGACGTCTTATGATCCAGATCCACGAAACCCGTGGGGATCCCTGTCACATTTCCCTCCATCCTGGAGGCTTTCTCTATGTTGTCGACCACATTCAATACGATCTGCCGTATGGGTACGAAGTCCGTGTTGTCCTGCCTCTGGAACAGCTCGAACATCTTCTTTTCCGCATTCTCTAAGATCGCGTCCATCCCCTCCTGCTGCAGATAGCAGGCATCCGCCACTTCCTCGCTGGCCTTGATCAGCCTGCGCAGGAGCGCTTTATCACTGACGATCCCTGCGTGGTACTTGACATTGGCCGATGTGGTCACCGCGTCCAGGAGTTCGCGGACATACTCCATGTCGCTGATCTCCTCCGGCACGCCTTTTTCCCGAAGCCTCTCCTGCAGCGTGACCAGATCCACCGGCTTGCCCTCGTTGAATAGTTCCACGATGGCGTCAAAGATGATCCCGTACTGGTGCTGGTAGAAGTCCCCGCTGTGCAGGATCTCCGATGCCGCCAGGACCGCGTCCCTGTCCATGATCATGGATCCGATGACGGCCCGCTCTGCCTCCGGACTGTGGGGCAGGGTCCGCCTGATCAGTGCCTCTTCCACTTTAACCTTCTTTCACGACGACCTTGACCGTCCCGGTCACTTCCGGGTGCAGGCGCAGCGGCACTTCTGTGACTCCGAGGGTCTTGATGGGGCTCTCCATCTGGAGTTTCTTCTTATCCAGTGTGATGCCGAGCTGGTCTTTGGCCGCGTCGGAGATCTCTTTTGCGGAGATGGAACCGAAGGTCTTTCCGCCTTCCCCGACCTTCAGCGTCAGCACGACCTCCTTGCCTTCCAGGTTTTTTGCAAAATCCCTGGCGGCTTCCAGGTTGTTCTGGGCCAGTTTCTGTTCATGGGCTTTTTTTAATTTTAGGTCGTTCAGGTTCTTCGTTGTGGCTTCCACGCCCAATCTCTTAGGGAGCAGCATGTTCCGAGCGTATCCGTCGCTCACTTTTACCACGTCCCCTTTTTTCCCAAGGCTCTTTACATCTTCCAGTAATATCACTTTCATCTATAGTTCTCCTTTTTGTAGCATGTCTCTGAGCATCGTCTTGACGACTTCCAGGATTTCTTCCGGCTTCTTGTCGGGGATCTGGGCACCCGCGATGTTGATATGACCTCCGCCGCCCAGCTTCTCCATGATCACCTGCACATTGACCTCGTCGATCGCGCGGGCGCTGATATAAGTGATGTGATGGTAATCGGTCAGCACGAACGACGCTTTGACGCCCACGATGTTCAAAAGCTCGTTGGCCGCCTGCGCCGCCACCACCGTGGGAC
>CAJTYN010000148.1 GCA_910584115.1 uncultured Lachnospiraceae bacterium
CTATCCTGGCTGATGACCTGCAGATGTTCATACGCGCTCTCAATATATGGATCCTTCTGTGCCAACATATCAAACTCCTCCTTCCGTTCGGCATTGATGAACCTCGCCCATAATTCAACGTCACTGCAGTCTTCTTTAAGCTCTTCTGGGAGTTTTGGCAGCTCGATGACATGGAACTCCATCTTATCCGTATAGATGAAATGACGTGTATCCTCCATTATATGAAAACAGGAATAGAATCCTGTCTCTTCACAGAAGAGATCAAAATCCAGGATACTGATGCTCACACATTTTTTGAACACATCGTAATCCTGGCCGGATAGGATCTGGTCCACATACATCTTTGACAGATAGAACAGTGCCCGTTCGGTCCATACTCTCAGTTCTGTCAACTGGATCTCTATGTCCGCCTCTGTGTCATCATTCATCAAGAGCCGGACATCCAGGATGCCCAGTTTATCATCCTCATGCTCTTTGCGCAGATCTGTATTGAGGAGGCGCGTCTCCCTGATATCCTCGGGCCGGATCTTCAATACTGCGGACAGAAAACCTATACGCGCCCGTTCATCTGTCCTGATTCATATCTTTATTATATATGGATCTTCAGAAAATGTATAGCTTAGAGTGTGTCTGAAAACGCATTCCGATCCTATATCAAAGCTCTTTCTTGTCTGTGTGTTCATGCAGCATCTCTTTGATCATACAAGATACTGAAATACAACTGTATACCACTCGTGGTGTAGTGATGGTGTAAAAATGGTGTAAAACAAAAACAGAACGCCGCAAACCCAATATCTTTTAGTTATATCTGTGATATAACTGGTAAACTTATTACGTATATCAGATCACCCCTTACGACCTGGAGGGAACACCCTTTTAACGAAAAAAGGATGCAAGAGCTTTTTTGGCCCTGCATCCTTTTTCATTCTCTTATCTCACATACTGGCCTTTCGCGTTGAAACGGTAGGTCCTCCCGTCGATCGTCCGGGTCGTATTGCGCAGCATCGCACCGGAGCTGTCAAAATAGTACCATTTATTGAGATACTGAAGCCATCCAGTCTTCATCGCGCCGTTTGTCTTCAGATAATATCGGATCCCCTTCCAATTGAGCCAGCCGGTCTTCATCTGCCCGTTGGCTTTCAGGAAATACCAGTCATTTTTCCAGTGGACCCATTCCTTCTGGGCCATCGCGCCGGAAGCTTTGAAATAATACCAGACATTGTTCAGCTTCTTCCATTCCGTCTGCATGACGCCGGAGCTGTTCAGATAATACCGCTTTCCTTTCACAGTCAGCCAGCCTGTCTTCGCTTTCCCGTTTTTCCCCAGATAATACCAGATCTTCCCTTTGGCCTGCCACCGATCCTTGGCCATGACGCCCTTTGCATCAAAATAATAGCGGGCGCCGTTGATGTTCTTCCAGCCGGTCTTCATCACGCCGTTCGCATTAAAATAGTAACTCTTCCCGCCGATCGTCTTGAAACCGACTGCACGGTATCCGGCGCTGTCGAAATAATATTTTTTTCCGTTGATCGTCTTGAACTTATCTGTCACATATTTGCCTGTACTGAGCCTGTAGCGGTAGCCTTTGGTGGACTTTACCCAGCCCGCTTTTACCGCAGGCTTGCTGCCATAACGCTTAAACGCGAAATCCAAGTCGACCGCGCCTCCGATCCCCTCGACGCGTCCCCGGTCCGTCACCTGCCAGATATCCCTGGAGATGCCCGGCGTCTGATAGGCGGTCCACTCCGCGATCCAGGCGTCCACGCCCTGCAGGCCCGCCATGTTGAGATATTGCTTGACCCAGTATGTATTGCAGTAGACCATAGGCTGGTAACCGGCCGCCCGGATTTCATCGGCGAAAGCCTGCACGATCTTCGTGCGCCTGGCGGTGGTCAGGCTCAGCTGACTCTCATCCTCTATGTCGATCACCACCGGATATGTGATCTTATAACCTTTGATGGCGTTGAGGGTCGTCTTCGCGTCCTTCTTCGCCTGGGTCACCGTCTTCGCCTCGCTGTAAAAATACACCCCCACCGGGATCCCCACACGGTTCGCCCCCTGCAGGTTCCGTTCATACCATTTGTCCATTCCGCTGCCGTGGGCCACGCGGATAAAGGCAAACTCGATCTGGCCGTTTGCCGCCACCCTGTCCCAGTTGATCAGGCTCTGCCATTCGGACACATCCATCCCTTTTGCCACGACACCCGGCACCACTTTTCCCGCGCTGTTGTAATATTTATCCCCCTTTTTCTCCCATGCCTTCACGGCGGCCTGGACCGGCTGTGCCAAAGATAAGATCCCTGCAAGAGACAGGAACGCGGCCAGACAGACGACCGTTATCTTTTTGTAAGATCTTTTCATTCTTAACCCTCCCCTTGTTCTGTTTTTGTTCATCTCCCCTACATAATTATTTAATATATCACCTAAAATATTAATTTTATGTTACGATAGATATTATACTAAGAATGGGCACGAAAATCAATATCTAATTTTGACCATTTCCACCAACTGTGTTATAATGAACAGCATGATCGATTTTAATATACCCCCGTATACGGGGACTGAAGACAGATACATACAGGAAGCACTCAAGAACCGCAAACTCTGCGGCGACGGTCCTTTTACAAAACGGTGCAGCCGCTGGATGGAAGAAGCGCTCTCGGTCCGCCACGCGTTCCTGACCACCTCCTGCACCCATGCCTTGGAGATGGCGGCCGTGCTCACCGGGATCGGCGAGGGAGACGAGGTGATCATGCCCTCTTATACGTTCGTCTCCACGGCCAACGCGTTCGTGCAGCGAGGGGCGCGCATCGTATTTACAGATATCCGCCCGGACACGATGAACCTGGACGAACGGCTGCTCGAGGACGCCATAACTCCGCGTACCAGGGTGATCGTGCCCGTCCATTACGCCGGTGTGGCCTGCGATATGGACGCGATCTTAAGTCTCGCCCGCAGGCACGGCCTCCAGGTGGTGGAGGACGCCGCCCAGGGACTCACGGCTCATTACAAAGGCCGGGCACTGGGTACGATCGGAGATTACGGATGCTTGAGCTTCCATGAGACGAAGAACCTGACGATGGGCGAAGGCAGCGCCCTGCTCTTTCAGCAGGAGGAAGCCCTGGAACGAGCGGAGATCGTGCGCGAAAAAGGGACTGACCGGAGCAAGTTCTTCCGGGGCCAGATCGATAAATACACCTGGGTGGACTACGGTTCTTCCTACCTGCCCAGCGAACTGAACGCCGCCTATCTGTGGGGCCAGTTCATGGAATGTGCGAAGATCCAGCAGGACCGAAAAGCCACCTGGGACCATTACCATCAGGCTTTCGAGGCTCTGGAACGCTCTGGCTGCATCACCCGCCCTGTGATCCCCGCTTACGCCGATCACAACGCCCATATGTACTATATCAAGGTGGCCGACCTGGCGACGCGCACCCGTTTCCTCTCTTATCTAAAGGATCAGGGCGTCATGGCTGTCTTCCACTATGTCCCGCT
The DNA here is from genome assembly GCA_910584115.1 of uncultured Lachnospiraceae bacterium. GTDB lineage: Bacteria > Bacillota > Clostridia > Lachnospirales > Lachnospiraceae > MGBC164599. The sequence continues at coordinate 3,496 of CAJTYN010000148.1, forward strand.
GCACAGCTCCGCCGCCGGACAGAGATTCGGGCGTTTTTTTGGAGAGGACAGATACACGACACGGGAGAGCGAACGACTGGTACGCCTGCCTCTGTACTACGGGATCGGACAGGAGAACAGGGAAAAGGTCGTAGAAGCCGTATACAGTTTTTTCACCTGAATATGATCTAACCTAATGTGTAGATGAGCACCCCGCAGATGATGAGCGCATTCCCGATGAGCTTCCTGCGGGTGATCTTCTCTCCCAGGATCAGACAGGAGAGGATCATCACAAACACATAGGCCACCGAATCCATCACGGATCCGTATTTCATATCGATCTTCGTAAAACACCATGTATTTAGAAAGAGGATCCCGAAATAGATCCCATAAGCCGTGATCACCCGCCAATTGAGATAATCGCCAAAAGGCCGGTCATACGTCCTGTCTGCGCTCTGTTTTAACAGGATCTGCGAAGCCGCCGCAAAAAAAGTCCCGGCCAGCATGATCAGAAGATAGACTTTATTCATAAGACACCACCACCACTCCCACAAACACGAACAAGAGTCCGATCATATTCATGACCGTCAGATGTTCCCCAAATATCACCACCGCCCAGAGCTGCCCCCAGATCAGATAGACGGATTTGTTGGCATAGGCCACGCTCAGTTCAAATTTTTTGATCACCTGCTGCCAGGCCAGCGCGTAGATGCCGCAGTTGAGCAGCATGAGGAAGGCGAACACATACAGCCACATGGAAGAAAGCCCGTGTTCATTCAGCTGTACAGAAGCCGCTTTCGAAAACACTGTCGTAAAAGAAAACAGCAGTATATTCAGATGCAGTTTTATGAAATCCAGGGGCCTGGCCTTCCCCCGCCTCTTTGTCAGATCTGTCGTATTCACTCTTCTCCCCTTTCCGGATCTAGTCGCCGCAGATCCTTCTCCCCGATCCATATGCAGGATCTTACCCTGTCGTAGATCTTCTGAAAATCTTCTTCTGTATCCGCCCGGGCGATCACATGACCGATCCGGTCCGTGCCGTTTTTCATGGCCTCCACCCGATGGCCCGGGGGAAAGTCGATGACGATCTCTGCTCCCTGCCGCCGCAGGGCACAGAGCTTCTCCTCCTGGATCTTCGTGAGCACCCCGTCCACCGGACTCATCAGCAGGCGTCCCATGCAGGGGACCCTCTCGCCGGATCCCTGGAAGGACACCTCCTCGCCCAGGGCGTTTTGGATCATCTTTTCGTAAAAAGAAAACCCGTAATGTATGGAGATCAGCTCTGGGATACAGGTGGCTCCCGTGCGCCCTCCGATCTCCAAGATATAGACTCTTTCCCCATCCACCAGCACGTCTGCGTTGACCGGACACTCATCCAGTCCCGTGGCCTCCACGGCAAGCTGCATCTGCCTTTGGATCTCCCGGGAGATCTTCGCGGATCCATCCGCAGGGATGTACGGAAAACGGTGGCCTGCCGGTACGGTGGCCTGCGGCCCGACGAACAGATATTTCTCATGAGGGGCCAAAAAGGCGAGACGTCCACCCTTCACAAAGCCGTCCACCCCGATCTCCTCCGCCCGGATGTACTCCTCCGCCAGCACATAGCCTTTCTGCGACACGGCCATGGCTTCCGAAAAGGCCGCGCCCAGACGGTCTTTTTCCCGGACGATCACTACGCCCCTGCTGCCGGAGCTGTCCACCGCTTTGACCACCAGCGGATAGCCCAGACGATCGGCCGCCCGCTCTGCCTCTCTTAGAGACGTGACCTTCTCATATCGGGGCGAAGATACCCCCTTTTTCGCAAAGGCCTGTTTCATCAGCAGCTTGTCCGTGACGCACCGGGCCGCCGCATACGAAGGGCCATGCAGCCCCATCTTTTGACATACATATCCGATAGCGCGCACGGCCACATCCGTGCCGGAGGTGCAGATCCCGCTGATCCTCTCCCGGCGGGCCGCTTCCAGCACTTTTTCCCCATCGCGGGTATCGGCCAGACAGACCTGGTCGGCCAGGGCAAAGCCCGGGTAGTCCCCCGGGCGGCTGACCACGATCGTAAAAAGTCCCATCTCTTTCGCCTGCCGGATCAGCGGGACCTGGTAGATGCCCGCGCCTAAGATCATCAGTCTCTTCATCATGCCTCCCGATCCTCTCCTATGTTGACAGTCTCCCGTATGATGTACTGGGGCGTGTGGTTTAGGGTCAGGAGCACTTTGCCCAGGTACTCCCCGATGATCCCCAGCACCATCAGGACCAGCCCGAAAAAGACCACCATGACGCAGATGGTCGACGACCAGCCCACCGGGATATCCGGCGACAGCAGTTTTTTCACCACGATCACGATGGCGGCGATGAATCCTCCGAACGCCGAGAGCATCCCCAGCACCGAGGAGATCCGCAGGGGGATGACTGAGTAGTTCCAGTAGGCCAGCCACAGGCGCACCAGTTTGCGCAGGGTGTAGTTGGACGTCCCCACCTCGCGTTTGAAATGTTCCACGGTCACATTCCCGATGTTATGGGTAGTTCGGTAGAAGATCCCATCGATGTAGGGATTGTAACTGGTGTATTTGACCACTTCGCTGCGCACCGCCTGGGTGATGATCCAGAAATTGCTGGAGCAGATCTCCTTTGGCCGACCCAGGAGGATCCGGGAGGACACCTCGTTGAGCTTGCTGGAGAGATTCTTCAGCGGGGAGTTTTTTTTGTGGGGGTAGACGCCGTAGACCAGATCGTATCCTTCTTCGATCTTGTTGATCAGCTTGAAGATCTGGGAGGGATGGGTCTGCATATCGTCGTCCATCCCCAGGATATAATCCCCTTTCGCATAGGCCAGGGCCGCCATCAGGGCGTTGTGCTGTCCGAAATTGCGCAGAAGATCGATCCCTCTCACATTTTCCCGGTCCCGGGCCAGGCGGCGGATCACGCCGAAGGTCCCGTCCCTGGAGTGGTCGTTGACCAGGATGAACTCACAGGTATAGCCCGGATTCTTTTCAAATTCCTCTGCCACCAGGCCGACGACTTTTTCGATCGTCGCCTGGGAATTGTAGCAGGGGATGACTATCGATACGAACATTATCTCGCACCCCCTTTTGCCTCATCCGTGAGAAAGTCGTAAAAGAGCGGCGCGCCTCCGGTATGCAAAAAGAGGATATCCGCGCCTTCGATCTTGTGTTCCTCAAGATACTGCTCCATCCCCCAGAAGGCTTTTCCCGTATATGTGGGATCCAATGGGAGGGAATTTATGACAAATTGGCGGCGGATGCAGTCTGTCACCCGCCCGTCGTATCGCCCGTAGCCGCCCAGCAGATAGCCGTCCTCCAGATGGATCCGCCGCGCCAGATCCTCCGGCTCCGGGATCTTACACCCTTTCAGATACTGCTTTAGAGCGCGTCCGATGATCCGGCTCCCCCGCTCCCGCTCTCTGGAAACGGAGATCCCGATGATCTTCTTGTCCTTCCTCGCCAGAAGATCCCCCGCGATCAGACCGCTCTGGGTGGCACCGGTACCGGAAGCCGTGAAGATATAGTCAAAAGAGACGCCCAGATGCTCTTCCTGTTCCACGATCTCCTGGTACGCGTCCGCGTAAGCCTGTACGGGAACGCCCTCCCGGCCCTCCCCGGATTTATCTCCATAGATGTAATAAGGCTTTTTCCCTTCGCTCTCCAGCCGCGCAAGGAGCGCTTCCACGCCCTGGGCGACGGCATCCTTTCGGCAGGGGATGACCTCTGTCCGCAGCCATGTCATCAGTCGGCTGTTGCTGGACGGGCGCGCCGATCCATCCACGTTCGTACAGAGCATGTAGCAGGGGATCTGCTCCTGGCAGCAGATATTTCCCAGCACCCTGCACAGATTTGAACGGCTGTCCCCGTAGATCACCATGCAGTCGCTCCCCGTCCGGCGCATGTCCCTGTAAAACTCCCAGCCGATGCGCACTTTATTTCCGCCCAGTGAAAAAGGGAGCAGATCGTCCCTCTTTACATAGAGACGGTTGCCCCTTCCCGCTGTGCATCGTATCTCATATAATGGTGTGTGCATATCCGTGCCTTTCTCTTTGTGTATCCCGGACTTTTGTATCGTTTCTGATTATATTCTATTTCAGGTGCGAACGCAAGTATTACTTTGAAAGTCCGCCGCCGAGTAGGCGGCATGTATTCAGGGATGCCCAATGCGCCCGCCAGACTT
>CAJTYN010000149.1 GCA_910584115.1 uncultured Lachnospiraceae bacterium
CGGTCTTTGCTGCCGTTTTCCATGGCGGCGATGGAACCCATGCCGCGGTACACTTTATATTTTCTGCCCTGGTACAGTTCAAATGTTCCCGGACTCTCGTCACACCCGGCAAAGAGGCTCCCCATCATGCATACATTCGCGCCTGCGGCGATGGCCTTCGTCATATCGCCGGAGTATTTGATCCCGCCGTCGGCGATGATCGGGACACCGGTCCCTTCCGCCGCCCGGGCACAGTCCATGATCGCCGTGATCTGCGGCACGCCGATCCCCGCGATCACACGGGTGGTGCAGATGGATCCCGGTCCGATCCCCACTTTGACCGCGTCCGCTCCAGCTTCGATCAGCGCCCGGGTGGCGTCCTCCGTGGCCACATTGCCCGCGATCACCTGGGCCTTCGGATACGCCGCCTTGATCTCCCGCACGGCCCGCAGGACGTTTTCAGAATGGCCGTGAGCGGAATCTAAGACGAGCACGTCTACTTTTACGTTTACAAGAGCCTCCACCCGCTCCAGCAGGTTGGATGTGATGCCCACCGCCGCGCCGCAGAGCAGGCGCCCCTGGGAGTCTTTGGCCGAAAGAGGATAGCGGATCTGTTTCTCGATATCTTTGATCGTGATCAGTCCTTTCAGATTGAAGTCCTCGTCCACCAGCGGGAGTTTTTCTTTTCTGGACTGGGCCAGGATCTTCTTTGCCTCTTCCAGGGAGATCCCTTCCTTCGCCGTGATCAGCCCCTCCGAGGTCATGGATTCTTTGATCTTCTTCGTAAAATCCTCTTCAAATTTCAAGTCACGGTTGGTGATGATCCCCACCAGCTTGCTGCCCTCTGTGATCGGCACGCCGGAGATCCGAAACTTCGCCATCAGTTCATTGGCATCTTCCAGCGTATGCTCCGGGGACAGGAAAAATGGGTCTGTGATAACGCCGTTCTCCGAACGTTTGACCATATCCACTTCCGCGGCCTGGGCTTCGACGGACATGTTCTTGTGGATGATCCCGATGCCGCCCTGCCGGGCCATCGCGATGGCCATCCGGTGTTCCGTCACGGTATCCATCCCCGCGCTCATCATCGGGATGTTCAGTTTTACTTTACTCGTAAGCCATGTCTCCAGGTTGATCTGGTTCGGAGTCACTTGCGAATATGCCGGCACCAACAACACATCGTCAAAAGTGATCCCTTCGCCTATTACTTTTCCCATGATGTACCTCCCTCATCCTTTGCGTTTTTGATAGTGTAACAAAAATCAACATGTGTGTCAATCTACAAACACTCTTGTCGTGACAGGTTCTGCGGATCGTCCCCGGAAACGGCAGGAAGGGGCCGACATCTGTATGATGCCAGCCCCTGTCTTTATCTTCTATTACATCATGCCCATTCCGCCGCCTGCTGGCATTGGGGGAACATCTTCTTTTATGATGGATACAACGGATTCTGTGGTCAGCAGAGTAGATGCCACGCTGGTGGCGTTCTGCAGAGCGCTCCTGGTCACTTTTGCCGGGTCTAAGATGCCTGCTTCTACCATGTCCACATACTCTTCTCTGTAAGCGTCAAAGCCCTTGCCTGCTTCCATCTCTTTGACCTTGTTCACGATCACAGATCCTTCCAGACCTGCGTTGCAGGCGATGTGGTACAGCGGGGATTCCAGTGCTTTGAGCAGGATGTTCGCGCCGGTCTTCTCGTCGCCTTCCAGCTTCTCAGCCATCTTTGCGACTTCTTTGGACGCATGGATATATGCGGAACCGCCCCCGGCGATGATGCCTTCCTCTACGGCTGCCCTGGTCGCTGCGAGAGCATCTTCCAGACGCAGTTTTGCTTCTTTCATCTCTGTCTCTGTGGCCGCGCCCACACGGATAACGGCTACGCCGCCTGCCAGTTTTGCGAGTCTCTCCTGCAGTTTTTCCCTGTCGAAATCAGAGGATGTCTCACCGATCTGATCCCTGAGCTGTGCGATCCTGCCGTCGATCGCGGCTTTGTCGCCTGCGCCGTCTACGATCACTGTCTCTTCTTTCTTCACTTTGATGGATTTTGCACGGCCGAGCTGGCTCATATCCACTTCTTTGAGATCCAGACCGAGTTCGTCGGAGATCACCTGTCCGCCTGTGAGGATGGCGATGTCTTCCAGCATCGCTTTTCTCCTGTCGCCGTAGCCCGGTGCTTTTACAGCGACCACCTGGAATGTGCCGCGCAGTTTATTTACGATCAATGTTGTCAGCGCTTCGCCTTCCACGTCCTCTGCGATGATCAGCAGTTTTGCGCCTGCCTGAACGACTTTCTCGAGCAGCGGGAGGATATCCTGGATGTTGCTGATCTTCTTGTCTGTGATCAGGATGTATGGATCATCCAGTGTGGCTTCCATCTTCTCCATGTCTGTGGACATGTAGGCGGAGATATAGCCTCTGTCAAACTGCATGCCTTCTACCAGATCCAGCTCTGTGTGCATGGTCTTTGACTCTTCTACTGTGATCACGCCGTCGTTGGAGACTTTCTCCATAGCGTCTGCCACTAAGCTGCCCACTTCTTCGCTGCTGGCGGAGATCGCGGCTACGTTTGCGATCTGATCTTTGCCCTTGATCTCTTTGCTCATGGCCATGATCGCTTCGACAGCTACATCTGTCGCTTTCTTCATGCCTTTGCGCAGCACGATCGGATTGGCGCCTGCCGCCAGGTTCTTCATACCTTCGTTTACCATCGCCTGGGCCAGTACGGTGGCTGTCGTCGTACCGTCGCCTGCCACATCGTTGGTCTTTGACGCGACTTCTTTGATGAGCTGTGCGCCCATGTTCTCAAATCCGTCTTCCAGCTCGATCTCTTTTGCGATCGTCACACCGTCGTTGGTGATCAGCGGAGAACCATATGATTTATCTAAGACTACGTTCCTGCCTTTCGGGCCTAATGTCACACGGACTGTATTTGCTAACTGATCAACACCGCTCTCCAGTGCCGCCCTGGCGTCTGCGCCAAATTTGATCTCTTTTGCCATTTTACCTTACCTCCATCTTCTATAAAAATGTTCCAGTCTAGTTTATTCTACGATCGCGAGGATATCGCTCTGTCTTACGATGATGTATTCATCCTCATGCATCTTCACGTCTGTCCCGGCGTATTTGGAGTAGATCACCTGATCGCCTACTTTTACTTCCATCTTCACTTCTTTGCCATCCACACATCCGCCTGGGCCTACGGCGATCACCTCAGCCTGCTGCGGCTTTTCCTGTGCCTGCCCCGGCAGCACGATCCCGGATTTCGTCGTTTCTTCTGCTTCTAACTGTTTTAATACAACTCTGTCACCTAACGGTACTAATTTCATAGCCATTGCCTCCTTGTTTTTCTATTCTTTCTGTTGCTAGCACTCTTTTTTTTTGAGTGCTGATCGTTGAGTATATATTATTCGAATTGCCAGGTTTGTGCAAGCGCAAAAAAAGCGATTGAAACCCTCTTATCTTTTATCATATCCATTTTTCTCCTAAATACTCATATTTTCTCATTTTTTTAAAAAAGAGTCTGCAGAGCGCGCATCCCCCGGAGGGTTTTATCGTATAAGACACGGAGTTTCCTATACGATAAAAAGAATGAGGTCCGTTTTTCGCGGACCCCACCTTTTTTACCCTTTCTTCATGCGGGTTTCCTTTATTTCCTTTAACTCATCGAAGATGACTTCATTCAGGACCTTGATGTACGTCCCTTTCATCCCGGAGGAACGGGACTCGATCACCCCGGCGCTCTCAAATTTGCGCAGGGCGTTTACGATCACTGAACGGGTGATGCCCACCCGGTCCGCGATCTTGCTGGCCACGAGGATCCCCTCATTGCCGTCAAGCTCCTGAAAGATATGGATGATAGCTTCCAGCTCCGTAAAAGATAATGTGTTGAAGGCGGATTTTACCACCTGTTTCTTCCTGTCCTCCTCGGCATTCTCCTCATGTACAGAACGCATCATCTCCAACCCCACCACTGTGGTGCCATATTCACTCACGATGATGTCCTCGATCTCATAGGGATCAGTGTCCCTGTACATGAACACGGTGCCCAGACGTTCTCCCGCGATGTCAATAGGGTTGATGATACCCTGGTATCTGCGCATCTCGTCCCCCTCAAATCCCAGAGTCTGCAGATTCACATTCTCTTTGGTGGACAATACGCCCAAAAACCTTTCATTAAGCAGCGGATCGACATGACTGCCCACCTGTCCTTCGATCAATTCCGTGATCTCCCGGACCTCCGGGCTGATACCGACCCCCAATACTTTTCCTTTTCTGCTGATCACCAGTATATTGGAACTTAAGGTTTCCATCAATACCTGACAAATATCATTGAAAACAACCTTTTTAGCGTTATTATTATGCAGTAGTTTGTTGATTTTCCTTGTTTTGTCTAATAATTGAACACTCATATAGCCGGCCTCCTCTTTTTTCAAAGAAATATTCGGTTACACAGCTTCAAAGACCTTAAATTTACAAAACGCTGTGTCTCTTTTCCACACTGTCCTGGATAATATACGGCAAACACCATAAAAATATATTTTCTTCTGTCTGGGCTTGACATGAAGCTACAGCCTTATGGTAACACACAACTAAAATGAAATCAACAGATATTTTCATTTATCAGAGGTTTATTTGATCTGTTTTCAGATAATAGATCCGGGCATCAAAAAGAGGCATCTGCTGCCCCTTTTTTTGACCTTATTCTGTCCCGCTCTCTTCTTTTTCCTTCACTTTGACGAACCCGCAAGTCTCGTCCGCACAGACCAGCTTGCTGCCCTTCTCCAGCAGATACCCTCCGCACTGGGGGCATTTCTCCTTTGACGGCTTCTGCCAGGACATGAACGTGCAGTCCGGGTTGTCCTCGCAGCCGTAATATTTCCGGCCCTTCTTCGTCTTCTTGAGGACCACCTCTTTGCCGCACAGCGGGCATGGGACCCCGATCTTCTCGTAATAGGGCTTGGTATTGCGGCATTCCGGAAAACCCGGACAGGCCAGGAACCGGCCGTGAGGGCCGTATTTGACCACCATGTTGCGCCCGCACAGTTCACAGATCACGTCTGTGACCTCGTCCTCGATCTTTACCTGTTCCAGCTCTTCCTGGGCCGCGTCAACGGCCAGCTTCAGGCCCGGGTAAAAATCGCGCACGATCTCTTTCCACTCGACCTCGCCTTCTTCCACCTTATCAAGCTGCTCTTCCATGGTCGCCGTAAAATGCACATCCATGATCAGCGGGAAGGCCTGCAGCATGATCTTGTTGACCACTTCTCCCAGCTCCGTGATGTAAAGGTTCTTCTTCTCTTTCGCCACGTAATGCCTGCTGATCAATGTGGTGATCGTCGGCGCGTAGGTGCTCGGCCGCCCGATCCCCAGTTCTTCCAGCGCCCGCACCAGGGAAGCCTCCGTATAATGGGCCGGCGGCTGGGTGAAATGCTGCTCCGGGACCAGTTCCTGCACAGTGAGGTCCGTATCCTCATCCAGACCTTTTGCCAGGAGGATCCCGCTCTTCTTGTCCTCATCCTGAGAATAGACGGAGAGGAAGCCCTCAAATATGATCTTCGACGCGGACACAGTGAAATAATAGTCCCCGCCCGCGATCTTCACAGAGGTCGTCTCGTATCTGGCGTCCCGCATCTGGCTGGCCGTAAAACGTTTCCAGATCAGCTGGTACAGCCGATACTGATCCCGCGCCAGGGATTCCTTGATGCTGGCGGGAGTACGGGCGATGTCCGTGGGACGGATCGCCTCATGGGCATCCTGGATCTTCTTTCCTTTTTCCGGCCCCTTCTTTCCCTCGGCCGTATAGTCCTCCCCATAGGTCTGGGCGATGTACGCCTTGGCACTGGCTTTGGCTTCCTCCGATATCCGGGTGGAATCCGTACGCAGATAACTGATCAGCGCCACCGTGCCGGCGCCTTTGATATCCACGCCTTCATACAGCTGCTGCGCTAAGCGCATCGTCTTCTGCGTGGAAAAGTTCAGCGTCTTGGCCGCCTCCTGCTGAAGGGTGCTGGTTGTAAAGGGCAGGGGCGCTTTCTTGACACGCTCGCCCTTCTTGATCTCATCCACCCGGTAAGAAACGCCCTCCAGCTTTTTTAGGATCTCGTCCATCTCTTTTTTGTTATGGACGGCGATCTTCTCGTTTTTTAAGCCGTAAAACTTCGCGGTCAGAGGCTTCTTCTCACCGGGGATCTTAAATACCGCTTCCAGGGACCAGTATTCTTCCGGGATGAACGCGTTGATCTCGTCCTCCCGGTCCCCGATCAGACGCAGGGCCACCGACTGTACGCGCCCCGCGCTCAGACCCCGTTTCACCTTCGCCCACAGGACCGGACTGATCTGATAGCCCACCAGCCTGTCCAGAGTACGCCTCGCCTGCTGTGCATCCACCAGGTTCATGTCGATGTCCCGCGCATCCTTCAGGGATGTCTTCACGGCATTCTTCGTGATCTCGTTGAACGTGATCCTGTGCATCTTCTCCTCATCTGTATGGAGAGCTGTCTTCAGATGCCATGATATCGCCTCTCCCTCACGGTCGGGGTCGGTGGCGAGAAAGATCTTATCCGCCTTCTTCGCCGACTTGCGCAGTTTCGCCAGCAACTCCCCTTTTCCCCGTATGGTGATGTATTTCGGCTCAAAATCGTGCTCTACATCAATGCCAAGCTGACTCTTTGGCAAATCTCTTACGTGTCCCTGGGAAGCGGCAACTTCATAATTTTTCCCCAGAAATTTCTTGATAGTCTTCACCTTCGCCGGTGATTCCACGATCACTAGATACTTTGCCATGCCCTCTCTCCTGTATGTTTGATCACATCTTCAGATGTGCTATACCCTTATATAACAATTCTTTCCGACCTCTTCCACCAGGCCCATCACCTGCAGCTCTGTCAGGATGGACAGCACCTGTCCCGGCAAAAGACCGCTCTGCCGGATCAGTGTCCCGTGATCGGTCGGTTTAAAACCTATACAACTATACACCAGATCCAGATCCCTTGCAAGTCCCAAGTTCTTTTTTTTGCCGTTCCCCTTTTTACTATATGTATCCATCCCCAGCTCATTTAGAACCATTTCCGGCGACAGCGCGATCGCGGCGCCCTGGCTGATCAGGCTGTTGCAGCCCTCGCTCAAAGTGTCTGTCACCCGCCCCGGGACGGCGAAGACCGTCTTGCCCTGTTCCAGGGCGCAGTCCACCGTGATCAGGGAGCCGCTCTTCTTCCTGGCTTCCACCACGAGCAGCGCGTCAGACAAGCCGCTGATGATCCTGTTCCTGGCCGGGAAATGCCATCCCGCAGGCGGCGCCCCGGGCGGATATTCGCTGATGAGTCCTCCTCTTTGCGGGATCTTTTCAAACAGGTCCTTATTGTCCCGGGGGTAGCACACGTCCGTGCCGCAGCCGAGTACGGCAAAGGTGGGCGTCCGCTCCTCTAAGGCTCCCCGGTGGGATCCTCCATCGATGCCCGCTGCCATCCCGCTGATGACCTGAACTCCATAGCTGCTGAATGTCCGGGCGTATTCCCGGGCCACGTGCCGGCCGTAGCCGCTGCAGTTGCGGGCGCCCACGATCCCGATCGTCATCTGATCCTCCTCGGGCAGGCGTCCCCGCACAT
>CAJTYN010000150.1 GCA_910584115.1 uncultured Lachnospiraceae bacterium
AAAGTTCATTTTAAATGACTCATAAAAATTCACTATAGTGCTAAGCTATCTATTTTTCCTGGATGATCATCTATCTTTAAACTCTTCCTGCAGTCTGTCGAACTGCGCCATGCATTCATCCACGGAAGCCCCATTTAACAGTTCCCGCACGATGAGGCAGATATTGCCCCACTGTTCCACATTCATACTCGCATTGGATCCGAGCACATAGACTCCCTCGTTGATCCTGTCGTTGAGCGGCTTCAATGAGTCGCTGCACTGCACCTCCACGTTCTTGGAGGGTGAGATCACCTGGTTGGTATCCGTATAGATCTGGAGCGCCTCGTCTGAGAGGATGATGTTCATCACATCCATGGTGTCCTCATAATTCTCCGCCTCCGCACTGACGCCGTATCCCGACATGGAGAGCACCGGCATCTGTCCCAGTCTGCTGGGGAACCCGATGACCTGCATGTTGAAATCCATCCCCTTATACGCCGTCCCTGTGTTAGCGGCTCCCCAGTACGCCATGACGATCGGCGTCTTCTGATCCACGAAATCCTGCCGCTCGCCTTCGATCGCTTCTGACCTATAGGCTTTCTCGGCATCGATGTATCCCTTGTCGATCAGCTCCTGCAAGAACTCAAAGCCAGGGCGCATGTAGTCGCTCATCTTCGCCTCTCCGCTGTTGAGCGCCGCGATCTCCTCCTCTGTGGTATCCCCATTGTACATATCCGCATATGCCTGCGCCAGGACGAAGCATTCCAGCCACCAGCGATTTGCGCCCACCGGCGTTTCGATCCCTTTTTCTTTAAAGACCCTGCAGCACTCCAGGAACTCCTCTTCTGTGTTGGGGAGTTTCAGTTTATATCTGTCAAACATATCTTTATTGACGAACAGACCGTAAGCCACCACCTCCTGGGGGATCGCCACCAGCTTTCCATCCACCGTGTTCGCGATCTTCACCACATCCCGCAGGTTTTTTACACAGTCCAGACCGGACAGATCCGCGAGCCTGCCCTCCCGGCCGAGTGTCTGGATCGTATCGGGATTTAAGAGATACAGATCGTCCATGTTGTTGCGCGCCCGGTCCAGGGTCACATCGTCGTATGTCTTATCCTGGTGATCCTCAGCTGTGTAGGTGCGGTACTCCACATATACGTCCAGCTCTTCTTCCGCTATGTTCACAGTCTTCTCATGCGCTGTCCTGGCCACATTCTTCCGGATATTCGGATCTGATCTTTCCATAGGTCCGAAGAGATTGACCACTTTCTTGTCATCGCCTTCATTTCTGGCCAGATTGAGGTCTTCCGCGTTCCCTCTGCTCCCGCAGGCCGATGACGAGAACACCATGATCCCCACTAACAGGAGTGACGCCGTCTTTCGGAACTTTATCTTCATCTTATCATCCCTCCTTTTTTATAGATATAGATTGATCGTCTTCTTTAACGTTCCCATGTCCACTGGTTTGGCGATATGCGCGGTCATCCCGGCGTCCATGGCGTCTCTGACATCCTCCGCAAAAGCATTGGCCGTCATGGCGATGACCGGGATCGTCCCCGCGTCTTCCCGCTCCATGGCGCGTATCGCCCTCGTGGCCTCATAGCCGTTCATCACCGGCATCTGCACATCCATCAAGACCGCGTCAAACTCTCCGGCCCTGGCTCTGGCAAAGCGTTCCACCACCAGCTGCCCGTTCTCCGTGATCTCACAGGTCGCTCCCTCTACTTCCAGGAGTTCCTCTAAGATCTCCGCGTTGATCTCGTTATCTTCGGCTACCAGGAAATGACGGCCTTCCAGTACATGTTCCTCCGCCTCGTCAAGCCCCGGGGGCTCCTCGCCCTGTCCGTTCTGGATCTCCATGATCTTTTCTTTCAGAGCCGACACAAAAAACGGTTTGATGAGACATCCGTCGGCTCCTGGCTGCGCAACCTCGTCCTTCGGCCATTCCCAGCCGTCGTCCGCCATGAAAAAGAGCAGCGCATCCCCCGGCAGGCTCTCCCGGATCTGTCCGACCGTCTCAATGCCTTCCGTCTCCGGTATCTTCTGATCCAACAGGACCACATCATAATGCCCCTCCTGTACCTTGGAGACTGCTTCTCCTTTGCTCTGTGCCATATCCACCGAGACGCTCACATTTTCCATGAGCATCTGGATATTTTTACAGATATCTTCTTCCGTATCCACCGCCAATATCCTGGAGACGCCGTTCTGCGCCCAGAACTGATCGTCCATCTCACCGTCCGGTATACGCAGTTCCAGATCCACTGTAAAGAGCGTCCCTTTGTCCACTTCGCTCAGGACATCGATCGTCCCGCCCATCAGCTCCACGATATTCTTCGTGATGGCCATGCCCAGGCCGGTGCCCTGGACCTTGTTCGTCGTACTGTTCTCCGCCCTGGTAAATGCGTCGAAGAGGACCTCCAGATATTCCGGCGACATCCCGTAGCCGTTATCTTCCACCTCGATCTGGATATGTTCGTACTGGCTATGCCGCTGGGGCAGTCCGATCATCCTGAAATAGATATCCCCGCCCTCCTGGGTATACTTGACCGCATTCGAGAGGAGATTGATCAAGATCTGGTCGATCCTGGTCTCATCACCGATCAGGCGCTCATGCCGGATCCCCGTTACCGAGACGCTGAAACTCTGGCCCTTGGCTTTTGCCGCCGGACGGATGATCGCATCCACGGACGAGACCATATCGTTCAGATCAAATTCCTCTATCGTGAGCACGACTTTCCCGCTCTCGATCTTGGAGACATCCAGCACATCATTGATCAGGCTGAGCAGATGCTGCCCGGAGGAAGTGATCTTCCGCGTGTATTCCCGGACCTTGGTCGGGTCATCCGCATCCTTTGCCAAGAGCGTGGTAAACCCCAGTATGGCATTCATAGGCGTACGGATATCATGGGACATATTCGAGAGGAAGGTGGTCTTGGACTTGCTGGCGATCTGCGCCGTCTGCAGCGCCTCCGCCAGCTGCCGGTTGAGGACCTCCCGCTCTTCTTCCCGCTCTCGCCTGAGCTTCTCCCGCTGTCTCTCTCCGATGAAGTACAGGCCGCAGCAGCTGACGAACGCCACCAGCATGATCACCACCACGACCAGGATATTCTGGTTGACTGCCCGGCCTTCCTGCTGGATCGCCTGGATGGGCACATAGCCGATCAGGTAGACCGCCCCGTCGTTGACCGCCCACATATAGATGAGGGATTCTTTTTCCCGGATATCGTGATAGAACATCACATCCGCTCCCTCGGAGACCCCTCTGGCGACCTGCTCCTGCACATCCGGCTCCAGGATATTGTTGGCCCGGTAAAAATCCTCCAGATTGATATGCCCTGCCTCACGCTCCCCGGCCCCCCTCGGTTTCAGCACAAAACGCTCGCTCTGCGCATCCATCACATAGAGTGTGGCGTTGCCGTTATAGAACCGCCCCGGAAGAGCTTTTTCAAAAGAATCATAGATGTACTCCACATAGAGTGTGCCCACCTCTTTTCCGTCCCGGATGACCGGGCATTTCATCGTGTACGCCCAGGTCCCTAGAGCATTCAGGTAGGACTCCGAGAGAGGCAGGCCGTCCACAGTCCTCCCCGATGAGAAATCCATCCCCTCCTCCGAAAAAACTTCCCCGGTATTCGAAAATCCTTTCGTCTCTCCCGCCCGTATCATGGAAAGCATGATGATCGTCCCATCTCTTTGATAGGAGCGGATAAACTGTTCTGGATCGTCCGAGATCGCCAGTTCCTCTGCCATCAGCTTCTGGAACTCCGCCTCTTTTTGCAGGATCACTTCCACTGTTCCCTTGATCAGATCCAGACTCTCCCCCAGATTGCTGACCGCCGCTTCGGCCATCTCGTCCGAGATCCTGTGCGCGATCGAAAAGACCACGCCGCCCAGGATGCAGAAGACCAATATGATCGGGACGATGACCGATATCCCCGGGACCTTCCCGCTTTTTTCTTTCCTTTTTTGCTTCTTTTTCATATAGACTTGAAACCTTTTACCTTTTTTCATTTATGTGTATATCATACCATAGAGCCCGTAAAATGTCATTTCCTTTTGCAAAAAAGGCTTTAAAAGAGAGAGCCCTCGCAAGCCCCCTCTGGTGATGTCAGTCTAAATATCTTACCGCCGTGCCGTAACACATGATCTCGGCCGCCCCCTGGGCGACCTGGGCGGAGACATACCGCACGCAGACCACCGCGTCCGCACCCATCCCGGCCGCATCCTCCTCCATGCGCTGTGTGGCGATCGACCTGGCGCTGGCCATCATCTCATTATAGGAAGTCAGCTCCCCGCCCACGAGGGTCTTCAGGCCGTTCATGAAATCTTTTCCGAAATGGACGCTCTGTACGGTGCTGCCCTTGGCGATCCCCAGTTCCTGCAGTCTCTTTTCTCCGATATGGTCCGTCGTAACGATCAGCATATTTTTCTCCCTCTTCTATATCATATTAAAATTGTTCGATGATAATACCGTCCCGGTACGCCTGCAGGAGCTGTTTGAGTTCCTCTATGCGCTCCCGCAGCACATTTCCCGTATCCGTGTCCCCCACCAGCTTTCTCTTCTGGGTCAGCTCTACGGCCACCCGGTTCGATATGATGTCCGCCTCTTCACGGACAGCCGCCTCCGTCGTGGTGAAGGGTTCATGGGCCGACAGCATGAGTCCGTAGGAATTGTAGATCAATGTGTAGCCCGCGATCCCCGTCTCCTTCTGGTACGCCCTGGAAAATCCGCCGTCGATGACCAGCACTTTTCCCCCGCATTTGATCGGGCTCTCCCCGGAAGCGTGGTGCACCGGCACATGGCCGTTGATGATGTGCACGTCTTTTCCCTGCAGGCCGAATTCCATCAGGATCCCGTCCATCACGGATTCGTCCTCTAAGAGCCTGTAATAAGGATTCTTCGACTCTTTATGAGTCTCCTTTTCCGTCAGGAAATACCTCTCAAAGGTCGCCATCCGATCCTTGCCGAACAGCGGGGAGTTTGGGCCGCACCAGATATACCACATGATATCCTCGCCCTTTTTCTTTTCCTCCGGATCCTGGGCAAAGAATGCCTTGCGCACGTAGAGCTCCAGGGCATCGTACAGAGCCTTCCCCTTATAGATCCGGTCGTAGACCTTGACTTCTTTCAGGCTGCCGTTCTCATTTAAGGGGACGCATCCATGGTACATGAGATTCCCGTTGAAGACTTTGTAGAGGCTGCCTTTTTTCAGGAGGAGCATCATGTGCTGCTGCATCTTCTCGCATTTGATGAACGCGGACTGGAGACGCTCCATCACTTCCTCTTCCTCCGGAGACAGGGCATAGGGGTTTTTCGGATCGATCGTGGGGAAATCCGTATCCAGCAGAGGATATTCCTTCCCGCGCAGGGTGATCGTCCCCTTTTCATAGTCGATCCGATGGAGGAGTCGGCGGTCTTCCATCTGGAAGGAAGGTCTGCGCGCGATGAGCTGCCCTTCCAGCTTGAACTGGATGATGGAGATGGCTTTGTGCATCTGCATGTTCAGCTTGGCTTCTTCCTGGCTCTCACTCCCGTTCCCTTTGATCTTGAAGCAGGCGCAGGGATCCTCTTTGTACGTGGCCATAGAGAACGTAGCCAGGGGCAGCAGGTTGATCCCGTAGCCGTCCTCCAGGATATCCAGGTTCCCATACCGGGCGCTGATCCGCACGATGTTGGCGATGCAGGAGCGCTGCCCGGCGGCCGCCCCCATCCACACGATGTCATGGTTCCCCCACTGGATGTCCAGGGAGTGGTAGCTCATCAGTTTATCCATGATGAAATGGGGCGCCGGCCCCCGGTCGTAGATGTCCCCCAGTACATGGAGATGGTCGATGACCAGCCGCTGGATCAGCTCCGCCATGGCGATGATGAAATCTTCCGCCTTACGGATGTGGATGATCGTGGTCACGATGGAGTCGTAGTAATCCCCTTTGTCCACCACTTCTTTTTTCTCCGTGATCAGCTCCTCGATCACGTAGGCGAACTGGCTGGGCAGGGCTTTCCTCACTTTGGAGCGGGTGTATTTGGAAGCCACTGTCTTGCAGATCTCTATCAGCCGGTATAATGTGATCTTATACCAGTTCTCCATGTCCTCTTCTTCTTTTTTCACCAGATCCATCTTCTCCCTGGGATAGTAGATCAGCGTTGCGATCCCTTTCTTGTCCGCGGTGCTCAGCGTATGGCCGAACACGTCGTCGATCTTCCGGCGGATAGCCCCGGAACCGTTCCGGAGCACGTGGGAGAACGCCTCGTACTCCCCATGAAGATCCGTGAGGAAATGTTCCGTGCCCTTGGGCAGGTTCAGGATCGACTGCAGGTTGATGATCTCCGTGGCCGTCTGGGCGATCGTGGGGTAGAGCTCCGCCAGACGCTGGAGATATTTCAGTTCTTCTTTTTTCATATTTATATCCATTCCTTTCACTTTTTTTTAATCTTTATTCATAGAAAACTCAGTATGCTAGAAATCATGGGAAGATGAATGGTCTGCCCAGATCACTACCCTACGATATTTTAATCTATAATACTGCCACTTCTTTTCTCTCTACTCCATGCACCGAAAAGTTTTTTGCT
Organism: uncultured Lachnospiraceae bacterium; assembly: GCA_910584115.1. Classification (GTDB taxonomy): domain Bacteria; phylum Bacillota; class Clostridia; order Lachnospirales; family Lachnospiraceae; genus MGBC164599. The sequence continues at coordinate 6,557 of CAJTYN010000150.1, forward strand.
TTTTCCGTTTATTTTAATATTTTTATAAGCGCGTACTTTCACATAGTATCTTTTGCCGACCGTTAATTTCGTAAACTTCTTAGAACTTGTGTTATATCTTTCAACCCATTTTGTTTTTACACCCCTTTTAAATTTTTTGTCCGTGCTGTATTGGACCTGGTAACCGCTGGCTCTTTGATCTTTCTTCCATTGCACGGTCATATTTCTTCCTTTGGCCGTCTTTACAGACTTTATGGACTGTCTTGCTGGAGCGACTTTCACCGTAACCTTTATCGATGACTTTTTGCAATTCATCGTTTCTGATGCTGTCACTGTGATCGCGGCAATGCCAGTTCCTTTGATCGTAACTCTTCCCTTACTGTCCACTTCAGCAACATTACGATCGGATGTTTTATAAGACAACTTTCCGTCCCCTTCCGTCACCTCAATATTCAAACGGAACATTTTACTGCCATATGCCTTGTTGTAGACTTTTGTACCATTCAGTATCTGATCCTTTTTCTGGACAGGTCTGTTTTCGTTCTCGTCCCCGTCATCCGGATCCTCCTTCCCAAAATCTGGATCCTCCAAAATGAGAAATTCCTTTACTACAGTTCCCGCATATCCCCCTTTTCCGGTCAGGATCACTCTTGCTGTCCCTGTATATAGATTATCCTCATAACGAACTTCATAATCCACTCCCTCCGCCAGTATCTTATCTCCATCATTCACTGTCACTTCCGGCGTTTTCTCAGATCCATCAAAGATAAAAGTGGACGGTGCGAGTATAACCTCGCAGGAATACAGATTTTTCGGCGGGATCCCAGTAGAAAACGGGACATTACATTCCCGGGCAGCGTCCTCTGCGCAAGAACCTGCAGTTCCATAAACAGTCATCACACCGCACTGTTCAAATGCAAGAAATCCAATATGCGTCACACTGTCCGGGACCACAACACCAGTCAGACAG
>CAJTYN010000151.1 GCA_910584115.1 uncultured Lachnospiraceae bacterium
CCCACGCTCTGCTGACCGGTCTGGATAAATACAACAACATCTATATGATGGCCGACTCCGGCGCCCGTGGTTCTGACAAGCAGATCAAACAGCTGGCCGGCATGCGCGGACTGATGGCGGATACCACCGGACACACCATCGAGCTGCCGATCAAATCCAATTTCCGTGAGGGGCTGGACGTTCTGGAATACTTCATGTCCGCCCACGGGGCCAGGAAAGGTCTGTCAGATACGGCGCTGCGTACAGCGGACTCCGGTTACCTGACCCGCCGTCTGGTGGACGTATCCCAGGAGCTGATCGTGCGCGAGCTGGACTGCTGTGAAGGCCAGGACGAGATTCCGGGCATGTATGTAAAAGCTTTTGCCGACGGGAAAGAAGAAATCGAGAGCCTTCAGGAACGGATCACCGGGAGATTTTCCTGCAAGACGATCACCGACAGGGACGGAAATGTGCTGGTGAAGGCCAACCATATGATCACACCGAAGCGCGCGGCGAAGATCATGAGCCAGGGTGTGGATGAGAACGGGGAACCCCTGGAACAGGTGAAGATCCGTACGATCCTGACCTGCAAATGTCATGTGGGCATCTGCGCGAAATGCTACGGGGCCAACATGGCCACCGGCGAACCCGTACAAGTGGGCGAGTCCGTCGGCATCATCGCGGCCCAGTCCATCGGTGAGCCGGGCACACAGCTGACCATGCGTACCTTCCATACCGGAGGCGTGGCAGGCGGTGACATCACCCAGGGTCTTCCCCGTGTGGAGGAGCTCTTTGAAGCCAGGAAGCCGAAAGGTCTGGCCATCATCACAGAGATCGCGGGCCGTGCGGTCATCAGCGACACGAAGAAGAAGCGCGAGATCACGATCACCAACGAGGAGACCGGGGAAGCCAAGACCTACCTGATCCCCTACGGCTCCCGGATCAAGATCACGGACGGGGATATCCTCGAAGCCGGTGATGAGCTGACAGAAGGGAGCGTCAATCCTCATGATATCCTGAAGATCAAAGGCGTCCGTGCAGTGCAGGATTATATGATCCAGGAAGTACAGCGTGTATACAGGCTCCAGGGTGTGGATATCAACGACAAGCACATCGAGGTCATCGTGCGCCAGATGCTGAAGAAAGTCAGCATAGAGACAAACGGGGACGCGGATTTCCTGCCGGGGACATTGGTGGATGTGCTGGAATTTGAGGACGAGAACGAACGTCTGATCCAGGAAGGCTTAGAACCCGCAGTGGGCAGCCAGGTGATGCTGGGGATCACAAAGGCATCCCTGGCCACAAACTCCTTCCTGTCAGCCGCATCCTTCCAGGAGACGACGAAAGTCCTCACGGAAGCGGCCATCAAAGGAAAAGCCGATCCGCTCATCGGTCTGAAAGAAAATGTCATCATCGGGAAACTGATCCCGGCGGGCACCGGCCTGAAATGCTACAGCGACGTGAAGCTGGATACAGAAAAAGGGGCCGACGACTATATCGACTTCAGTGATGATCTGGAAGAGGATATGGATCTGGACGCCGATGTATCCATAACAGAGGCCGACGGTTATCTGCCGGAGCTGGACGAGATAGATGAAATGGATGAGATAGACGGTCTCACAGAGCTGGATGAGCAGGATGAGGCCCAGGAGAGCGCAGAGATGGGAGCGCCAGATGCCGATCCGGAGCCAGGAGCACCGGAAGAGTCAGAAGAGAGAGAAGAAGAGATATAAGAAGAAAAGGTTCCATGCCGGCCGCGCCTCTTTGGCGGCCAGTGTGGGACCTTTTTACGCATAATATAGGCGTTCCCGGCATAGAATGATAGAAGTGTTCCGTTATTTATGCGCAATGATATAAAAACGTACCTTTACCGGGAAAAAGCCATAGAGACGCTTGACAAATCCAGAAAATGGTTGTAAACTAAGACTATGGAAATAAAGGGGGGGGGGTGCAAATATGCAAAAATATTCTTTTTTTGTGGCAAATGATATCACGGATGCTCAGCGAGACGGTGAGGAAAAAAGCTCAGGCTTGAAAAAAGGATTAGAGTAGAAAAGGAGACTTCTATAAATGAAAAAGATTGTTAAGAAGACAGCGATCATGTTGACAGCTATAATGATGGTGCTTCAGGTTTCTGTATGCCTGCAGGCAACGGAAGTAAGTGCGAAGGCATTGGCACCGAAGAAAGCATACAGCAACTACATCAACCGTTATCTCTATGATTCCATCGGAAAGAAAAACGCTAAATATGTTTACAGGGATCTGGATGGCGACGGCGTACAGGAACTGTTAGTTAAATACACAGTAGGCGGCAGGAACGCATACAAAGTCTACACATACCGTGCAAAAAAAGGTAAAGAGATCGTTCAGATCATGAACCTGAAGAACAACGGCATCAGCATGATGGTCAAAGGTAAATCTCTGCGTGTTACAAAGATGGTAGGCAGCACAAAAGTTACTATCGATTACAGGAAAGTTGACAATAAACTCTTCAAATACAATACATATGAGAAGAGATACAACGGCTACTTCCGCAATGGCGCACGCATTTCCGAAGAAAGTTACAACAAGAATGTTGTTAATAAAGCAGATGAGTATGCAAACGTATTTGCAGGAGCAAAAAAAATAAGAAAATAGTAGATGTCTTCCTCCCTTTATTTCGTAAATAATTACGTTTTGTGTGCGCTTTTTTAGAAGAGTGACGGGACAAAATGTGATAGATCAATGTGATATTACACTGATTTTTATCAGTACGAGGCTGCGTGATGAGCGCGGCCTCGTTTTCTATTTCTGTTCATCCATATCTCGATCATAAAAATCTAAAGATCTCCCCCTTGACAGACGATCTGCAAGAGGATATAATACATGGAAGCGTGTTAAAATATCGAGAGATATCATGCGCGCTCATCTATGAATAGCAGCCGCAGACAAGATCACACATTCCCGGATATCTATGAGGAGTACGGCAAGGAGATATCCAGGGGTTTTTGAGAGAATTTCGGGAGGTGAAGGAAATGCCAACATTTAACCAGTTAGTCAGAAAAGGAAGAAAGACAGCCGTAAAGAAATCCACCGCTCCTGCTCTGCAGAAGAATTTCAATTCCCTGAAAAAGAAGAGCACGACCCAGTCTTCTCCACAGAAGAGGGGTGTCTGCACAGCGGTCAAGACTGCTACGCCGAAGAAGCCGAACTCTGCGCTCCGTAAGATCGCCAGGGTACGTCTTTCAAACGGGATCGAGGTCACGAGCTATATCCCGGGCGAAGGCCACAATCTGCAGGAGCACAGCGTTGTCCTGATCCGTGGCGGAAGGGTCAAGGACCTGCCAGGTACCAGGTATCACATCATCAGGGGTACATTGGATACCGCGGGTGTAGCGAACAGGAAACAGGCCCGCTCCAAATATGGTGCAAAACGGCCGAAAAAATAATCTTTAGATAGAGATCATTGGTGTTATCCCACAGATGGATGCGATCTGTACAGTCATTCCATATTACCCTCCCGGCTGCGGGTCAGATATAGAAGATTACCTGTGCGAACATACGATCCAAGTGTGAGTACCTATGATTTGATCAAAGCGGCTTGGCAAGACAAGTCAGCTGACCATGATTAAGGAGGGAAGTAACGTGCCACGGAAAGGACATACTCAGAGGAGAGACGTGCTGGCAGACCCATTATACAACAATAAAGTGGTCACCAAGCTGATCAACAACATCATGTTGGACGGCAAAAAAGGTGTTGCTCAGAAGATCGTGTATAATGCGTTTGCCAAAGTAGAGGAGAAGGCTGGGAAGCCTGCTCTGGATGTATTTGAAGAGGCCATGAATAATATCATGCCCGTACTGGAAGTAAAGGCAAGGCGTATCGGCGGTGCGACCTATCAGGTGCCCATCGAGGTACGTCCTGAGAGACGCCAGGCTCTGGCTCTGCGCTGGCTGACCCAGTTTTCACGCAAGAGAGGCGAGAAAAAGATGGAGGACAGGCTGGCGAATGAGCTCTTAGATGCCATGAACAACACAGGAGCGTCTGTCAAGAGAAAAGAAGATATGCACAAAATGGCAGAGGCCAACAGGGCGTTTGCGCATTATAGATTCTAGGAGGAAGAAGCATTGGCTGGAAGAGAATATCCATTAGAGAGGACCAGGAACATCGGTATCATGGCGCATATCGATGCGGGTAAGACGACTCTTACAGAACGTATCCTATATTATACCGGTGTAAACTACAAGATCGGGGATACACACGAAGGGACTGCCACCATGGACTGGATGGAGCAGGAACAGGAGAGGGGTATCACCATCACTTCCGCCGCTACGACCTGCCACTGGACTCCGCAGGAGAACTGCAAGCCGAAGCCAGGCGCTCTGGAACATCGCATCAATATCATCGACACACCAGGGCATGTGGACTTCACAGTGGAAGTTGAGCGTTCACTCCGCGTGCTGGACGGGGCAGTAGGTGTCTTTTGTGCAAAAGGCGGCGTAGAGCCCCAGTCAGAGAATGTATGGCGTCAGGCAGACACCTACAATGTACCCCGTATGGCGTTCATCAACAAGATGGACATCCTGGGTGCGGATTTCTATAATGCAGTAGACCAGATCCGGACGAGACTGGGCAAGAACGCGATCTGTCTGCAGCTTCCGATCGGGAGCGAGGACAGTTTCCAGGGTATCATCGACCTGTTCGAGATGAAAGCCTACATCTATAATGATGAAAAAGGCGAGGACATCTCCATCGTAGATATCCCCGAAGACATGAAAGACGACGCAGAACTCTATCACACAGAGCTGGTGGAGAAGATCTGCGAGCTGGATGATGACCTGATGCTGGAGTACCTGGAGGGCGAAGAACCTTCCGTAGAGGCCCTGAAAGCGGCTCTGCGCAAAGGCACCTGCGAATGTACAGCCGTACCGGTATGCTGCGGGACAGCGTATAGGAACAAGGGTGTACAGAAGCTGCTGGATGCAGTCCTGGAATATATGCCTGCACCCACAGATATCCCGGCGATCCAGGGCGAGGATATGGACGGAAATCCGGTCGAGAGACATTCATCCGACGACGAGCCATTCTCCGCGCTGGCATTTAAGATCATGACAGACCCATTCGTGGGCAAACTGGCATATTTTCGCGTATATTCCGGGACGATGAATTCCGGTTCTTATGTGTTAAATGCGACAAAAGGCAAGAAAGAACGTGTGGGCCGTATCCTGCAGATGCACGCAAACAAGCGTGAAGAGCTGGATAAAGTATATTCCGGCGATATCGCGGCTGCGATCGGGTTTAAGATCACCACGACGGGGGATACTATCTGTGATGAGCAGCATCCTGTGATCCTGGAATCAATGGAATTCCCGGAACCTGTCATCGAGCTGGCGATCGAGCCGAAAACGAAAGCGGGCCAGGGCAAATTGGGCGAATCCCTTGCAAAACTGGCAGAGGAAGACCCCACATTCCGCGCACACACCAACACAGAGACTGGCCAGACGATCATCGCCGGTATGGGCGAGCTCCATCTGGAGATCATCGTGGACAGGCTGCTGCGTGAATTCAAGGTAGAGGCCAACGTAGGCGCTCCGCAGGTGGCTTACAAAGAGACGATCACCAAACCGGCAGATGTGGAGAGCAAATACGCAAAACAGTCCGGCGGACGTGGACAGTACGGACATTGTAAAGTTAAATTCGAGCCGATGGATGCCAACGGCGACGAACTGTACAAGTTCGAGTCGACTGTCGTGGGCGGTGCGATCCCGAAGGAATACATCCCCGCTGTAGGCGAAGGCATCGAGGAAGCGATGAAAGCCGGTATCTTAGGCGGATATCCGGTAGTCGGCATCTATGCAAATGTATACGATGGTTCATACCATGAGGTCGACTCCTCAGAGATGGCCTTCCACATCGCAGGTTCACTGGCCTTCAAAGAAGCGATGCAGAAGTCATCACCGATCCTGTTAGAGCCGATCATGCGAGTGGAAGTGACCACACCGGAAGATTACATGGGCGATGTGATCGGGGATATCAACTCACGCCGCGGACGCATCGAGGGCATGGATGACATCGGCGGAGGAAAGATGATCCGTGGATTCGTGCCGCTGTCAGAGATGTTCGGATATTCCACAGATCTTCGTTCAAGGACACAGGGACGTGGCAATTACTCCATGTTCTTTGAAAAATACGAACCAGTACCGAAATCCGTACAGGACAAGATCCTGTCAAAAAAAGGTGAATAAAAATTTTCTTGCAAATACCAATATTTTGCAATATAATTAGTATTAGTAAATTCTGGCCCGGAGGGGCGGATTGTTTATTTAAGGAGGACATTGAAAAATGGCTAAAGCTAAATTTGAGAGGACGAAACCGCATTGTAATATCGGGACCATCGGACACGTAGACCATGGTAAGACAACACTGACAGCCGCTATCACAAAGACTCTGAACGCAAGGCTGGGTACTGGCGAGATCGTAGCGTTTGAGAACATCGATAAGGCTCCGGAAGAGAGAGAGCGTGGTATCACGATCTCCACAGCGCACGTAGAGTATGAGACAGAGAACCGTCACTACGCACACGTAGACTGCCCAGGGCATGCTGACTATGTAAAGAACATGATCACTGGTGCTGCTCAGATGGATGGCGCGATCCTTGTTGTTGCCGCTACCGATGGTGTTATGGCTCAGACAAAAGAGCACATCCTTCTGTCCCGTCAGGTAGGCGTTCCTTACATCGTTGTATTCATGAACAAATGTGACATGGTAGACGATGAAGAGCTGCTCGAGCTGGTAGACATGGAGATCCGTGAGCTGCTCAGCGAATATGAATTCCCGGGCGACGACACACCGATCATCCAGGGTTCCGCTCTGAAAGCTCTCGAAGATCCCAGCGGCGAATGGGGCGACAAGATCCTTGAGCTGATGAAAGCTGTAGACGAGTGGGTACCGGATCCGCAGAGGGATACGGACAAGCCGTTCATCATGCCTGTCGAGGACGTATTCTCCATCACAGGCCGTGGTACAGTCGCTACTGGTAGGGTAGAAGCTGGTACACTGCATGTAGGCGAAGAAGTCGAGATCGTTGGTATCAAAGAAGAGACGATGAAGACTGTCGTAACTGGTATCGAGATGTTCCGTAAACTCCTGGACGAGGCTCAGGCTGGTGATAACATCGGTGCCCTGCTCCGTGGTATCCAGAGGACAGAGATTGAAAGAGGACAGGTATTGGCTCAGCCAGGGACCATCAAATGCCATACGAAATTTACCGCTCAGGTATACGTATTGACAAAAGACGAGGGTGGCCGTCATACACCGTTCTTCAACAACTACAGGCCGCAGTTCTATTTCAGGACAACAGACGTGACAGGTGTCTGCAACCTGCCTGAAAACGTAGAGATGTGCATGCCTGGTGATAACGTAGAGATGACGATCGAGCTGATCCATCCGATCGCTATGGAGCAGGGTCTTACATTCGCTATCCGTGAGGGTGGACGTACAGTAGGATCTGGCCGTGTGGCT
>CAJTYN010000152.1 GCA_910584115.1 uncultured Lachnospiraceae bacterium
AAAAAGGCAGCAGCCCCGGCCTCTTATCTGAGACTGGTTCTGCTGCCTTCATGATGAAGATCCCATGCTCTAGAACGTGTTTGAAAACCCTCTGATCTCCCCCGGACCCCTTGAAACACTTTTTTGAAAGGCAGGTGTTCTATCATCTGTGAATTTATGATGATCTAGAGAAATCTTAGGTTTGGCGGGGATCTTCACCAGCCGGGACTGATCTGCCTATATGAAAAAAGGAGCCAAAAAATGCCCCCTGACATTCTTTAGTCCCTTTTCTATCTTAAGTGGATCGTCCCAGTCCGCAGTCAGGGCCGCTGTGTTTCCCGACTCCCGCGGACTCCCGTTTAAAATGATGATCTTCTTGCTCATGTTCATATCCTCCTTGGCAGCAGGGACTGACTTCCCCCGCGATCGATATTATGATTATAACAAGAATGAGACGACTGCCAAGTACGCACCTTAAAGTGCGATACTTACCAAAAGGAGAGTGTAAAAGATGAACAAACGCTGCATCTCCCAGGAATGCCTGGAAACGACCGGTTTTAGCTATACCTTGTCACTGATCAACGGAAAATATAAGATGACGATCTTGTATACCCTTATGGAATTTGGCGTCGTCCGTTTTAACGAGATGAAAAGATACATCGGCGTGATCTCTTATAAAACCCTCAGTTCCACCTTAAAAGAACTGGAGGCAGATCAGCTGGTGTACAGAAAAGAATACCCGCAGATCCCGCCAAAAGTGGAATACAGCCTGACCGAGCGCGGCAGATCCCTGATCCCTATCTTAGACGGGATGTGCGAATGGGGCGATAAGAACAGGCTGTGACCCGTGGCCTTACGGCTGTTCAGTCACTTTTTCGATCCGGTACGCGTTCCCGATCTGTGCCGGATAGGTTTCCATGACGCTGCCGTTAGACCAGATCCGCACCAGATCGCCCGCCTGGACCTCGTCCCGCAGATCTTCCGCAGATACGGTGTAATCCCCTGCGGACATAGGTCCAAAACCATCCGCCACACGCACATACGTGACCAGCAGCGTGCCGTCCTCCATGACCTCTTTTACCTCCGCGTCAAAATTCATCACCTGCTCCGGTATGTCGTCACCCTCGTATCCGATCTCCCGGAAGATCCGCCGTTCTCCATCGATCTCCACCATCACCTGGCCTTCGCTGCTCCGCTGATACTCGTAACCGGTCCCGAAATTTGACTGATCGTTTTCGGCGGGGAGCTGCCGAGCGTCCACACAGGAGCGGATCTCTCCGTCCATCACTCCGCATCCGGACATGGAATCCACATAACCCGTATCTTTATAGACCACGCCGTCGATCATCACAGCGGGCGGATAGGCGCCGTCGTCTGTCTCCCCAGCGTCTTTGCCGGATACATGCTCCTCATCCCCGCTGGCGGCTAACAGACTGCCGTCCGTTGGCCAAGATACCGAGGAGACCGGCTCCTCATCTGCCTGTGCGGCGTCCCCGGCCAGATCCGCGCATCCGGACAACAGACACGCGGACAGCAAGAGCGCCAGGAGCATAACGGATGTTTTTTTCATATCACTCACCGTACCTTTCCTTTTTTATAGACTTTTCAGCAGCGCATACATGTTCATGTCGAGGAGCCTGCCATTTTTTACGGCGTTCTTCCTCAACGTGCCTTCGTATTGAAAGCCCGCTTTTTCGAGCACGCGGCAGGAAGCCGTATTGTACGCGAAAGGCTCCGCATAGATGCGGATGATATCGCTCTTTTCAAAAACATGCCGGCAGATCTGTTTTACGGCTTCCGTCGCGATCCCTCTCCCCCAATATCCTTCGGCAACGTAATAACCCAGCTCGGCGGTCCGCCGGTGTATGTTTCCCTGGCGGAAAACACCGATGCTCCCGACCACCCAGCCCTCCGCCGTGATGGCAAAGGCAAAAGTCTCCTCTTCGTCCGCCGCGCGCATGGCTGCGATGTAATCTGCCCCGTCCTGTTCCGTATAAGGATACGGCAGGCCGTCCCTTAAGTTATCCTGTATCTTCTTATTGGAAAGGGCAGCCGCCAGGTCTGCCGCGTCTGTCAGTTCCCATTTTCTTATCCTGCAGATCATCTCTCCTACCTCCCGAGAATGTGTCTTAAAACCCTCTAAATTCTGTAATCAGATCAAATATTACGAACATTTGCTACGATCCACGACCGCTCAGGTCTTTGGATGTGTACTTTTCTACGAGAAAAGTACCAAAAGCGCCGGGGTTGCTAAGCGCCAGTGGCGCTTGATCAGCAACGACCGGAACGAAGTGGAGACCTTGCGGATTTCCCCCGGACCCCTTAAAACGCTTTCTGAAAGTCAGGTATCCTATTGCCTGCAGATCTGCGATGATCATGACGTATTTTACCGCAATAGATTTATCTGAAATGCCGCCCAAAGCACAAATAGATGTAAGACAACAGCCCCGGCCAGCAGAGCGCCGGCCGGATCCGACCGCAGCTTTATCCGTTCGCTCCGCAGACACGGGAGCAGTATCGCGAGCAGCGGGAGGAAGTACCGCCCCTGGACGCCGTCGATATGATCCGCCCCCGCCGCCGTCCAGGTGAGCAAAAAGACCCCAAAGATCGCCAGGACTGATACGGCGGATGCGCCCACGGCCAAGAGCCGTTCTCTTGTCTGGACATACTGCCGTTCCCCGGCCACTTTCACCGCCGCCAGGAGCAGCAGGAGCCAGAAACCATACACCAGATAGTCCGGGATCTCCGTGTCCAGCCAGCCCAGCTTGCCGCCCACCATCGTGGACAGGTAGAAGTCCCCCTGGGACCGGAAGCTCTCCGCCAGGAGCCGGATCCCCATCGCCGGATCGGCCAGCACATCTGCCAGGCTGATCCCCTGCCACTGGCCTTTCGCCGCGTGAAAGGACGTCCGGGTCAGATAGTAGACGATCTGATACAGACGTACGGCCAGCATGGACACCAGCCCGCCGCCCAGCACACAGGCCCTGCCCGCCCACATGTGCCGGACGGATGTGCATTTCGCAGCCGGTATGAGCAGGCACAGGACAAAGAGGGGCCAGTACACGATCTTCAGCGGCACCACCAGCACGGCGATAAATGTCAAAAGGCCCCAGTCCCTCCAGCCCACCCGCTCTTTTTCATAGATACAGGACCAGACCTGTCCAGAAAAAAGATAGGACAGGGCCAGCATCATGCTGTCATAGGAACAGGAGGCGCCCAGCTCCAGCGACATGGGCAGCAGGACCGTCAGCGCCAGCGCCCCTTTTGCAAAAGGCATCCGCCGGACCGCCTGATACGAACAGAATGCATAGAACAGAAGCGACATCCCCCTGGCCAGCATGATGAGCGGCACGCCCCCCAGACGCAGGGACCTGGCCAGAAGGATCCCCAGGATCTGGGGCAGGTACGCCACCGGCCAGACGCCGTTCAACATCCGGGAGCCGAACGTGATCTTCTCCCCATCCCCCGCCCGGCTCAGGAAATGATCCCAGAAGAGCTGGTAACTGTAGGCCGTAGGGTTTTTCTGGGCCTCGTTGTAGACCATATCCTCCGGCCGCACATAGACATACCCCTCCTCGTCGCAGGCGGGCTGCCCCAAGATCCGGTCCGTATAGGCATAGGCCGTGGCGAAATGGGCCGGTTCGTCCGGCGCGGAATGGGGCGGCATCACGAACATATACCCGGTCCCCAGGACCAACACCAGGGCAAAGACCACCCGCTCCAGCGGCGCCTGCCGCATCTTCTTTGGAAAACCTCCCGCATACAGGCAGAAGAAGAGATAGAGGCCCCCCGTATACACGGCCAGGAGCAGGAAGGAAAGCTTTACGCCCGGGTAACCCGACTGGTAGACCTCCAGGACCAGATCTGTGGAGGCGGCTGCCCCTTCCGTGCGCGTTCCTTCTACGAGCGTTCCTTTTGCGAGCGTCCCTTCTGTGAGCGTTTCTTCTGTGAACGTTCCTTCTGCCAGCGCCCCTTCCCTATACAGGTCTTTTTTCGTCCGATATAGGGAGAAGCTGTTCCCCGGCGTCCCATCCGGCGCGCGCACCACCACTCGGAACCGCTCCCCGCCGTCCGCCACCCGGACCGGCTCCTCCAAGTCAAATCGGCGGGCCTGGTTGTCAAAAATCTCACTGCCCGGCACGACCCACTCTCCCAGCAGATCCTTCTCCCGATAGAAGCGCACCTGGGCCTTCGCCCGGCTGGCCCGCCCATAGGTGGCAAATTCCAGTGAAAGACCCGTCACCGTCCCTTCCCTGAGCCAAAGATCCTGCACGAAGACGCTGCCCTTTACCAATTCCCCCGTCACGTCTCTCTCGCCGGAGATCCGTAGCAGCGCGCCCGGATGCTCCTGCATATGCAGGCTGTACTGATGATGGACCAGCAGCATGTCCAGCAGAAGGACCAGTCCCAAGAGCGCTAAGCCCGCCGTCCGTCTCCAGCGTTTCCATAAACCTATCATAAGATCTCCCCTCCCCTCTTTCTTTTGGTTATTTTACAGTATCCACGATCCATATGCAAGAGACAGTATCGTCAGATAGACTATGGAAAAACATCCGCTGATATGATAAAATCAGAAAAACCGACATTGACAAGGAGATCCAAGATGAACAGACGTACGAAGATCCTTTCTTATCTATATATAGCCCTGTGTATCGGCTTTCTCCTCCTGCCCGCGCAGAACGTCCTCGCGGCCACGAAAAAAGCCACCAACGCCCGGATCCATTTCATCAACCTGAACGCCAACAACGACGCGATCCTGCTGGAATGCAACGGCGCTTTCGGCATGGTGGATTCCGGCGAGGACAACGGCTACCCGGACGGGAGCAGCAAACGTTATCCCTGGCGGGCCGGTATCGTAAAGGGAAATGGCCAGGGGTCGAACGTGGTCCAGTATCTGAAGTCCGTGGGCGTCAAACGGCTGGAATTCTACATCGGGACCCATCCCCACAGCGACCACATCGGAAACGCCCATACGATCATCAAGACCTTCCGCCCCAAACGGGTCTACCTGCGCCCCTACAAAGACTCCTACATCACGAACAAGACACGCCTTTGGGATAACCTCTACGTATACGACAACGCCCTGAACGCGGTAAAAGAGGTGAACCGTCAGGCCGCAGACATCGAAGACGGGATCACGCTGATCCAGTATCTCAAAACGAACGCCGCCTATGTAGACCCGCTGCGCAAGACTAAGGACAGCTCGAATAAAAAGAGTGATAAGAAGAGTTCCGATAAAAAAACGAACATCGATACATATCGCTCCCTTCCCACCTACGCGGCGCCTGCAGACGGATCGCCCAATGAGATCCTTGACGGAGGTTCTGGAGGCTCTGATACATCGCCCAACGAGGAGATCACCGATACAACAGACGACATCCCGGATGCCGCGGAGGAGATCACCGTCTCCAACGCGGCGCCCATCACAGAGATCCAGACCCAGCCGGGCCTCTCACCAGAAGAAGCGGTGTTCGACTATACGCCCATGGTCATCAACGACACCTACGCCGCCGCGCCCCTGTCCATGACCGGCAGATCCAAGCCACAGACAGCCCGGCCGAAGTTCACCCTCGGCGACGGCATGACCATCGAGATCATGAACTACGACGCCAAGCTGTCCGCGCCGGACGCCAATTATTTCTGCCTGGGCGTAAAAGTCACGGCCAACGGCTCCACAGCCTTCCTCTCCGGCGACATCAACAATTACCGGGGCGCCGAAGACCGGCTGGCCCGCCGCCTGGGACACGTAGACATCCTGAAATTAGGCCACCACGGGTACTACGGCTCCAACACCACCGGATACTTAAAGAAGCTGAGTCCCCGCATCGCCGTCCTCATGGGCACCATCGGGCAGACCCGCAGACAGATGTGGGATGCCCTGGCCTCCACGGACACCCGGACATATATCACCACGTTATATGCCGGCAGCGCCGGGGCCACCATCGTCAACATGAACGGCAAGGTCTCCACGAACATCGGCCGGGATACCCGCCTGTCAAAAAAGATCGTCTCCGGCTATTCGGCGAGCATGCAGACCTATCTGTACATGAAGAACGGGAAGAAAGTCGTCGGCGGCGGCTTCCAGAGATCTGGCAGCACTGGGTACTATTTCCCCGCCGGTTCATCCAAACCGGTGACGGACCGCTGGCTCAAGATCAACAAGAAATGGTACTACTTCGGACCCACCGGCCGGATGAGCACAGGCTGGGTCCAGGTGGGCGGCTCCTGGTATCACTGCGGTAAAAATGGAATCATGCAGACCGGCTGGCTCAAGGACAAAGGCAAGACCTATTATCTCACCTCCAAGGGAGAGATGGTCACCGGAGACAAGAAGATCGGGAAACACTGGTATCATTTCCGCTCCAACGGCTCCATGTACACGGGCTGGCTGAACGACCGCTACTACTACGACGAGCAGGGACGCTGGATCCCCAGCCGCAGCAAGACCGGCTGGCAAAAATACAAGGCGGGCTATAAATGGCGTTACAAAAACGGCTCCTACGCCAGGAACACCTGGAAGACGATCAAAGGCAGCCGCTACTATTTCAACGCCCAAGGATACCGCTGCACAGGCATCACGAAGATCAAGGGGCGCAGATATTATTTCAGCTCCAACGGAAAACAGGCCACCGGCTGGCAGACCGTAAAAGGCAAGAGATATCATTTCAAGAGCACGGGGATGTGTACCGGTTTCCAGACCATCAAAGGCAAACGATACTATTTTTATCCAAACGGCGTCCTCTTCCAGAAGCAGGGAATGCAGACGATCAATAAGAAAACGTATTTCTTCAACAGCAACAACACACTCGCCACAGGCTTAAAGACCATAAAAGGGCAGAAATACTATTTTGGCGCCAACGGCGTACGGGCCGCCGGATGGAAGACCATCGGCCAGGACCAGTACTATTTCAGCAGCCGCGGCCCCGCCCTGACAGGGTTCCAGACGATCAAGGGCAGCCGCTACCTCTTCAGCGGATCCGGCGTCCTGACGAAAGTCCCGGCTCCCGGATGGTACAGCCCGAACGGTTCTGACTACTACTATTTTCGGACGGAAAAGACCCTGCAGACCGGCTGGCTGTCCCTGCGGACGAAAGACGGCGGCGGCACGGACCGGACCCTTTACTATTATCTGGATCCGGCCACCGGGATCATGTCCACCGGGCTTCTACAGCTCCCGGACCGGAACGCCCCCGACGGAAATGAGATCTGCACCTATTACTTCTATCCGCCTAAAGCCCCGACGGGAACGGCCATGGACTGGGGGATGATGGCTGCGGATGAGACCCTGACGATCAGCCGGGACGGCCACACGGAGACGTATCGCTTCGATGAGAACGGCAAAGGTACGCTGGACATCCCCCAGCCGTCAGAGCCGCCCGCCCCATCTCCAGCGATCCCTTCCGTATCAGAAAACGATCCCGGGGAAGATACAGAAGATGATCCTGAAAATGTT
>CAJTYN010000153.1 GCA_910584115.1 uncultured Lachnospiraceae bacterium
CGTCCAGCAACCATGTGGATCTGGTGCGGGCGGCCCTGGAGGGACACAAGATCGAGGGCTATTTCTCCGCCATCGCCACATGCAGCGAAGTGGAACACGCGAAGCCGGAACCGGATGTGTATCTGGAGGCGGCCAGGCGGCTGCAGATCCCGGCCAAGAGATGCCTGGTCTTTGAGGACATCCCCGTGGGGATCCGGGCCGGGAAGAGCGCCGGGATGCGAACCTGTGCCGTCCGGGACGACTACAGCCGGGAACAGGACGGGGAGAAGCGCAGGCAGGCCGACTATTACATAGAGTCTTACGCACAGATCGCAGACGGGACCTACGAGGTGTTGGGAAACAGGCCATGAGAGAGATCAGAGTTTCGGAGACGGACGCGGGGCAGCGTCTGGATAAATATCTGCAGAAAGTCCTGGCATCAGCGCCCAAAGGCTTTCTCTATAAGATGCTCAGAAAAAAGAACATCACGCTGAACGGCAAAAGGGCAGCAGGCAGCGAGCGGCTCTCCCCGGGAGATCAGATCTGTCTGTTCCTGAGCACGGAGACGCTGGATAAGTTCTCGCGCCCTGGGGGAGCCGATCTTGCCCCGGAGCTGGAGGCGGCGCCGAAGATCGTTTATGAGGACAGCCGGGTGCTGCTCCTGGATAAACCGGCGGGCGTCCTCTCCCAGAAGGGCCGTCCGGAAGATGTCTCCCTCACCGAATGGATGCAGGGCTATCTGCGAAAAGGGGACGCGGCCGCGCCCGGATTTTCCCCGGGGCTGTGCAACCGCCTGGACCGCAACACCAGCGGGATCGTCGCGGCGGGAAAGTCGGTGCGGGCCCAGCAGGAGCTGTCCGTGTTATTTAAAGAAAGACGGCTGGGCAAATATTACCTCTGCCCGGTGAAAGGTGTGATCAAAGAGGCGGGGAACTTACGCGGCTGTCTGCAGAAGTCGGAGAAAGAGAATAAAGTCCGGATCGGATCGGACGGCGGACGGATCGAAACGGCGTACCGCCCGCTGGGGGACAATGGAGAACTCACATTGCTGGAGGTCCGGCTGATCACGGGAAAGACCCATCAGATCCGGGCGCACCTGGCGCAGATCGGGCATCCGCTGGTGGGCGACGGAAAGTACGGGGGTCCTGCCTGGAGCGGTTCCTGCCGGAAGAGATGGGGCCTGCGCTATCAGCTCCTCCATGCCTGGCGGCTGGGATTTCCTGTCTGTGAGGGGCTCTTGGCGGATCTCTCTGAGAAAGAGTTTTACGCGAGTATCCCTGAGCAGTTTCAATGCTTTTTACAAAAAGAACATCTGGAGGACTCTATACCATGGAACAAAAAGAAGAGCAGAAACAGGATGTAAAGAATGTAAAAAAAGAAGTGATGGAATATATCCGGATGATCGTCTTCGTGATGGTCGTCGTTTTTGTGGTCAACAATGTGGTCCTGATCAACGCGAAGATCCCGTCCGAATCGATGGAGCAGACGATCATGACCAACGACCGGATCTTCGGATTCCGTCTGGCCTATAAGTTCCAGGATCCTGAGAGGTACGACATCGTGATCTTCCGGTATCCCGACGATCCGGAGCAAAAAGAGCTGTTCATCAAGCGGGTCATCGGTCTCCCCGGGGAGACCGTGGCGATCAGGGGCGGAAAAGTCTACATCAACGACGAAGAGCAGCCCCTGGAAGATGGTTTCTGTCCGGAAGATCCCCTGGGGGATTTCGGACCGTATACGGTGCCCGAGGGATGTTATTTTATGCTGGGGGACAACCGGAATTATTCCAAGGACTCCAGGTTCTGGGACACGAAATACGTGCGCATGGATCAGATCGTGGGAAAAGCCCTGATCCGCTATTTCCCCTCGATCAAGAGGATCAAGTGAGATGGGTACCTGGAATACGAGGGGCCTGCGCGGGTCTGCGCTGGAGGAGCTGGTGAACCGGACCAATGAGCAGTACGCGAAGATGGGGCTGGCCCTGATCCAGAAGATCCCCACCCCGATCACGCCGGTCAGGATCGATAAAGAGCACCGTCAGATCACACTGGCGTATTTTGAGCAGAAGAGCACAGTGGATTATATCGGGGCCGTGCAGGGGATCCCGGTCTGCTTTGATGCCAAGGAATGCGCGGCGGATACATTCCCGCTGGCGAATGTGCATCCGCATCAGGTACAGTTTATGGTGGATCTTGAGAAACAGGGGGGCGTATCGTTCCTCCTGATCTTTTTTAGCCATCGGGACAGGCTCTATTATCTGCGTCTGGAGAGATTCCTGGAGTTCTGGGAGCGCAGGGAGAAGGGCGGCAGGAAGAGCTTCCGGATCGAGGAGCTGGAGCCGGATTTCTATCTGCAGGACCACGGTGCGATCCTGGTTCCCTATCTGGACGGCCTGAAAAAGGATCTGGCGCTGCGGGATTGACAGGCAGGGATGGATAGTTTATAATGGAAAGCCGGGACTTTATCGTGATAAAGGGGGAAAGATATGGAACGTGTGATACATACGCCCGAGGGAGTGCGGGACATCTACGGCGGGGAATGCGCCCGCAAGAGGGTCCTGCAGAAGAAACTCCATAAAGTATTCGTCTCCTACGGGTATGAAGATATAGAGACGCCGACCTTTGAATATTTTGACGTGTTCAGCCGCAAGATCGGGACGATCCCGTCCAAGGACCTGTATAAATTTTTTGACCGGGAGGGGAATACCCTGGTCTTGCGGCCCGACCATACGCCCTCGATCGCGCGGGCGGCGTCCAGGTATTTCATAGAGGAAGAGGCACAGGGACAAGCAGTCGTCAGGCTCTGCTACCAGGGCAACACATTCATCAACAGTTCCAGCCATCAGGGCCGTCTGAACGAAGTGACGGAGATGGGCGTGGAGATGATGGGGGACGCCTCGGCGGACAGCGACGCGGAGATCCTGGCCATGATGATCGATCTTCTCAAGGCGGCGGGACTTACGGACTTCCAGGTGAGCGTGGGGCAGGTGGATTTCTTTAAATCCCTGTTGGAGGAGGCCGCTATGCCGGAGGAGGCCGTGGAGGAGCTGCGGGAACTGATCTCCAGCAAAAATCATTTCGGCGTGGAAGAATGCGTCCGCAGGCAGGGACTCTGTGCGGAACTGACGGAAGTCTTCTCCGAGATGCCCCATCTCTTCGGATCCGTGGATATCTTAGAGAAGGCCAAGACGATGACCGCGAACGCTGGGGCGCTGGCCGCCATCGGGCGTCTGGAGGAGATCTACCGCATCCTGGAGATATACGGCTGCAGCCAATACATCACGTTCGATCTGGGGATGCTGAGTAAATATAAATATTACACGGGCATCATCATGCAGGCGTTTACCTACGGGACGGGCCAGCCGATCCTCAAGGGCGGGCGCTACAACCAGCTCCTGGGATATTTCGGGAAAGACTGTCCGTCCATAGGATTTACCCTTGTGATGGAGCATCTGATGAGCGCGCTGGAACGGCAGGGCATTGAAGTCCCTCTCACGTGGAAGACGGAGGTGGTGACCTACAACGAGGAAAATAAGCGGGAGGCGATCGCCCAGGTGATGGCCATGCGGCGTGCGGGGAAACATGTGATACTGCGAAGAGAAGGGATGGTTCCATGAGATATCTGACATTTGCCCTGGGAAAAGGCCGTCTGGCCAAGACGACCCTGGGATTATTCGAGAAAGTGGGCATCCGGTGCGAGGAGATGAAAGACCCGGATTCCCGGAAACTGATCTTTGTCAATGAGGAGCACAAGCTGCGTTTCTTCCTCTCAAAAGGGCCGGACGTGCCCACCTATGTGGAATACGGCGCGGCGGACATCGGGGTCGTGGGAAAAGATACGATCATGGAGGAAGGCCGCAAATTATACGAGGTCCTGGATCTGGGATTTGGGAAATGTACCATGTGCGTCTGCGGCCCTGACTCCGCCCGGGAGCTCCTGGACCAGGGCCAACTGATCCGTGTGGCCACGAAGTATCCGAACATCGCGAAGGATCATTTCTATAATAAAAAGCATCAGACAGTGGAGATCATCAAGCTGAACGGCTCCATCGAGCTGGCGCCGATCGTGGGACTTTCCGAGGTGATCGTGGATATCGTGGAGACAGGGACGACGCTCAGGGAGAACGGGCTTCATGTCCTGGAAGAGATCTGCCCGCTGTCCGCGCGGATGGTGGTGAACCAGGTCAGCATGAAGATGGAAAATGAACGGATCAGCCAGATCATCCGGGATATCCGGTCCGTTTTATAAAGATGGGAAAAGGAGAGGGATGCGGGATGGGAAGGACAGCGAAGATCGAAAGGGACACGAAGGAGACGAAGATCCAGGTGACGCTCTCCCTGGACGGGAGCGGGCAGGCGGATGTGGAGACGGGCGTCGGTTTTTTTGACCATATGCTCCATGGATTTGCCCGCCACGGGCTCTTTGACCTGGAGGCTCATGTGCAGGGGGACCTGTATGTGGACGACCACCACACGATCGAGGATCTGGGGATCGTGCTGGGCTGGGCGGTCAAGGAGGCCCTGGGGGACAAGAGAGGGATCAGGCGTTACGGGAGCTGCATCCTCCCCATGGACGAGGCTCTGGTGCTGTGTGCGGTGGACCTCTCCGGCCGGCCGTATCTCGTCATGGACGGGGTGGATTTCCGGGCGGATAAGATCGGAGATATGAGTACACAGATGGTGCGGGAATTCTTTTACGCCATTTCCTATAGCTGCGGGATGAACCTGCATATCAAGGTGCTCTCCGGGCACAACGATCACCACATCGCGGAGGGCATCTTCAAGAGTTTTGCAAAAGCGTTGGACGAGGCGACGACCCGCGATCCGCGGATCACCGATGTGCTCTCGACCAAAGGGAGCCTATGAGGAGGAGAAGAGAACATGAGTGATAAATGGATGATCCCATGCCTGTATCTGTATCAGGGAAAGGCGGTGGCAGGACGGGGACCCAAAGAGCGGACCTGCCTGTCCCGGGACGGGGATGCCGTAAAACTGGCCGGATCTTACAGCGACAGCGGCGCGGACGGGCTGCTGGTCTTTGACCTGTCCTCCACGGACGAGGAACACGAAGAGGCCATCGGCAAGATCAAGGAGATCTGCCAGATCTCTCAGGTGCCGGTGAGCGCGGCGGGGAACGTCAAGCGGGTCGAGGACGTGAAAAAGCTTTTGTACGCGGGCTGTCAGAGAGTGGCCTTAAATCTGTCAAAAGAGAGCAATGCGCAGATGTTAAAGGAAGTATCCGACAGATTTGGCAGAGAGAAGATCATGGTGTCTGTCTTTGACATGGACGATCTTCGGTCCTGCCAGCAGAAGATCGGGGAGTACGCGGGGACCGTGCTGGCTGCGGACGCGGTCCGTGAAAAGATCCCTGAGCGCGCGGACCTCTCAGACGTGCCGATGCTCCTGTATATGGACAGCGACCAGAAAGCGGATGCGCTGAAGGTCCTGTCAGAGGGGCATATCCAGGGGATCACAGGGGCTTTCGTGAGCCGGATGGATTTCTCTCTGGCGGATTTCAAAGAGGAGTGCCGGGCGCAGGGGATCCCGGTGGATCTGTGTGAGAGCGCGATCGCCTGGGAGGAACTGAAACTGAACGGGGACGGACTGATCCCGGTGGTGGTGCAGGACTATCAGACAGACGAGGTGCTGATGCTGGCCTATATGAATGAGGAGGCGTTTGAGACGACCCTGCGCACGGGAAAGATGACCTATTGGAGCCGGAGCCGGCAGGAGCTCTGGATGAAGGGTCTTACTTCCGGCCATTTCCAATATATGAAGTCCCTGACACTGGACTGCGACAACGATACGATCTTAGCGAAAGTGGCGCAGGTGGGCGCGGCCTGCCACACAGGGAACCGTGCCTGTTTTTTCCAGAAGATGGTCCGCAAAGAGTACGACGATACCAATCCGCTGCGGGTCTTCCAGAACGTGTACCAGGTCATCCAGGACCGGAAAGCGCATCCGAAAGAAGGGTCCTACACCAATTATCTGTTCGACAAAGGGATCGATAAGATCTTAAAGAAGGTCGGGGAGGAATGTACGGAGATCGTGATCGCGGCCAAGAACCCCGATAAAGAAGAGATAAAATATGAGATCGCGGATTTCCTCTACCATGTCATGGTGCTGATGGCGGAAAAAGGGGTGAGCTGGGAAGACATCACCCGGGAGCTGGCCCGGCGGTAACGCGCCGGGGTCATCCGCGTCATTCACATACATGTTCCAAGCCCTGGGCCATGATCGTCTTTACATGGTCATCGGCCAGGGAATAATAGATGGTCTTGCCGTCCCGGCGGAATCGCACCAGCGCGGCCTGTTTGAGGATACGCAGCTGGTGGGAGATGGCGCTCTGGGTCATGGAGAGCCTGTCCGCGATATCCTGGACGCATAGTTCGTTTTCTGTCAGGGAGTGCAAGATCCGTATCCTCGTGGGGTCACCGAAGACCTTGAACAATTCTGCTAAACTATACAGCGTTTCGTCGCTGGTCTGTGGGTCAGTGTTCTTTTTATCCATCGTTTTTTCCTTTTTTATTTAATTATAAGTGAGCTGTATCCGGATCGCAAGACTATTCTGTATTATTTTCTTTTATCCCATTGTCTGTAGATCGGTGCTGGCTAAAGAAAATTTTAGGTTTTCAGACACGCTCTGACATCTGGTACGATCCGCGGCCACTCAGATCCATGGCGCTTTCATATAATATTGTATTTACAATACGATAATATTGTGATATGATCGATATATCCTAAAAAACTGCATATGCTGAGGAGGTGAGAAGATGCAGCTTCTTTTTCCAAAAGAGGAGGAGATCATGTACGCGATCTGGAAGATCGGGCATCCCTGCGGTCTGTCGGAGATCCTGCAGACGTATCCGGAGCTGAAACGCAATACGGTGGCCAAGGTATTGGTGATCTTGCAGGACAAAGGCTATCTGCGGGTGGACTCCATCGTAAAGACGAAGACGCGCACAGGCAGGGCATATGCCCCCGCGGTCACACAGCAGGCTTACGACGAGCAGAAGAAGATCATGAACGATCTTGTGGAGAGCCCCAGTGTAAAAAAGGGCGTCCTCGCGTATCTGTCAGCCCTTGTGGACACGAAAGGTGCGGATGAGGAGCTGGAGGACATGATCGGGCAGATGGAGGATATGATCAGGCAGTATCGGGAAGAGACGGAGAACAGATAGAGAACAGGTAGAAGGTTGGGAGGTGATAGGCACTTTGAAATGTTCTTTTGCGGCTTTTGCCGCTTCCGGGATAGCCGTGAGCCTTATGACGCTCTTTCTGTATCTCCTGCTGAAGAAGGACAAGGCGCTGTCCCGGTTTGGGATCGTTTGTCTATATTTATGTGTATTGCTGACGCTGGC
>CAJTYN010000154.1 GCA_910584115.1 uncultured Lachnospiraceae bacterium
ACGGACGGCATCGAGGGGATCCCGACTTTTTGGGAAAAAGGCGTGCGGTTCTTTAAGATCGAGAGTCCTACGGGGGAACAGTTTGAGTTCTGCCAGATTTTATAGATGATCTTAATCTCATGGGGACGGACAGTCCTGTTCGTCAGAAATCCGTCCCCTTAGAACAAAAAAGCGTTTTAAGGAGTCCGGGGGAGATCGCGATCCCCCGGCGCTTTTGGTACTTTTCTCGTAGAAAAGTACACATCCTATTCGAGGTTCAGTCGGCGATCCAGTACATATCTGCACAGGATATAAAAACCAACGGCGCAGAGCACGCTGAAGACCAGGCTGAGGACCAGGTAAGGGGTCAGTATATCGACGGCAGAGATCTGTACATACTGTCCGTACGCGTTGTTTTCCATTTTTTCTATCCGGTAACTGAGGCTTGCAAAGCGCGGCGCGGCGAAGGCCAGCATGACCAGACCCAGGATCTGCTGTATGAAGTTGATGCCGATATAAGAGCAGATGGTCGCCAGCAGTTTATGCCCGGTGAACAGGTTACCGATGGCGGCGGAGACATAGAGCTGGATGATCATGACGAAAGGCGTCAGCACCACAGACAGCAGGATCAGCCAGGAAAATCCAAACGCGGGCGCCCCCGGCTTGAACAGGCAGGAGAACAGCCGTGGCAGGTCCTGGAACATCTCGGTCAGGTCCCGCGGTGTGGCCAGCAGGATGAGCATGGTCGCGAGCGCCCACAGAAAGTCCAGGACGATCCAGATCAGGGCTGTCAGACCTTTTCCCCAGATCAGCTGGTCGGAGGTGACCGGCAGGGTGTTCGTCAGATAGCCCTGCTGGGTGAACACGCTCTTGTAGAAACGGTAGCCGGTGTAAAAATATGTGTAGAACATCACACATCCGATCGCCATGAAGGCCGCCACCAGCAGCAGGACGGACATGACAGATTCATCGGCGCTGCCCACGCCGCCCATCAGGTTGATGCCGATCCGGCAGAAGATCCCCACGATCAGGCCCACGCCGTGGACGCCCAGCAATAAGGGCAGGATCGTCTTCCATTCATATTTAAAGATCTTTTTTAACATTTGAATACCTCCCGGAATAATTCGTCGATAGATCTCCCCTGGTCGCAGCGGATGTCGTCCACCTGTGCGTGCAGGCGGATGTGGCCGTCGTGGATGAAGACCACTTCGTCCAGGATATTTTCCACATCGGAGATCAGGTGGGTGGAGATCAGGATCGTGGCGTTCTCATCGTAATTGTTGATGATCGTGGACAGGATATAGTCCCGGGCCGCCGGATCCACGCCTGCGATGGGTTCGTCCAGGCAGTACAGCCGCGCCCGGCGGCTCATGACCAGGATCAGCTGGACTTTCTCCTGCGTCCCTTTTGATAATGTCTTGATGCGAAGGGCGGGGTCGATGTTCAGCCTCTGCAGCATATCCAGGGCGCGGCCGGTGTCAAAGTCCTCGTAAAAATCGGCGAAGAACGAGAGGTAGCTGCTGACCTTCAGGTTTTCGTCCAGGTAGGAGCGTTCCGGCAGGTAGGAGATGATCTTCTTCGTCTCCAGGCCGGGGGCGTGGCCGTTGATATACAGTGTCCCGGCGGTGGGGCTCAAAAGGTCGTTGATCAGTTTGATCAGCGTGGATTTGCCGCTGCCGTTCGGCCCCAGCAGGCCGATGATCCGTCCGGACTTCAGGCTGAGGCTGATGCCATCCAGGGCCGTCCGTGCGCCGTATCTTTTCGTCAGATCCTTACATTCCAGGATCGTATTCGTGCTCGTATCCATCATCTCTCCTCCTTCAAGATCTTTTCGATGAGCGCCAGAGTGTCCGCGGGGGTCATCCCCATGCTGGACATCTTCTCCAGGAATTCCCGTATATGGCTTTCCGCCAGTTCTTCTTTCAACCGTTGTATCATGTCTGTATCCTCCGTGATAAATCTTCCGCTGGTCCGCATGGAGTGGACCAGGCCGCTGCGCTCTAATTCGGCCAGCGCTTTCTGCATCGTGTTGGGATTCACCTTTGCCTGGGCGGCCAGCTCCCGGACAGAGGGCAGTTTCGTCCCCGGCTGGTAAAGGCCGGATATGATATCCAGACGCACCAGTTCCGCGATCTGCGCGTAGAGCGGGCGGCTGGAATCTAGATTCCATGCCATAGAGTCACCCCTTCCTGTACTATTGTATTAAGTTCATAATACAATAGTACAATAGATTGAATGCGTTGTCAACATTTTTTTTCTTTGAAAAAATAGAAATCATAGATTACTAACAGAATGAAATAACACACAATACATCCCGTTTATAATTGTCATTATTGCACATTTATGAGCGAGATATTAATTTTTTATTGACAAAAAGAGCATATTATGATAGATTAAAGGTAATCAATGATTACCTAACGCGGCGCTCAGAATAAGCAGAGCTTCAGGTCACGGATGTGCAGATCGGGACGCTGGGGGAGATGTATGGGCCGTCTTAGGGATCGGTGCATCTTGAGGAGAGCATTTAGGAAGGAGAGGACGATGAAGAGTTTTGTTTTTGAGAACCCGACCAAGGTATTTTTTGGCAAAGGCTGTGTGAAGGAGCATCTGGCCGCGGCCATAGAGGGCTATGGGAAAACGGTCATGCTGGCGTATGGGGGCGGTTCCATCAAGAGGAATGGGATCTACGATGAGGTGTGCGCGATCCTGAGAGAGGCGGGAAAAGAGATCGTCGAGTTTTCCGGGATCATGGCAAATCCCACGTATGCAAAGGCTCTGGAAGGCGCGGAGCTGGCCAGGGAAAAAGATGTGGATCTGATCCTCGGTGTGGGCGGCGGTTCCGTGATGGACTGCTGCAAAGCGATCGCACTCGCCGCACGGTATGAGGGAGATGTGTGGAGGGATTTCTGGGAACGCACCGGCGTTTTTGACTTTGAGCTGCTGCCGGTGGGTGTGATCGTCACGATGGCCGGGACCGGGAGCGAGTGCAATGGGGGTTCGGTCCTCACCAATGAGCGGCTGAAGGTCAAAGCAGGGCGGGACTATCCAGCCTGTAATCCGAGATTTGCCCTCATGGATCCGACGTATACATACAGTGTCCCCAGATCCCAGATAGTAGCGGGCAGCTTTGATACGCTCTCACATATCATGGAGATCTATTTCAGCGAGCCGGACGAGGACAATGTATCCGACGACCTTTCAGAAGCGCTCATGCGCAATGTGATACGGAGCCTGCGGGCGGCGCTCGCGGATCCAAAGGACTACACGGCCCGGAGCAACCTTATGTGGGACGCGTCCATGGCGGAGAACCGGATCATCAAGCTGGGAAAGCGGCTGGATTTCCAGTGCCACAAGATGGAACATCAGATCGGGGCGTACACAGACTGCAGCCATGGGGCCGGGCTGGCTGTGCTCCATCCGGTCTATTACAGACATATCTATAAAGATGGCCTGTCAAAGTTCAAACGGTTCGCTGTGGAGGTATGGGGTGTTTCTCCTGACGGAAAGACCGACGAGGAGATCGCGCGGGCCGGGATAGATGCCCTGGAGGCGTTTATCCGGGAAGTCGGCCTGCCTTCGACTCTGCGGGGATTGGGCGCGGATGGAAAGACGGACTTGAAGACGATCGCGGATTCCTGCGAGATCGTCTCCAGCAATTACAGGCAACTGACCCATGCAGAGATCTTGGAGATCTTTGAGGAATGTTTTTGAGAGCAGAAAGAGGAGGATGTGAAATGGATCAAAAGATCGGATTTATCGGCGCGGGAAATATCGTACGGGCGATCCTGGCCGGCGTGGCAAAGAGCGGGAAATATCCGAAGGGCCACATCGGGGTCTTCGATGTATCCCAGCAGGTGCTGGAGGATTTAAAAAAACAGGGGTACGCAACCTATCCGTCGATCGGGGAGCTGGTATCTCAGTCCCAGATCGTGGTCGTGGCGGTGACGCCCCAGGTGATCGGCTCGATCATAGAGGAAGTGCGCGCGTCCCTGTACGGGGATGCGGTCATCCTCTCGGTGGTGGCAGGGATCACCAACGCATGGTATCAGGAGCATCTGGGCGCTTCCTGTAAAGTCGTACGCTGCATGCCTACACTGACGGCCCAGGTGGGGATGGGATCCTTCGCGGTCTCCTGTACGGATACGGTCACGGAGCAGGACGAAAGAGCGGTCAGGGACTTCCTGGGAAGCTGCGGGATCGTGGAGGAGATCCCGGAAACCCTGATGACGGAAGTCGTTCCCTTCAACGGATCCGCGCCGGGATATTTTTACCATATGACCCGTGTCATCGTTGAGGAGGCCGTGCGGCTGGGATTTGACCGGGACGTGGCCCTGCGTCTGTTCGCGCAGACCATGAAAGGCAGCGCCGAGACCCTCCTAAGCTCCGGCATGAGCGTGGAGGAGCTGGAAGGCAAACTGCGGCTGCCCGGAGGGACCACAGTGGCGGCCCTGGATAAGATGGAAGCGCTGGGCATGGACACGTGTCTGGCAGAGGGCGTGCGGGCCTGCGTGGAAAGATGCAGGGAGCTGGGAAATGCATGAGAGCGAGGTGTGAAAGATGAGTGAAAAAGCATATATGCAGCGGGTGACCCGTTTAAAAGAGCGGGTGTTGGATACGCGCCCGGAGATGGATCTTGAAAACGCGGTGCTCCTGACCAGGGGATTTAAAGAGTCCGAGGGGGAACCCTTTGTGGTGCAGAAAGCCTATGCGTTCCGGAAACAGTGCATGGAGAGATCCGTGAAGATCTGGGACGATGAGCTGATCGTGGGAAATTCCGGGAGCAAACAGCGCGGCGGCCTGCTCTGCCCCGACACCTGCTGGTCCGTGCTGGACGAGGAGCTGGATACGATCAGCACCCGGGAATACGACCCGTTCTATCTGTGCGCGGAAGACCGCCAGCGTTTCATCGATGAGATCCGTCCCTATTGGAAGGGCCGCTCCACCTATGAAAAATGGCTGTGCCAGATCCCGGAGGAGACGAAGATCTTAAGGGACTGCGGCGTGCTCTACATCAACCGGAAAGCCGTCCGCGGCTGGGGTGAGACGACTGCCGGATACGAGATGGTGATAAATGAAGGCATCCAGGGGATCCAAAAGAGGATCGAGGAGACGAGAGCCGGGCTTGACATCACAAAGCCGGGACATTATGAAAAGCTGACCTATCTGCGCGCCCTGTCCTTGAGCGCGGAGGGCGTGATCGCCCTGGCCCGCCGCTACGCAGAGGAAGCGCGCCGGCTGGCCAAAGAGGAGACAGATGAGGCGAGGAAGCGGGAACTCCTTGAGATCGCCAAGACCTGTGAATGGGTCCCCGAGAGACCGGCCCGTACGTTCAGGGAAGCGATCCAGGCATTCTACCTGTATCATATCTGCATCTTCATGGAGCAGAATGCGGCCAGCTACAATCCGGGGCGCATGGACCAGTACCTGTATCCGTTTTACAAGGCGGACATCGAGGCGGGCAGGCTGACGCCGGACGAGGCGCAGGAACTGTTGGACTGCCTGTGGGTGAAATTCAGCGAGCCATGCCTATTCCAGGACGCGGTGACCGCCAAATTCTCCGCCGGTTACCCCATGTTCCAGAACGTGTGCGTGGGCGGTGTGGACGAACACGGGATGGACGCGGTCAACGACCTGTCCTACATGATCTTGCAGGCGACCATGGACGTGCAGCTCTACCAGCCCTCCCTGTCCGTGCGCTACAACATGGCACGCAACCCCAATGCCTTTTTGAAAAAAGTGGCGGAATTGATGGAGATGGGGACCGGCTTCCCGGCCTTCCACTGTGACGAAGTGGGGATCCAGATGATGCTGAACAAGGGCGTTCCCCTAAAAGAAGCCTACGACTGGAACCCCTGCGGCTGCGTGGAGACGAACCTGGCCGGAAAGATGCACTGCTATACATCCTACGCCGATTACAACTTAGGTTCCGTGGCAGAGTTCGCCCTGACGGGGGGCAGGAGCCGCAAGTACGGGGTGGCCGCGTCGGTGGACACCGGGGATCCCCGGACGTTTGAGACTTTTGAGCAGTATCTGGAGGCCGTGAAAGAACAGATCCGCTATGTGATCCGGGCCATGGTAGCCGGAAACCACGTAAACGACGACATCTGTATGGAGCGGGTGTGCCCGGCGCTGTCCATGTCCTTTAAGGAATGCATCTCCCGCGCGAAAGATTACGCCTGGGGCGGGCCGAAATACAACGTGGGCAACGGGCTGGACGCCATCGGCGTGGCCGACCTGATCAACAGCGTCTACGCCGTCAAGCATCTGGTCTACGACACGAAGAGTGTCAGCATGGAGACACTGCTGGATGCCCTGGATCATGACTTCGAAGGGTACGAGGTCATCCAGAGGATGTGCCAGGAAAGCCCCAAATACGGAAACGACGACGAGGAGGTCAACAAGCTGACGGCCCACATGTTCACATTCATCGCCGACCTGATCGAGTCCTTTGACAGCAGATACGGCCATATGACGGCGGGGATCCTCCCGGTATCCGGGAACACTCCCTTTGGCCTGGAAGTGGGCGCGCTGCCCTCCGGGCGGAGAGCGTACGTGCCGCTGGCGGACGGTGTGAGCCCCAGTGCAGGCACGGACAAAGAGGGCATGGGCGCCATCATCAAGTCCGTCTCCCACATCCCCCACGCGCGGTTTGACCAGGGGACGCTCCTGAACCTGAAATTAGATCCGGCTTTCAGCCAGGGCGAGGAGTCCATCCAGATGCTGATGGCATTTTTAAAGAGCATGTGTTCCCTGGGCGTCTTCCATGTGCAGTTCAATGTGATCGACGAAAAAGTGTTGCGGGCGGCGCAGAAAGACCCCGAGCGCTACAAAGGGCTGCTCATCCGCGTGGCGGGCTATACGGCGTACTTTGTAGAATTGGGCAAGGAAGTCCAGGACGACATCATCTCCCGCACCGCCCACGCGAAGGTCTGCTAGGCGGTCATGGAAAAGAAAAAGACGGCACAGATCTTAAGGATCGAGAAGATATCGCCCAATGACGGGGCGGGGCTGCGTACAGTGGTGTTTTTTAAGGGATGTCCCTTAAGATGCAGATGGTGTTCCACCCCGGAGTCACAGAACATGCACACGGAGATCTGCCACCAGGCCGGCAGGTGCGTCCTGTGCCAGAGGTGCATAGAGACATGTAAAGAGGGGGCATTGCGCATAGAGAAAAAGGACGGAGCCGGCCAGGTGATCCTGGACCGGGAGAGATGCGATGGCTGTCTGGAGTGCGTCGATGCCTGTCCCCAGGGCGCGCTGGGGAGCTATGGGAGGGAGATGTCCGTGGAGCAGGTGATGAAGATCATCCGGCGGGATGAG
>CAJTYN010000155.1 GCA_910584115.1 uncultured Lachnospiraceae bacterium
AAATGAAAAAGAGAGAGTACCTTGTTACGGGTACTCCCTCAGATGGATATCAGTCTCTCTGTTTTCAGTCACCATCATCTTCCGGATCGTCATCCTCCAGCTCCTCCTCAGAGTCCTCGACAACGACTTCGGCCTCAACTTCCGGAGGTTCCTTTCTCGCCCTGCGGTCATCCCACATCATCTTCAGTTTCCTTCCGCCAACGATAGCCGCCAACGTCAATCCACTGCCGATGAGCATCCCCAGTCCTAAAAAGGACCACCCTTTAGTCTCCTCGACCTCTGTCCCGATCTCAGTATCCTCTACGATAGGATCCAGTTCTGTCGTTTTTACTTCCATCTCTTCCATGATAGTTCTCCTTTCAATCCTAGAAATATTGACATCTCTCCATAAAACGATATGTTATTTTCGCGTATCATCCAAAATCCTTATAATCATACCTCGGCGCGATATGATAATCCATCACGAGGCATGGAGTCCCGTCATCGGCCAACTGTGAACTGAAGGTTATGTCGATCAGGCCATCATCTATGTTCCATCCCAGATCATCCCCGAGTTTTGTCTCCTTCAGGCCGAGGATATAATAAAATTCATTCAGGGAGATATACATGGTATTGACGAGTTCCCGGTTCAGCTCATTTTCCGCTTTTTTGATCTTATCGATATCAGACTTAAAATATCTCCCTGATAGAGCATCATAACAGAGTGTATCACCTTTCTCCGTCAATATGATCTCCCTGTTGGATACCGGATCCTTTTCGATCTTCTGTCTCGCGACTTTATCCCGTATCAGCTGCTCCTTCTTCTCTCCCACTGTCTCCACAGTCTTTTCTTTATATTCCGCGAATGCCGCCTCTGATAACCTGTAGGCTGCGGCTAACACTGTATTTCTCTTTGCACTCACCCTGGTCGAGCTGATCAGACATACGACCGATATAGTCCCTGTCACTGCCGCTGGGATATAAGGCTTCCAAGCCGTCTTGACCATATCCATTGGCTCCAGTTCTGTGCCCCTCTCATCTTTCTCCCCCTCCAATAACTCAAGGGCTTTCGGCGTCGCCCTAACGGCCATCACCGTTGTGAGGATCATACCAGCGATACCGATACCCGTGAGGATCTCCGGACTGTGCTTTGATACCGTCGCCCGTATGATCTTAAATGTTTTTGATATATCGGGTCTCTTCATCTTACCTTCCTTTCATAAAACAAAAGAGCCCTTGTTCAGGACTCCTTTTCATCGATAGCTTCTTGGACTTTTTCTTCGATCTCCCGATCTGCCATCCATTGTGTCACGATCGTCGATATCGTCGTAGTGACGATGATCCCGAGCAGGCCGAGTATCTTTTTCTTATCTTTATGTTTCATAAAAGCTATGCCCTCCTTTCATAAGAGGATGTGTATTTTCTGCGCGGCGATCATTCCCATTCCTGCATGTAGTCAGGATCGGGTTGGATCACCATATTTATAGAATATATATCAGGGCCACCATCGTCTCTTGATATCAGATGGTGTTCAAAATCAATGAAGCCGTATCCGTCCGTAATCGTCCATCCAACTTCCGCACCATAGTCTGTCTGCGGCAATCCGAGGAACGAATAGAACTCATTCAACGACGCATACCCCCGCAGGACAAAGTTCCGGTTCAGGTGATACTCTGCGTCCATGAGCTCACGTTCGTAACAGGTGATGGACTCACCCGATATCTCATCATAAAATGTGGTCAAGACATCCGGCGCATCGATGCCGATCTTGTGATAGTTACAGCTGCTCCTGGCTATGGCCCTCTGTATCTCTTCGTCAGCTTTCTTGCCATGACGCTTTATCAGTTCATTGCGGTAACTGCGATGATATCTATCCAACAATGCGTACGCACTCGCCAATGTCGCCTGTTGCCGTTTGTTCAACACGTTTGAGCCAAATATACAGAGGATCGTCGATGCCGCTATGGCTGCCGTCGGGATATACGCAGGCGCAGCGGTCTTAACACGCTCTTCGGTCGTGAGTCCTCTCCCTTTTTCATCCTCCTCTATCTCCAGGAGCTTCATAGCTCTTGGTGTGTCATTCGCTGCAGAGATGGCAGTCATCACCACTCCGACAGCACTTATGCATGTGAGGAATGTAGCTGTGCCTCCTTTCCATTTATTCATGATAACCTCCTTTCAGTATTATCGCACAAAAAAAGAAAGATAGTATGGGACTCGAACCCATGACCTTCTGACCAATGGTCAGCTGCTCTAACCAACTGAGCTAACTATCTTTCATAATAGGAGTTGTAGATTTCGCGTAGGAAAATCCTATAACCCTCTGACAATATTAAGGTAATCCTGTCTTTGATCCACCACAGCATATACAATAACTTCTTTTTTACTCTCATTGATCTTGTAGAAAACTAAATCCTTTTCAAGAACTAACATTTTATACCCTTGTCTCTTTAACACGAGATATTTTGGTTCTACCCCAATATTGGGGTTATCTCCCAATGCTAAAATTCTTTTTTCAAGATTATCTAATTTCTCAAGTGCAACGTCATTTCCAAATTTTTCTGCGACAAATAAAACAATATTTCTAATCTGCAAGTCCGCCACATCTGTCCGGATCACATCATATTTCAAATCAATCCCTCCTGTAGTACATGCCTCAGATCATCAAAGGTTTCACTGATAGGTGCGACTCTCCCATTCTTGACGTCATCCTCCGCCTCAGAAAGGATCTCTAGGAGTTCAATCCTAGCTTTCATACGCTTATATTCTTCATAAGACAAAGATACCGTATCTCCCCGGCCATTGACTGTGATAATGACTACTTCATTATTTTCTCTGCATTGTTTTGATATTTCATTATAATGGTTCCTTAAATCTGCCGATGGCCTTATTGTTTCCTGTAATGTATGCATACAAATACCTCCATTTGTTTTTTATAGACATATTATATCATTTTATGTATATCTTTTCAAGACTTGAGATTGCGTAAAAAGAAAAGAGCCCTTGTCAGGACTCCTCCTCGTCTTTCTTATTAAACTTACTCTTGATAAATGTTCTGATCTCATTCCAGTAAAACCAGACATACGGCACGAGCATACAGATGACCAGGAACACGGAATATCCTTTCCAATGTTTCCCGACCCATTTCCATGCTGGCCTGCAGACTGTTTCGTTGTACTCTCTCAATGCGTTCATCATAACAATTCCCTCCTTAAGATAAGTTTACTTTCTTCATAATAAAAATTGTAGATTTCGCGTGTTTTTAAATATCACTTGCGATGATAGTAAATGTATTATATAATATACTAAAAATACGTATGGAGGATTGTATATGTTTGATACAAAATCTCAAAAAATATTGACGACCGTTGGGGTTATCGCGGCTGCTGTCACTGGAGTCATCATGATATGGAAACCGAATAACTCTGATGAAAATGATGATCTTGACGACGCTATTGATGAAACATATTCACCCGAAAAGAAATCTTACAATGGTTATGTTCCAAAAGGCTGTGACGCTTGTGGGGGACCATACCCTCTCTGTCGTGATGGTTGTTTCGATGATTAAAAAAGAAAGAGCCCTTGTCAGGACCCTATCTGATCTTTTCCACATACCGTGCCAAGTCTTTAATGTTATTGTCAATATGCCGAAGTATGTTTAGAATTTCTTGATTTTGAATGTAGAGAGCCATTTCCGCTTTTGTTCCATGTTTGCGAATACGCTCTCTCATCTCATTATCAAATTCTCTTTCTTCATTATTTCGTGCATAATACATAAAATCACACCTCCACTTTTAATGGTTTTATTTTCATAATAGAAGTTGTAGATTTAGCGTACTCAGATTTCTCGTCTGTCAAATACTGTCTCCCATCGTTCTCTTGGAAGTGGTTTCATCTTCAATGCCCACATCAATTGTCGGACTGTCACTGTTGGGTATAGACCATCTACACACTCTCCTGAACGCTCGTCGAAATATGCTTTAAACTTCGGATGCAGATAGATATCATCCGTGAGCCATCCGTCTATCTCACCCCATGTTGTGGATTTTGTAGACTTATCATATCTCTGCTGGATGACTGCTAACCCTTTCTTATCTATCTGATATAATGTACATCTGTCATACACTGGATGGTCACAGATATATGTCTGTCCGTACATTGAAAGATAGATTGTTGGTTTTTTATAATGGTATCTCATAGCAGCCTCCAATATATAAAAGAAAGAGCCGCTGTTAAGCGACCCTTCCCTTTGTTTCATTCGGATTCTTTTACTTCGGATGGCTCATTATTTGTCGGTAAGCCAACACCCGTAGCGATGTAATTCATACAGTTGAGAATTTCCGTATCGCTCATACCTTTCGCTCTGAGCCATTCAGTCATTCTTGCCACTTCCTGAACATTCATCATTTCGGTTTTCTCCCTTTCTTCAAAATTAGAACCTTGTTCCGTCATATGTGTCCTCCTTTCATAAAGGGCGATGTAATATTTGCGAAATACAAAACCTATCAAATATTGTCATCGGCTTTTATATGTTATATTAAATCGTTCTCCCTTAAATATGCTTCATTCTCCTCATTTAGTTTCTGGTAAACATTTATCTCGTCCACTTTAGCATTGCAGGTAGGACATTTCCAGTAACCGTCCATATCATCTTT
The DNA here is from genome assembly GCA_910584115.1 of uncultured Lachnospiraceae bacterium. Lineage (GTDB taxonomy): Bacteria > Bacillota > Clostridia > Lachnospirales > Lachnospiraceae > MGBC164599. Next base: position 4,635 of record CAJTYN010000155.1, read on the forward strand.
CATACCTTGATAGAAATCCATATATGTATTACATCTATCACATCTAACTGATAAAAACGTCTCATCATGGTTACGTTTTTTGTTATCAATCTTTTCAATTTCCCAAATATCAACACTTTCCGAATCGCCCAATGTTTCATCATATCCGAACACAAACCCCATTTCCATAACCAGACCTCCTTTTTAATCTAATAAAACAAATGCAAATGGAGTTTTATTATACCATAAAACATATCAAATAACAAGAAAAAAGGAAAAGACCGTTCACACGGTCTACTACCCTTATACTCTGTTTTTAAGAAGTTCAATTTCTCTCTCCAGTTCACTAAAATGTAATTGAGTAATTCTAATTAATGGAGCATCTTTCAGATCAGGATCTTTGATAATATATTTGAATATCAACCGTTTTAAATCGGTAACACGATTCGACATATTATCTAATATCTCCTTGTTTGTACTGCCTCTATTAATTCTAAGTTTACTCATATCTGTTCTCCTTTCGTGAAATCATTTTCTCCATAACAGGCTTTGTAATATATGCGCAAAAAGAAAGAGCCCTTGTCAGGACTCTCTCTGTAGATAACACTTTATTCATTATATAACCTGCATGATATCTCACAATCAGGGTAAGGACCGCCGCATTCTCTGCATCCGTCCGGAGGAACATCTCCATCATACATACTGAGCATTTCAGACGTCCATTCCTCGTCTTTCTCATACTCATATTCTATCCTGTCCACCTCATACCCACATGCCGGGCAGACATACACATCGTATTCCTCATCCAGGTCCATTACCGCTCCACAATCATTACAGACTGCATACCCGTTATTAAGGTAATATAACAACTCATCACCTTCGGGTATGATGATCCTTTTGCTCATAAAGCATTACCTCCTTTTATTCGTAAAGGGGTAAAAAGAGCTCTTTAAAACCTCCTTTCATAATATGATATGTAGGTTTGGCGTAACGATCAATAGAACTGCGCAGTCTTTTCCATGATCCTTCCGGACACTTCAACATAATATGCCAACTCAGCGTCTGTTAGATCCTCATTTTCCATTGCTTCAAATTTTTGTAGCATATCTGCGTATCGAGCCAAATAATCTGCATAATCACCCATCAAACTCAGATCACCATTTGATTCTTGATATTTTTGCATAAACGCGCAATACTCATCAAAAAATGCTTCGTAACTATCTATTGCTTCTTTTATCTCTGGTCTAATGGTATCTGGCAATACAGCAGGTTCAGCTGAGGCTTCTGTTTCAACTGGAGCTTCTGTTGGCTGTTCTGTTGGTTCGGCCGGAGCTTCTGCAGGTTCTTCTGTTTCTTCTGTTGGTTGAGGGGCATTTAGACTTATGAGCATCTGATCATCATCCATATACATAAGTGAAAGAAAATACCCATTTTCGTTTTCGCCATTAAAGCAATCATCAATCCTCGTATAATCAACAGTAAAACCTTTTTCTATACATTCATCGATATACTCGTTAAAATCATCTTCGGATACATCATTGATCTCAACCGAAAAACTACTAGAGTCGTTTAATATAACGTTCCCTATCTCTGCTTTAGGCACAGGTAATAGGTCTGACAATTCGCTTTTAGGCCATCGAATATTTTTTGTCTCTTCCTTCGCAACTTTTTCAGGCTCTTCCGTTTCGGTAGCTTCTACAGTTTCCGTCGGTTTCGTGTCTTTTTTATCAGGTTCTGAACCCCCGCCACATCCCGTGACCATCAGCCCGCAGATACATCCGACTAACATAAGACCAAATACTTTTTTCTTCATCATCTTACCTCCAAGATCATAGATCTTTTCCTCTTAAAACAACAAGTTTCTTATCTCCGATAGATCCCTCCAATATACCTTTGATGATATATTCCGCCTCTTCAGATGCCCTTTCCAACAATCCATCTTTATCCGCCTTCTTTTCAGCATCGTCTTCGGCAGCTGAGATTGCTTGTGTGATATCTGTTTTCTCATCCTTATTAAAAAGAGCTTTCTTTTCATCATAGAACTGGATCGAATCCGGGTCAACGTGTGGTGTTTGGATCTCACTCTCAGGCAGTATGACTTTCACCTCATCATCAGTCACATCTATGCCCAATAATGAAGTATCTATACCAGCCTTGATCGTAGCCGTATAGACCATGGAAAAACCCTTTTTGGTGATAAATGGGATCTTTCCTTCCTGCACTGTATAAAGATTATTGTAGGTCATCTCGGCTGTAGCCAATTCGCTTATGTTTTCCAGCTTTTGGCTGATATATTCGATGGTCACCTTCTGTTCTTCCGTTTCTCCAGATGCAGCTTCTACACTCGTTATAGTATTTACTTGCCGGCCATGCAATACTGTAAATGAAAGAATGATACCGATCGCGACTCCACACAATATATGTACACCAGTTTTTATAAATCCCGTTTTTTCTATGCGCATAAGCAATCTTCCTCTTCTGTAAAAATAATCATCTAATCATATTCT
>CAJTYN010000156.1 GCA_910584115.1 uncultured Lachnospiraceae bacterium
GAGGTCATCATTCAAGTGTTCCCCCGTTTCCCATCTCCTGGTGTTCTGGAGTACGTCGCCATAATACGCCCGCTCCGTGATCTCCTCATCCCAGATGCCGGGCCGGGTCTCCTTCGTCTCACCGTAGCCGATCATCCCATAAAATCTCGCCATTTTGAATATTTCCTCTTGACTATCCCTGTGTCGTGCTGGATGCGGAAGAAGTCTTTACCTCTTCCTCGATCGCGATCGCGGAATAGACCCTAGTGAGAGCGCCTGAACATCTCGTCTCAAGCAGAGACTTCTCCTGGTTGAAATCGATATCGAACTGGGTAAAATGCGTCACCTCGCCACCCTTAGTCGCGCCCAGGGAATAGTCTGACAGGTTCGTGATGATACCCAGGAGTTTCTTCGTCTTGCTGTCTGCTGTCCTGGTCTTCCCTTCAAACTGCTCTGCCGTATAGATATTCCCGACGTTGAAGGCAGACGCCAGCTCCGACTTAGACGAATAGATACGCCGCCCATTGATATCCCTTGCCAGGAGCATCACGTTCAGCAGATGAGGCGTGCAGAACAGATCCGGTGTCCCTGTGCCTTTGTAATTCTCTCTCGAATACAGGATCGTATTGATCATCGCCTCAGCATAGATATAGTTCTCACCGAAGTTCGCACCCGTGTTCGTCCCCTGCAGCTCTTTCCTCGCCGCTTCGATATCCAGATCCACATGCAGCGTATATAATTCATCATCCGTCCAGATCGGTCTGATGTGTTCGCTGGCAATCTTCGCCTCGTCCCCATCCTCACGGCCGTCGCCCAGCATGATCGCAGTCGCTAATTCCTCATTGAGCATCATCCGGTCGATATTATACAGATACTGCACATAATCAAAATCCGTGATATCGATGATATCATCCCTGTGCAGGGCGTTCTTTACATAGACAGTCTGCGGATCCGTCGTCCTCCTGACGAGTTTGAAATTGCCGGTCTGACTTTTCTGCTTCCCTTTCTTGTAGCCTCTCGCCCTGAGCGTGTCGATATTACGGATATCTACCTGGCTCGTCCTGATCCTGGAGATCGGGCTCTTATGTACCTTGTTCATGACCACAGAAATCCACCCCTGGTCACTGGTGATCAGCTCCGGCGCACCCGGCCTCACTTCCTTATACTCTGGGAACAGATTGTAGATATTACCATCGCCAGTCTGCACAAACCCACTGCTCACAGCGTCGTGCTGCAGGTTATTATTCTCCGCATAGATCTTGAGCGCTGTCTGAAAACTCCCCACCTGGCTGCTCTTTGCCATGCTCACGATATCCATCTGGTCCGAATGACTCAAGATACTGTTTCCATTCTCTTTACGCTCATCCGGTTCAAACACATTATGTTTCATAGTCTCCTCTCCTCCTTCTGACCCTTCGTCTTCATCCTCATCATCTCCGCCTTCCTCCAGGGCTTTCCCGATCACGCCATACACAGCCGTCTTCTGCTTTTCTGTGAGCGTATTAAAAATATCGGCAACGGTCTCATCCCCTTCGGAAGTGCTCTTCTCCTTCTTGCTCTCTTTGGTGTCACTCTTTCCAGAACCATCTGACTCACTACCAGATGACTCTTCTGCGTGGCTCAAGAAGATCTCCTCCCCTGTATAGATGACCGCCTCATCCTCAGATGCCTCCCCATGCTGCATCACAGAGTCGATGAATGCCCCAGGATTTGCACCGGCAAGGACAAGGCTGACCTCACGGATCGCCCCGTGGAGCACATTCCCCCCTTGCTGCTTCAGCTGATTGGCATAGATGGATAAGGCGGAGACATCCCCATGCTCCACCAGCAGCTTCGCGTTCCTGCCAGACTCCGTATCATTGAACTTACAATAGGCATACACGCCGTCCTCCCGGTTCTCCAGGAGCGCGTGACCCAGGACATTCAACGGGTCATTGTGCTGATGGTTCCAGACCAACGGCACTGTCTGGCCGTCGTCCCCTTTAAATGCATCCTTCAGGATCGTCCTCCCGTCTGAGCATTTAAGATTGTTCCGTGTGGCCCAGCCACTAAAATCAAACTCCATTTTGAATTTCTCCTTTCTTTATACTTGCTTCTTTATCCCTCCCATGGTAAAATCAAACGAAAGGAAGGCGACCATATGATAGTTGAAGATACATACTTTGATATATGTCCAGCACATGACCAAAAAGTCACATTGAAAATAGGCTTTTCCAAAAAGAAGGCATCTCCAAAAGATATAGATTTTACATATGATTACATAGGTACAAATTGCGACATTACTCGTTCTGGAAAACGTTGTCCTTATGTGGAATGTCCCATCGTTGAAGAACGGGGCCTACGACGTTCAATCCGGGAGTAAACTGTGATAAGACTTGAAAATTGTGTGGGATCGGTATAGTCGGGCGATACGGATCACGCGCTGTTGATGGACACTTCTTGTTATGGGGGCATTCGTTACAAGATGTCCCTACTTTTTCAAGAAATACCGTACCATCTATCCATCCATGTAGCATATTGCGATATCCATCATAAAGATCATTCAGCCATCTGACCGTACACTCAAACTTTTCCTGCTCCGTCAGTTCCTCCACTTTTTCAGGATCTATCAGACACATCATCCAAACCCTCCGTTCCATGATCTACTTTTGCATCCCCATCTCCTGCCGGAGCGCTCAGATTGCTGTTCCTGAGTTCATCCGCTTTCGGATCGTCTGAAGGCTTCATACCTACGACCTGCCGTATCTCATTGGATGTCATAATCTCGTTCCTAGTAAACTTATCTGCTATCTCTGAAATCTCTGAGACTGGGACTAACTTGAATGGATCACGGAAGAACAATATAGACTGTTTCTGCGTCCTCGCCGTCTTTGTCAGGAACTTCCTCTTCATCTCGTCGACGATAGCAGAGAGTATCGGCTCGATCGTCCGGTTGTAGTAATTGAGCATCGTCTTCTCATCTGCTGTCCCGTCCAGGATACCCTGTGTGATACCCAACTGGCTGTAGAGCATACTCGTCAGGTACTCGATCTGTGCCATCAGGTTATTATCTACTGCACGGTTCAACTGAGTGATACGTTCCGTACCATCTGTATAAGCGATGCCATACTTAGAACCAGCCAATTGCATCTCGATATCTTTACGCCTGTTCTCGGCCTGCTTACGCCTTGCCTCAGTCTTGATAACATACGGAAGCTGGATGATCAGGTCTAATTTCCCAGACCCACTCTGTTCATCGATCACATCCAACAGATTGAGTTTCCGGATCAGCCGCTGCATCGTAGAATTAGGTTCGTTGATCACTGCATACAGCGGATTTTCCACGATAGCCGACATACCCTTAGGGACGATGATATCCTCCTTCTGCCCGCTCCGATCGTTATAGATCCGGACTTTTATATCTTTGGGATACCATTCCAGGATCTTAGCCGTCCGCATCGTGTCGATATCATAAGAGCCTGTAGATATCGGATCGATCGTGGTATCCACAGGTACGATGGCGACACATCCTTCATCCAGCATCGACATGACCACATCCTGGATAAAAGCCCGCCCCGTCTGGTCAATGTTTGCCCCGACAGTCAGACACTCATTCAGACCCGAAGGGATGATCCCGACAAACCGATCGTTCTCATCTAATCTGGAATGTATGATATCCACAGCAGAAGCATCCAGGGCGATACGGTTGTAGACCGAAGTCACGATCGACCGCTCATTCCCCCTGGTCATCCGGATACGGTCAGGACGGTAAGAATACCCCATCCCCATGTCCCTATAGTACCGTGTCGGATCCCTGTTCATAAAAGCATTCCAGGCATGTTTCAGCCTGGATCCAAATGCGATCTCCATTTTGAATTTTTCCTCCTTATCCCTCTACCCACGCAAAATAGCGATAGGTGTATCCAGCCCGAAATAGGTACGTCGATCTTGATGATGTAAAAGTCACGACATTATCATCCACAGTCATATAATATCCCGTATCATATGCGGCGGTGGTGGCCGATAGGACATTGCTGCCAGAAATGTAGAATGACGAACGCCAGTTGGTGGGAGTCCTCACCATGAACTCAGCGCCGACCATTGACAGTTTGATATACTCGTCCTTATCAACGATCTCATCCGCAAAATACATAAATACAATGACTTTACCATTGAATGTGAGTGTCACGGGGCCAGTCGTGTCTTCTTCAAACGAAAACGTGCCTGTCTGGATAGACAGCGGCATATCTCCCCCACTCGGGATGCCGAGGATCCTCTGCGGCATATCCTGCGCATTGATGAGCCCCTCAGTTCCGGTCTTAATCCTGATAGAGTCTGCGATCGCGGTGAGAAGATCAGTAAGACCCATTTAGCACACCCCCTATCTGTACATCTATGTATTCTTTTAGGGCTGTCTCAACGGTATTTGCTATGGCAGATATCTCTTCTTCCGTAAAGTAATCGACCCCCTTGATCGGTGAACTCCCATCCGTCCCTCTGATATCATCAAGCGGCACCAGGTCCATCCAAGCACCATCCCCAACATAACGCCACTGTATGTGAGAACCGTCATTCCTCAGTTCTATCTCCCTTGCACCATGACCATCACCTTTTGTTTTTAACAATTCTATGATCTGCTGGTACACACTCGGTGTCGGGTCTTTTACATCCCGCCCGCTCTCATATCCAGACTCATACAGATGCACTTCCACGATCCCTGCTGTGATCAGATCCCCGGCAAATACAGATACTGTAAAACTGTCTTTCTCCAATACTTCCCATGGCACAAGAGCTTTGCCCTGTCCGTCCAGGATCACCGCTATAGACTCGTTCATACCAGCCCCTTTGAAGAGCGCGGTCTTCGTGCCGTATCTGCTCCAGTCATCTGTCAGGAAATCAAACTCAGCATACAGATAGTTCCGACTGTTCTTGACCGGACGGAACGTATCTGCTCTCCTTATGGTCTGGTGTCGTATGTTAAATCTCAACATTGTCTCTATTTTGAATTTTCCTCCTTTTCTTGTTGTCTTCTTACATGGAATGTGATAAAATCCAGATAAAGGAAGGTGATAGAATGATCCTCGTAAAATGCGGCTGTAAATGTTTCTACACTTTGGATATGAACGGATTAGATAAGAATGAAAGAACATGCCCAAATTGCGGAAAAATACACAGATTTAACTCTGATACAACAGCCAAGACATTGATCCCAGGTAACCTGATCGGAGATGGTCTTGAAATACTCTCCATTCCAGATGATGCTAAGATAAGCATTGATTTCAATATTCAGAAAACCGCTGATGACCAGTCGTTATCTACATGATGACTGGTTCATTTTATTTTTAAACTCGGCCGCTTTTTCAGGAATACTTTCCAGCGTTTTCAGTACATCCTCATACTCGTTTATAGCACACCTCAAACTTGAGACCATGTCATTGATCCCGGGTAACGAGATACCGATCTCAGGTCCTTTTGAAGTCTTGACCACATTTATATCGAGCATCATTTCTTGGCGATTCACCACTTGTATCATTTCATTCGCATCTCTAAATCTAGCCTGCGCTTTTTCAAACATCTTTTCAATCTCAAAAAGACCACTTATGTTTGTATTTTTTGTTATATGCATTATTCCCTCCCAAAACAAAAACATAGTCCAGTCAAGACATACTCTTATACCAATAAGCACCCGCAGCGATCACTGATGCTGGTATTCCAGCTAAAGGTATTGCAGAACCAACGCTCAGAGCGGCGACATACGACGCACCAGATGCTGAAAGAGCGCCAACAGAAGAAAGTGTCCGACCTTTGATCGTTTTTCTCCCAACTGCAGTCGTCCTTAAAGGGTTATTGAGCGCGTCTTCTGTTTCTTTTCTGGCTGCCCGTCTCTGTCCAACACTGTTTTGTTTTTGACGATTTACTGATGCCAGATCAGATGTCATATTCCGTTCCATATTACTTATACGGTTATTCAATCTCTTAGCACCTACACGGTAACTCAGATTGTCGTTATGACTCCGTTGTTTTTTTTGTTCTTACCATCTTTCGTCAACGTTCCATCTCTGTTCCTATAACGGTGGACGCCCCATTTCATACCTAATACACCATAATGCTGTAAAGTATTTTCCATTTTTTTCCTTTCTTTATTGACTTTATCCTAAACATGCGCTATCTTGTGTATAACATACATAAAAAATATCAGGAAGGAGGTGGCCTCATGGCAAGACTCACTAACGAAGAAATTCAGAACATGTCACTCAAAGAAGTGGATGCATACACAGACAAACATCCCGCAGAAGCGTGGCGCTTTACCAAAGCACATGCAAATACCTCCAACCTGATATAAAAAACAAAAACCACAGGCCGGTTAAGACCCATGGTTTCTAGTTTTTATCGTATATGATTTTAAGAAATGACCTCGATTGATCTAATCTCCGGCTCATTGATGCCCAGCCACACACCTGGTCTTTGCGGACAATCATCGAGAGCAATACCAGCAATCCCTTCTGGTATATTATCTTCTGGATAAAAATAATCACTTACTGTACCTTCAAAAACTTCTCCATCAACATGGACCACTCGGACCCTCTTACCCTCAAGTGCTTGACTAAGTTTCATTTTTCTCTTCCTTCCTTTTGGCGGGGTATATATGACTCCCCGTTTTAGAATACGCGATTATTGCAGAATTAGATTTTGTTTCTATACCATCAAGATCAACATGTGTTCCGATAATATGTGGACTGACCACTCTTTCTCTGTGATTCCAATTACCTTTTCCATCTCGCAATGCTTCGCCAGTCCCGCTCAGCTTATCCACCAACGCCTGCGCATACTCCAGATCCCCATCCAAATAGCTCCTCCCTGGTATATGACCGCTTTTTGTATGCCGTGCCTGTTTGTCCTTATTGATCTTCTTTATGACCTTTCCGGAACGTATCGCATCTTCTACTATTGTATCACGCCCAGAAGATTTTGCAACTGATCCCTTGCTTCCGCCATCGCCTTTACCGATAGGATATGGAGGTCCGTTTCTCACGCCCCATTTCTGACCCTTGACTCCGTGGTGATATAACCAGGTCCTGTAATTATCTAGCCACATTTATGGATGGGCTACAATAAACTGGACAGATTTTTTAAGGTCATATAATATAAACTCA
>CAJTYN010000157.1 GCA_910584115.1 uncultured Lachnospiraceae bacterium
TACAGATGCGAGTGCCAAACCGTCAGTACCCGCTTGCCCGGAATGCGGAACACCACTGAAGTTCGAAGGCGGATGTAACACTTGTAAATGTTGTGGTTGGAGTAAATGCGATTAAGGAGGATCTGGAGGATGACTGGGAAAAAGTATCAGAAACTGGCAATGAGGACGAATGATGGGAAAGCCAACGAAAGACTCGAAAGCAGATTGCAGTTAGGAGATGCAGGAGGATTACTTAATGGGGTCATGGGATTAACTGGAGAAGCTGGAGAGGTTGCTGACCTGGTCAAGAAAACGATGTTCCATGAAAAAGCACTCGATCTGGAGCACCTGCAGAAAGAACTTGGAGACGTGATGTGGTATATCGCTATGATCTGTCATTCTTGTGGTCTCGATATGGATGTGGTCATGGAGAAGAACATTGAGAAACTGAAGGCGCGGTATCCAGAAGGGTTTGACACTTTCCGGGCAAATCATAGGGAGGCTGGGGACTTGTAAGATATATTTGGACACTTTTTTCGAAAGGAGATAACGATGATCGATAAATTACATATTTATGAGGACGTAAAGGATAAACTCACTCTGAGGCTCATGGATCCGGTTAGGAATGCAGGATTTCTTGAGACGCATCCATATAAGGAGTTCCTGGATCTGGCTGCGGTCGTAGCCGTGAGACAGATACAGGATATTTCTAAGATCATACAGATATGTAATGTTGATGATGATCTGATGCGGCTCTGGGGGCGTTCTTTTGATGAGGTGTATGAACAGGCTAGGGTCAATGTCATATCTGAAACGCCGGTGTTCATGCCGATGAGTGATCTGTTGAAAGACTTGGAAGTACAGTCGGATCTGCCGTTATATGTCCTTACAAATGATATATGTATGGATGGGGCAAACCGCATGATAGACAAAGGATTTTTGGAGAGTCTCTCGGAGATATGGAAGGAAGACATCTTTGTCATCCCGTCGAGTGTGCATGAAGTCTTGCTGATCCCGGTCGGTGAAAAGCCGTCTGAAGATGAGATGTCAGCCATTATAAGGGAAGTCAATGGCACAGTCTTGGCTCCAAAAGAGGTGCTCTCAGACCATGTATACACATACAAAAGAGGGTCTGGATGGGTCTGGTGACCCAGATCTTGTGGATATTTTTGTGGATACTTTTTTGTCCAATGGATATTTTTGTCTCAGTTTTTGGCATTTTTTACGTTGTGATCTTCTTAAAGAGCACTGTTTTTGACAAAAAATGGAAAAAAAAGTATCCAAAATGGATAAAAATCGAAAAAAAACTATCCACGAATTGCAACTTGTAATATTGCTTATAATCTATTATAGATAAAATCGGTTAAATCGCGTCTATTTGTCTAATTTTTTTTCATATTAAATACGATAAAAAGTTTAATAATATATAGTAATACCGCGAAAAAAAATAGACAAATAGACAGCACACTTTAGCCACGCGAAAATTACATGCCCTTTTATGAAGAGAGAGTGATAAAGCGCCATTTTTGGAGCAGACATTCTCTCTTGTGTTTTGGATACGAAAGGAGAGACTTCAGAGATGTTGGAAAGCGATTTCCAAGCAAGGCTCATCCGGGAGCTGAAGGATCTGTTCCCAGGATGTATCGTGATGAAAAATGATGCGAGCTACATACAAGGCATACCGGATATCCTCATCCTGTACAGGGACAAGTGGGCATCATTAGAATGTAAGAAGAACGCGTGCGCTAAGAAACGACCGAACCAGGAATATTATGTAGAGAAGATGGATGAGATGTCATTCTCAAGATTTATATGTCCTGAGAATAAGGAGGACGTGCTGTATGAACTTCAACAAACATTCGAACATTGAAGGGCAACATGCGTTTCTTGGCGCCAGCAGATATCATTGGGTGAATTATGATGAGTCCAAGTTAGAGGAGAGCTATTCAAGATTTTTAGCGATCAAGAAGGGGACTGAACTCCATGGGTTCGCCGCCCAATGTATCAGGCTCGGGCAGAAACTGTCCAGGTCAAGGAAGACATTGAATTTATATGTGAATGATGCGATCGGTTATAAGATGACGCCGGAACAGCCGCTGTTCTATTCAGAGAATTGTTTTGGGACTGCGGATGCGATCGCGTTCAGGAATGGGTTATTGAGGATCCATGATCTGAAGACGGGTGCCACGCCAGCACATATGGAGCAGCTTGAAGTATACGCTGCTCTTTTTTGTCTGGAATACAAGATGAGGCCCGTTGACATAGATATGGAATTGCGGATCTATCAGAACAACGAGATCCTATACCATAAACCTACAGTTGAGGACATCGCCCATATCATGGATAAGATCATCACTTTTGATAAGATCATCGACAGGATAAAAGGTCAGGAGGTCTAATCATGAACCGCATAGCGAAAGAGATATTGATGCATTATGGTATGCCTAAACGTTCCGGCCGTTATCCATGGGGATCCGGAGATAACCCATATCAGCACAGCGGGGATCTCCTCAGTCGTATAGATGAACTGAAAAAGAAAGGATTAAGTGACTCGGATATCGCAAAATCCATGGGGCTGACTACGACCCAATACAGGACGCAGAGGGCATTGGCAAAAGATGAAAGGCGTTCGATCGATGTCGCAACGGCAAAGGGGCTGAGGGAGAAGGGATACAGCCTGAATGAGATCGCGGAGAAGATGGGGTATTCGAATGACTCATCCGTAAGATCCCTCCTCAATGAAGATTCGGAGGCCCGCATGAACCAGGCGAAAAAGACGGCAGAATTTCTTAAAAAGCAGGTTGCCGAAAAGGGTATGATCGATGTGGGCACAGGAGTAGAGAGAGAACTCGGAGTGTCAAAGGAAAAGATGAGGGAGGCCCTGTACATACTTGAGATGGAGGGATACCCTGTCTACGGTGGCGGCGTCCCGCAGGCGACAAACCCCGGGAGACAGACAAACCTGAAAGTCCTCTGTCCACCTGGTACGGAACATAGGGCAATCTATGATTTTGAGAAGGTCAATTCTGTCCGGGATTATACATCCCATGACGGAGGCGAGACATTTGACAAGTTCGTCTATCCAAAGAGTATGGACTCATCCCGTCTAAAGATCCGTTATGCAGAAGATGGCGGGATACATAAGGACGGTGTGGTCGAGCTAAGGCGTGGAGTCGACGATCTGTCCCTCGGAAATTCACATTATTCGCAAGTCCGCATCCTGGTGGATGGTAAAAAGTATATCAAAGGGATGGCGATCTACTCAGATGATATGCCGCCTGGTGTGGATGTGATCTTCAATACGAACAAAAAGAAAGGTACGCCAAAAGAAGATGTCCTTAAGAATATCAAAGACGACCCAGATAATCCATTTGGTTCGCTCATCAAAGCTGGCGGCCAGAGTTACTACACAGATAAAGATGGTAATAGGCAGCTCTCACTCATAAACAAAAGGGCAGAAGAAGGGGACTGGCAGGATTGGAAGGACAAGCTCCCGTCGCAATTTCTCTCAAAGCAGAGCAGGACTCTTGTGAAGAAGCAGCTGGATCTTGCTAGGACTGATAAGGAAGCAGAATTTGATGAGATCTGTTCCCTCACAAATCCGACTGTAAAGAAGGTCCTTCTGAAATCCTTTGCAGATGATTGTGACTCAGCTGCCGTCCATCTCCAGGCTGCGGCCCTACCAAGACAGAAGTATCAGGTGATCTTACCCATCACATCCATGAAAGATACAGAAGTCTATGCACCGAATTATAAAAACGGTGAACAGGTCGCGCTCATAAGATACCCACATGGAGGGACTTTCGAGATACCGATCCTGACTGTAAATAACAAACAGGCTGAAGCTAAACGGGTACTTGGTAATGCGAAGGATGCCATTGGTATCAACAGTAAGGTAGCAGAGCGTCTGTCCGGCGCAGATTTCGATGGTGATACAGTCATGGTCATACCGACCGGCGGAAGGACGAAGATCACATCCACGCCTCCATTAAAAGGACTTGAAGGATTTGATCCCAAGATGGAGTACCCTTACCGCAGCGGGATGAAAGTCATGAAGAATACCCAGACCGAGATGGGAAAGGTATCAAACCTCATAACTGATATGACGCTGAAAGGCGCCACCCAGGACGAGCTTGCCAGGGCTGTCAGACACAGTATGGTTGTCATAGATGCTGAAAAACATAAGCTCGATTATAAACAGAGTGAGATCGATAATGGCATCGCTTCCCTGAAAAAGAAGTATCAAGGACGTTTTGATGAGGATGGGAGATACCATGAAGGAGCAGCCACACTCATATCCCGTGCCAAATCAGAAGTATCCGTCATAAAGAGAAAAGGCAGTCCGATCATCGATCCAAAAACAGGGGAGCAGAGCTGGAAAGAAGTAGATGACCCCACCTATATCGATAAGAAGACTGGAAAGATAAAGAAACGTACACAGGCGAGCACACAGATGGCTGAGACTAGGGATGCACGGAGCCTCTCCTCCGGCCACCCGGTAGAGGAAGTGTACGCCGACTATGCCAATAAGATGAAGTCCCTGGCTAACCAGGCAAGGAAAGAGATGTTAGGTACGGGTAAGATCCCATACTCTGCCTCTGCTAAGGCTGCCTACAAGTCAGAAGTCGACTCCCTGTCTGCCAGCCTGAACGTGGCTTTAAAGAACGCTCCAAGAGAGAGACAGGCCCAGGTCATGGCAAATGCTGTCGTAGCGGCAAAGAAACAAGCCAATCCTGACATGACTCGTGGCGAGATAAAGAAAGCAAACCAACAAGCTCTCACAGCTGCAAGGAATGCAGTCGGAGCAAAAAGGAGTCCAGTGTCGATCTCAGACCGAGAATGGGAAGCGATACAAGCTGGAGCCATAAGTGAGAACAAATTGATGCAGATACTCAATAACACAGACATCGATACGATACGTCAGAGAGCCACACCAAGGACGACAACGAAACTGAGTGCAGCTAAAGTCAGCAAGATCTCGGCAATGAACGCATCAGGCTACACCATAGCCGAGATAGCGGAAGCTCTTGGCGTGTCGACATCTACTATATCGAAGTATCTGAAATGAAAGGAGTGAGACAGTTTGGGATGTAAATGTATGATCACAACGTTTGATAATCCTTTTGATTCATTCAGACAGTTCACTTCTTGGTTCTTGTTTGATGTTGAGAAAGGCTATAATACTTGTTCTTATCTTGGGAGGATCGCGAAGACATCTGATCAACTTTCAGAAGATGAAAACGATATGGAGATCGAAAGAGCGATCGACGAGATGATAAGATATGACTTCATGAACATCTACAAGAAAGTCAAAATAGATGATACTACAGTACATTAGACATAAAACTCATCAATGTGCCATTTCTTATCATTCTCAGCATCATCTATCGTGTATCAGGCTCCGATATAGACTGTAAGGGCATAGAAATGGTATAGGGGGGTGTCGCAAAATATACACCCCCTCCTTCATCGCCGGACTCCTTGAAAATTCTCCGGGGGTATATTTTTGGCGAGCCCTTTAATGATATCCGGACAGGTCCATAGGGCTGTCATCTTATCTGGTAAACCTCCTTTCGAAAAAAAGTGTCCAAGTGTCATTGCAGCTTTATGGGCTTGTCCAGATATCATTAAAAGTGATATGAGAGTCTATTGAGAGTAAGTATATAGTCATCGGAAAACTTATAAAAGGTGATCGATATGAGAACAACAAAAGGCCAAAAGTCATCCAAAAAGATAAGACCGGCGCTCACTCCTGAAGCCAGGGAGAACCAATTGATATCTTTAGCGGTGGATCTTGCGGAAAAACAATTGATGGAAGGTACAGCTTCGTCACAAGTCATCACCCATTATCTAAAATTAGGGTCGACAAAGGAACGGATCGAGAAAGAGATCCTCGAAAAGCAGAAAGAGCTGATCGATGCTAAGACAGAGAACCTCAAGTCGACGAAGAGGGTCGAAGAACTGTATGCGGATGCGCTGAACGCGATGAGGGATTACAGCGGACAAGGAGAGAAAGACGATGGATATTAAGACATATTCGGAGCTTTCTAAACTGAACACTTTTGAAGAAAGGTATAGATATCTCCAGCTTGGCGGTGTCGTGGGTGAGGAGACGTTTGGGTTTGACAGGTTTATCAACCAGATATTTTACCAGTCACGTGAGTGGAAAGCTATCCGCGATCATGTGATCATCAGAGATAACGGCTGTGATCTTGGGGTGGAGAGCCGTGAGATATATGGGAAGATACTGATTCATCATATGAACCCGATATCCCAGAAAGACATCGAAGCGAGGGGCAGATTTCTGTTGGATTCGGAATATCTGATCACGACGACTCATGATACACACAATGCTATTCACTATGGGGATGAGACATTGCTGATGACGGCGCCTGTTGAGCGCAGCAGGAATGATACATGCCCATGGAGGATATAAAAAGAGGGATGCTATGCACACCCCTCGATCCGGCTTACTTTGTCTTGATTGTAGCCTTTTTGGTAACAGCCGTACTTCCATTCGATACACGAACGTTCACGACTCTTTTGTTACCAGTCTGGCTAAATGGCTTAGTAGCCTTTGCGGACACAGATCGTCTCATATTGTCACCTCCTTTCAACAGGGATGAAAAGATCATATGGATCCGGGTGGTGATATGAGATCGTGTCCACATAGATGATAACACAAAATAGTATAAGAGACAAGGAGAACAGTAATGGAGAGCATACTGGTATCTATCAAGAAGTTGCTCGGGATCACAGAGGATTATACGCACTTTGATATGGATATCATCATGCATATAAATTCTGTGTTCTCAGTCTTGACTCAATTAGGGGTCGGCCCTGCTGACGGTTTCGCTATACAAGATGAGAAAGCTGTATGGTCGGAGTTTATGGGGGATGATCAAAAGATAGAACTCGTGAAGTCTTATATGTATCTGAAGGTGAGACTTCTTTTCGATCCACCACTCAGTTCAGCGGTCATAGAGTCGATAAACCGTATGATCAGTGAATATGAGTGGAGGTTGAATTTGGCTGGAGAAAGCTGAAAGGAGAAAGTATTGAAAAAGATAGAAAGACCAACGA
>CAJTYN010000158.1 GCA_910584115.1 uncultured Lachnospiraceae bacterium
AAAAAAATGTGTCCATTGCGGGAAGATTTTTGTCGTAGAAGATGTGGCTGATATAAAGATTAAGTGTAATGAGTGCGGAGTAATCTTATCAGAAACAGATGAAGTGTGTCCGAATTGTGGCTATACAGTTGAAAATATAAAAACTAAAAATGAAACAAATAAAAGCGGAGTAAATGTGCAACAATCAAAGATATCAAACCTCAAAATAAAAATGAAGACGAATAAAGCCATTTATTATGTCTCTATTGTTATATTGATTTGCGTGGTTGGCGGAATTGGATATAATTTATTTTCTGGTGGTAGTGAAAAGAGCGCGTATAATAAGTATATTAAAAACTTAGAAGATGTACAAAATCTTATGTTTGACGGAGTTGTAGAAGCTGGTGCATTAAATGCTTTAACATTAAAAGTATGGGAAAATGCAATATATGAAAAAAATGATGATGAGACAGATAAATACACATGGAATACCGCAATATCGCATTGGCGTGGATGCGAGGCTTCGATTAGAAAGTTATATGAAGATCCTTCTACAGTAACAACAGTATCAGATATTAAAGAAAATCAAAGCTCCGTAAAAGAATTAATCAAAGACTTAGAACCCCCCCCAGTAGGTTTGAATAAATGTTATAATACAGTGTCTATGCTATATAAATCATATGTGGAATTGACAAATTTAGCCATAGATCCACATGGTACTTATAATAGTTTTGAAAGTGACGTAAACAGTGCTATATCTGATTTTTTAAATGCCTATGAAAAAATGGATGGTCAAATACCAGAAAAAAAGATGTAAGATAATACATTTTTTTATGAATTTTGAAAAACTTTTTAAGTGGTAAGGAGGACACGGGAAAATGAAAGAGATCACGATCAAAGAACTCGTAAATATTTTAGAAGATAAGATTATAAGCGCAGAGAGTACCGATACAAACGGTATCGATCTCAGCTTTTCAAAAGCGCATATTGAATATCATGAAAGTGAAAATACACTCTCGTTCGTAGCGGGTAATTATAACACGTCAAATGGTATCGGGAGTGTTAGTATCCATGTTGATGATATCGTGCAAGATATCATATCTGAGGATGATGGCAGCTACACGATACGGTTTAGACCGGATATCGCAGATATCAATATAATTGAAAAAGATTGGTGAGATGGATCACTCAGAGCAGAGAGGATCTTTCTTATAAGCACAGCGAAAAACAGTACAATAAAATCTTAGATCTTAAGATAAGACTATCACTTTTTGAAGTGGTGGTCTTATTTTTGTGTCTAAAAAACAAAAGAGATCTATCCCTCAAGGATGCGCAGATGATTGGCACAGACCGGGGATGATAGCAGCTACACGATAAATTTTACAAGTGATAAAAAGGATTGGTGAGATAGACAATGGTAAACGACATGAAAAGATCAGGATCCGCGAGGGCATTGAGATACCAGCGGACAGAATACGGAAAGAAGATCCGTAAAGGCTATGAAGCCGGAGAAATCAAAGAACGCATGTGTAATATGCGGGAACTGACGCTACGTGATGATGAGATATGCAACACTCTGACAACGGTCCCTAAGGACAATTATATCCTGGTGACCATGGGGAGTGTTGGAGATAGATAAAAAGAGCATAGACAGAGCAAGAGGGTATGAACTCGTGAACTTTTGTGAATCAGACAGATTCGCTATCAAGAGTTATTGCGCCATCCACGGCGTTGACGAGTCATTAAACCTGGGAGACATAACTAAGGTTGACGAGAACAATTTAAAGCCATTCAATATGATATGCGGAGGCAGCCCTTGTTTCCCAGCTGGAACATATATAACAACAGATAAAGGCGACATACCCATTGAAGACATAAAAGAGGGGGATACTGTACTTACACACAGGGGAGATTATAAAAAAGTAATATCATCAAAAATGACGGGATACAAACCTATATTCAGATTAACCACAATGCATTCCCAAGTTATGTGTACATATGACCATCGGTTTTTAACTGTTAGCAGATATGATGATGAAAAGTATGGTTGGACAGAATTTCGTGAATTGAGGCTTGGAGATTTCGTGCGTTGTTTTACAGGAAGTAAATTTGAACATTGTGCAGTTATAGGTTTAAATTTGGAATCATCCAATCCTGTTCCAGTGTATGATCTTGAGGTTGCGGATGACCATAGCTTTATTGCCAATGGTTTTGTGGTCCATAATTGCCAGGATTTTTCAGTCGCCGGAAAGCAAGCCGGGAGCAGATGGAAATGTAAAAAATGCGGACATGAATACAACCCATTAACAGTACATTACGCTGAAAGGGATATGTGTCCGGAATGTAAGAGCAAAGACCTCGATAAAACGCGGTCATCCCTGCTCGTGGAATGGTTGAGGATCATCAGGGCAAATAAACCGGATTGGGGAATATACGAGAATGTTAAGAACATCGTCGGAAAGAAGTTCAAAGATACATTCGAGATGTTCATAAAAGAACTTAATGAGTATGGATACAATACATATTATAAAGTCCTGAACGCGAAAGATTTTGGCGTGCCTCAGAATAGGGAGCGAGTATATCTCTTGATCATCAGAAAAGAAATCGATAATGGGTTTTTTGAGTTCCCGGAAGGATTTGAACTCAATAAAAGGCTGGAAGATGTATTGGAAGATGAAGTCGATGAAAAGTATTATGTGGATACGCCAGAGACGCGGGCATTCATCAAGGATCATGGTTCTGGCTATAGGATACGCAGGCTGACGCCAAGGGAATATTTCAGATTGATGGGTTTTTCTGATGAAGCATTTGAAAGGGCAAGATCGGCTGGTGTGAGTGACAGCCAGCTGTATAGACAGGCTGGGAACTCGATAGTAGTCGATGTCCTATATCACATATTTAGGGACTTATACAGTGTGATGCCGTATCTATTTGATGATCTGAGAGTGAGCAGTTTCTTTTCTGGGATAGGCGCGTTCGAGGCTGCACTCGATAGGGTGTACGCAGATATCTATGAAGGGGAAGATGGCATGATGGAAGGATCTGTGGATCCAATATGACAATGACAGAGAGGTGTAATATATGAAGATAAATGATGCAAATTCACGCGAGAAGAGCATAATGGCGCAACTGAAGGATATGGTCAGGACTGATACGAAGGTATATTGGATACTATGGAAGTTCGCGCCGGACCTACTGCCGACCGCATCCGAGACATTCGAGGATCTACAGCGGACCTATGCGGCGTTCAGGAACCTGTCAGAAGACCTGTGCAACAGGTATATCTACCTTGAGAGCGTACAGACAGCGGTCAGATGGCTCCTGAGGCGCATGGACGGAGCGCGGATGATCGAACTCTATAATATCTATTTTGATCGTGCGAAGAGTGATGTGCAGGCGTTCAGGGCACTCATCGACTTCAAGAAGGAGTTCTTCAGGGATGAGGAAGACAGTGAGCTGTTGCAGATCCTCAGCGGCGTGGATCTCGATGGGGACACGGGCGGCGACGATGACTTTGAGATGGATCTTTAGGCGGTGATGGTATGGACAATGCGACAAGATTGAGGAAGATCATGTCCGACCCGCTCCTGTGGATCGAGACATTCGTCAACATCGTCAACAAGAGGGGAGTCCTGATCCCGTTCAGGTTCAACCCGCAACAGAGGTATATCATGAGGCACAAGGGCAAGTTCAATATCTGCCTAAAATCGCGCCAGCTGGGGATCACATCCGTGGCCCTTGCGTACTCCATCTACATAGCGGTCACGAAGCCGAACAGTACATGTATGATCATGAGCTATTCCCTCGACTCTGCCAATAACATATTTGAAAAATTAAAACAGATGTATAACGACCTGCCGGACTGTGTGCGCATCAGGACGATCGCGAACAACCGTAAGGAACTGAAGTTCGTGAACCATAGCCGTATCATCGTCTGTACATGCGGCTCCAAGGATAATGCCAGGGGCGCGACCCTCAATTTCGTGCATCTGTCCGAGGTTGGTTTCATGAACGAACATCTCGACAAGCAGCTGACGGCGATCGAGCAGGCCCTAGTCCCTGATGGTGTGATGATCCTGGAATCCACGGCAAACGGCCTGAACCGTTTTTCAGAGTTATGGAATAAGGCGGTATCTGGCGACGCGCCCTTATGGGAACCGTTCTTCTTCTCCTGGGTGCAGGACAGACGTATGTTCGCGGATGAATATAGGGAGTACGCGCAGAGATATATCAACATCTATGGCGCGCCCTTGCAGGATGAAGGATTGGATGACGATGAGATCATCTTAAAGGATAAGGGCGCGACGATGGAGCAGCTGATGTGGCGGAGGCTCAAGATCTCAAATAGCAGCGCGGAGAAGTTCGCCCAGGAGTTCCCATCCACGCCTATGGAGGCGTTCGTCTCCACCGGCTCCAATGTCTTTTCGGCCAAGCTCATCCATGAGCGGCTGTCCGGCCTGTCATCCATGGAGCAGAAGGAACTGCCAAGGACGGCTGATCCCATCCTGAAGGGCTATAGCCGATACCTGACCATATGGAAGTTGCCAGTGAAGGGCAAACGGTACTATATCGGCGTCGATACCGGGGAAGGCCTGGGCGGCGATAATGACTATTCGGTCATAGAAGTCCTGGACGGGGAAGGCTTCCATTGCGCGGAATGGCGGAGCAATAAGGTGAAGCCGTATACGTTCACGGAGATCGTGCACCGCATGGGGCTTTTTTATAACGGCGGGCTGCTCGTCGTCGAAAAAGCGAGCGCGGGGCATACGGTGGTAGATAAGATACGCCATGACGCCCACTATATGAACATGTACAAATACAAGTCATATGACCAGCGGACGGGCAGGGGCAAACGGAAGGTCGGCTGGGAGACTACGGCGAAGAGCAAGCCGATGATGATCAACGACATGCAGGAGATGTTCGAGACGGGGCAGTGCCTCGTGAACTCCAAGCCGCTGCTCGAAGAGATGAAGCTATTTGAACTCGTGGACGGGAGCTTTAAGGCCGTATCCGGGCATGACGATACGGTCATGGCGTATGCCATGGCATTACAAGGACTAAAGTCGGGGCAATATTATTTCCAGGTCGGGAGATAGTACCGCCCTTTATCATCCCCCACATCGGGGCGACAAAGGAGATAGATAACGATGAACATTTTCAGACAGAAAGAAAGGGCAGGGGCGGGAGAGCCGGGGCTGTCCTATTTCAAGAAAGAGATCGCATCCTGTGAGCATACTTACAGGCAGGGCAGGGTAGATACGATACGGAGGCACCTGCTACGGCAACATAGTGTATCCGCCAGGGCGGCACAGGGCTATAATTTCAAAGGGCGTGTGTTCACCCCGGCGGCGATCATCCTGCAAGGGATGAAGACCGTCGTCAACTTCCATACGGCTTACTTAGTGGGAAATCCGGTCACGATCACAGGGACTCCGGAGGCCGTCGGGATCATGAACAGGTATTACCGCAGCGGGGTATATGCAAAGACGGACTGGCAGGTCCTCAAGGAACTCATCACATATGGGAACGCATTTGAATATGTGTATATGGACGCAGACGGGAAGGTCAGGTCAAAGGTGTTCCGGAATAAAGATGCATACCCCATCTATGATGATGGACTCGTATACCGATATTTTGTAGAATATTGGAAGGATAAACGGGACGGCGGTGAGCACCATACCATCTACTATCCCACACATGTGGATACATATGTAGACGGGAGGCTGGCCGACAGTAAGAAGAACTTGACCGGACTCCCGATCCATTATTCGGTGATGGACAAGTCGGAGTATGACCAGTTCGGTGATCCATGTCTCTTAGACCTGATCCCGATCATGGATAAGATAGAATCACTCCTGAGCAAGCTGGATGATGCGGTCACAACGCTGTCATTGAATCCCATCGGCGTCGTCAATGGCGCGCGGATGACAGAGGATGACATGATCGATTCGAACATAGCCGGGGCAGTCCTGAACCTGGAAGAGGGCGGCTCTTTTGATTACGCCAATGCTACGATGGACTATAACTGTATCAAATATGAGTTAGACCAGCTCTACCAACAGTTCAATATGATCGCGGGTGTGCCGTCTTCCATAACCGGACAGGGCAATATCGCGAATGTGTCAGAGAACACGACGTCTATCATCTATCAATTGACGGAGAACCGGGGGAAGGAGAACATCAATTCCCTTCTGGATGGTTTTTACCAGAGATGGGAGGCCATGCGGTATCTGATGGCGATCAATGGCGATGTCCTGTCCGATGAGGATTTCGACAGCCTGAACGTCTCGTTCAATATCAACAAACCTGTCGATGTAAAGAGCAATATAGAAAATATGAAGCTACAATATGATATGGGCGCGATATCCAGGCGGACGATCATGGAACAGAGTCCATATACGACGGACAGCGCGCAGGAATTGCAGCGGCTGGCAGAAGAGGGGACGGATATCACGGGGGAGATGATGGATGCGGGACAGGGAGAAATGGATGCTCAAAAAAGATGAGGGGATGCCAGAACATCCCCCATCCCCTAAACTTTTGCTTGAAAAAACAGAGCAGATAGTTTATAATCATCATAGGAGCAATCAAAGGATATTGAGCTGTCCGATGAGTTGCACCGGAAACTAAATGATATTAGTCATAACAACTGGCTATTTCCTTGGCGTAGGAGATAGCTAGTTTATTTTTTGTGGTGGTTGTCGAGATATGTTAAGACTGCAAAAACGACTAATAATAGCGTTAAGATCTCTAGCGTATCCATATGTACCTCCTTCCCGTTTCCGGAAAGAACAACCACCAGACTATCCCTACGTTGCCCTAATCTGACTATGAGTATTGTAGCATACAGGGCGAAATGAAGCAATAGGCATATTTTTTGAAGTGTGGTCTATACGTGATATGGATCCGATCCCAATAAAAATATGATACGATGGTCCACTGGATCCATCTAGTTGCGGTATCACGGATGATCCAGCGCGATCTGGCGCAGGATATCGCCCTATCTTTCTATATATATCTATATATATGTATACAAGAACCTATAAAAAGATATATGTTTATTAGAAATATGTCACGTTGT
>CAJTYN010000159.1 GCA_910584115.1 uncultured Lachnospiraceae bacterium
TTACATAATCCACCTCCACCGCCGTCATTCCATAATACATTGGAAGACTTAATTGAGTATTACTTATCTTTTCAGCAATCGGAAAAATATCTTGTTTTTTCCTCAGATTTTCATAACATTTCTGCTGATGGATGGGGATTGGGTAATGCCTATTTGTAGTAATTCCATTTTCACCCAAAAATTTTTCCAATTCATCTCGCATGTCACATCGCACACTAAATATGTGCCATACAGGTTCTACTTCTGGAATAACATTGGGCAAAACTACTTTAGGGTTTGTAATCCCCTCAAGATAACTTTCTGCAATATGACAGCGTACTTCATTCATTCGGTTCAAGTGAGGAAGCTTTACAGAAAGAAACGCTGCCTGGATTTCATCCAACCTCGAATTATATCCTTTATAAATATGATGATATTTATAATCTGACCCATAATTTCCAAACGCTTTTACTTTTTTCGCCAATTTTTCATCATTGGTAACTATAGCACCTGCGTCACCCAACGCGCCTAAATTTTTACCCGGATAGAAACTAAAACACCCAAAAGTCCCAAACGATCCAACCATCTTTCCTTTATATCTTGCTCCATGGGCTTGCGCACAATCTTCAATAACAAATAGATTATAAGAAGCAGCAATATCCATAATATTGTCCATATCACAAGGTTGTCCATAAAGATGTACTGGTATAATAGCCCTTGTTTTAGCTGTAATCTTTTCTTTTATTCTATTAACATCAATATTGAAAGTATCAATATTAGGCTCTACAAATACAGGTATCGCGCCTATAGCACTGACTGCTAGTGCCGTTGCAATATACGTATTAGAGGGTACGATCACTTCATCTCCATCTTTTATACCTAAAACTTTTAGAGCAATCTTCAAGGCATCATAGCCATTCCCTGTCCCTACACAATGATTCACGCCACAGTAATCTGCAAATGCATTCTCAAAATTCACATCTTCTTTTCCGTCTATATACCAGCTTCTGGTATATACTCTTTCGAAAGCATCCCTAAGTTCACTATCTAATTCCCGTTCCATCGGCACAAAACTTACAAAAGGTATTTCCATTTTCACTTATTCTCCGTATCTTTAGTGAAATTTATAAATTCATCATAATCTCTGATATAATCTTCCTCATCATACAATTCTGAAGCCAATACCATAAGTACAGCATCTGATGAAAAATCATACATTTCTCTCCATATATTATTAGAAATATACACACCTTCATATGGTCTTTCTAATGGTATTATCTTTTTTTCTTTACCATTATCTAATCGTATTTTACAATTCCCGTGGATGCAGATTAAAATCTGTTCTAAAGATTTATGAGCATGACATCCTCTGACCACTCCCTCCACTGTATCATACATATAATATACTCTTTTAATTTTAAATGGTATATCTTTTAACTCTTCCAATGCTACCAATTGTCCACGCTCATCACCATGTGGCTGAAAAACGTATTTAACGACCTGCATAGTCCTCCCCCTGCACCATTTGATCTGAAGCTATTTTTTTTATTTTATTGTAATATTTTTGTTCCTCTTGCACTATCTGTTCTAAATCTTTTCTAAATTCTTTAAATCCTTTATCTAGGCATAAAATACTCTTTCGATATAATATTATGATCTTATCTATTAACAGATCAACTCTCATCAATTTTGGCAATAAATCATTACTCCTAAATAACAAATAAATTTTTTCAAATCCTTTTGATTCATGGGCGTATATTTTCCTTAATTTCATCAATTCAAATGTAAAAGGGGATTTATTTGTTTGGGAATTACTGACAGATTTCTCGTGGATACGATATAATACAATACATTTCTTATAAAAATTTATTTTTAAGACATCAATATATTTTATCATACTATACCAAGTGGGATCATCCTCAAAAAGTCTAAAATTAGAATTTAATTCTTGACAATGTCCATTTATATATGTTTTTTTCAGATATATCGTTGAAGGGGTGTGCAAATATCCCCCTCTGCGCATTTGTTTAAGATTATAAGCTTGTGTTTTTTTTTGTTTTATTTGCCAATAGAAATTAACTAATGATCGTTCTTCATAAAATATCCTCTCGTTTTTTAAACATATCCTACAATATGTTGATAATTCATTTTCTTTTAATCGTAATGTTTCTTCATAAATATTCGTAGATGCTAATAAGTCATCGCCTGCAATTATCTTAAAAGTTTCATCTTCAATCATTTCCATTAACATATTATAGTTATATACAGTGCCTCTATTAATATCATTGATTATACACTTTCCATTTATAACTATTTTCTCATTATCTTTTATCCATTTATTACATAAAGCAGCTGTAAAATCATTGGAATGATCATCAATCACAATAATCCTAGTATTATAATCTTTCCCATAATTAATAATCTGATATTTGATACTTTCTAAGGTTTCTAATATTAATGCTTCTTGATTATAGGCGAGAACTCCAAATGTAAATTTCATTTTTATATACCTCTTAAATCATACTCTTCATACATTGATCATCTACTCTGATATATATCCATTAACCTATTACACATACTCTTTATATCAAAGTTATTTTTCACATATTGAAGGTTCATCCTACTTCTTTTTAATTCTTCATCATAATTTTCTATCACACCAATTATTTTTCTTGCCAAATCTTCTGCATTTTCAGTTTCAAACAAATATCCCCTTTTATTTTCTCCGATTATTTCTGCCGGACCGTTTAGATTACTTGCTATACATGGAATTCCCATGGACATAGCCTCTAATAATGCTATCCCAAATCCTTCTGATCTAGATGGTAAGACAAAAATATCAATATCATTCAAAAAAGTTACTATATCGTCCACATTTCCCCAAAAATAAATATTTTCATCTACTCCTAGTTCTTTAGCCTTTTTTTTCAAATATTTTAAATCTTCAGTATGATATCGATCAGCACTGCCGCCAAAGTGACATTCAACTTTATAATTGAATCTTTTTAAATGATCGATTGCTTGGATCAGTATATCCTGCCCTTTTTTAGAAAGGTCAATCCTTGCAATATTCCCAATCTTCACATGATCCTTATCAAAGCGTTCCTTATATCTAGGCTTAAACTTCTCCAGATCAATCCCATTATAAATAGTTATTGTTTTATTTTTATCTGCCCCTTTTAAGATGATATCCCGTCTGACACTATCAGAAATTGCAATAAACTTATCACATATATAATTCCGAAAAATACACTTTATTTTATTTATACTTTCGTACTGTCCAATACCATGTATCGTATGAATGATACGAACATCCGGAAATAAAAGTGGGTGCAATACAAGAAGTTCTGGTGTATCAAATGCATTACAATGCACAACATCAATATGATTGTCCCGTATAAATTTTGTGACTTCTAAAATCGTCTGAATCCTTCTTCCACCATTCCTTTTTCGCCCATATAATTCGATGTAAACATTTTTATCAATAGTTTTCAACATACTATTTGAATATTGATCATTTACAATATACAAATACACTTCACACTCACGTTTGACCATTTCATTGCAGATATCTGAAACAAGCCTTTCAGTGCCACCAACTGTAAATGAAAATAATAGATACATGATCTTCATTTCATATCTTCCCTACCTATTAAACAATACATCATAATATGTATCGCGCATTTTCATCTGTCTTTCATCAGATTTATAACTGAGTTTATGAAAAGAGGTCATCCCTTTTATAGCATGCCAGGTCTTTTCATCATATTTTTCAAACAGTCTTAAAAGCAATATATGGGGAATAGAATTACAAGCAGGGATCACCCTATCCCATTCATCCGGATACGCTTCCAGAGATAATTGGAAAAAATCGTGGAATAGATAATAATCGATCATCTTCTTGTTTTTTTTCCAATACTCATATAGTAATTCCTGTGTCAATCTTAAGATAGGATGATCAGTACATGCTGTTATGAACCAACTGGAAATATATGTGCAGTGCCCATCTCGTCCTGGTTTTAAGTTTTGGTACAGGAATAAATCTGAGTCTAATATGTAATCAGGAATGTCATTTCCTGAACAATAGACCGTTGCATCGATCCATGTGCCACCGTAACGATTTAGCAACTCCAGTCTGAGCAGATCAGACATATGAGTCTTTGTGATCACACCAGAATCTATCTTCTCCTGTATATAAACAGGGAACTGAACATATGCTCTGTAGTTATCATCTGTCAGTAAAATGATCTCCCGATCTCCAAGATGCTCCAACAATGACCCATAACATTTCTGTACTAATTCCGGGGCTCGATCCATTCCCTGGAGCCAGCAGACCCATACCTTTTCGGAATGCTCATGCCCTCGATCTTTCGGCACATTTTTTTTATACCCTTCAATAAACGGCCTATACTTTTTCCTTAGTTTCCCCAATACACGATCGTTTACAGCAAGACGGACGATCTCCAACGATTTTTTCTGCAGGCCAAGGATCATCATCTCCACCAATGCGAAAAATAATACATGGGCATGCCAATATTGACGCAGGATCTCCCTGCCATTAACTTTCTTATATATCCCAATAAATCGCTTCAATACCATCTTCCTCTGACGTATATGTCACTGCTTATAAAATCTCACAAATTCTTCATAACTTCTTATTCCGTAGTCTGCATACTGGAATTCTCTCCTGTCGGTCGATATGCTATGATACCAACGCAGGATCTCTTTCATGTTGGGGACATCCGTGTGAGACAGATCTGCTATCTGCACTAAGATGGAAAGCCCATATGGAAAATCCGCTGTAAAATACCTCGAATCCAGATCTGGAATGAATTTCCCATCTATCTCTACGGTCGGGGATCTCAATCCCTGAAATGCTGGGATGCTTGAGATCTTCTGTGTCATCCTTTCAGCAGTGTCGCTCTCATAATGCTCTTTCAGTGGTCTTACCCCGCTCAGATCAAACTCTTTTAAGTTTTTACATATATCCTGTACTTCTTCATCACATCGCAATAACAACTCCGATGATATTTGATCCCACTCTTCATAAAACAGGGGAACTGTGTCGTACCTCATTCCATTACAGTAATCCCCAAACAATGTCCTTAACCGCACGGTATGGAGTACGGGATTAGATGGTGTCATAGTCAGATCCAGATACTCTGGCAGCGCAACACATGGGATATTAAAGATCCGCCCTAAGATCTCACAACATCCCTGGGCCTCTTTTGATGGCAGTGCAGCTGCATGCAATCTCTCCCTATATCCTGTTGCACATACAGAACTCCCATATCTGACCAACCTCGCAACGCTCGGGACACGCTGCAGGCCAAAGATGACAGCTCCTTTCTCTGCGCATTCTTTAAACGCACATTCGCCGCCTCCACTCCCCGGGATCAATCCGATCTTTACGCCCTTTTTTATATGGGGGTAGATCTTATCCGCTATCCCACCCATACAATGAGCCGGAACGGTAACAAAAATGATATCTGCCTGTGTAAATGCTTCCTCCGGCTCCATCACCGCTCTGGCGATACGCCCTTTGTGTATCACACGCCCATTTTCATTTACTATCACCAGATCCTTCTCAAATGACTTAGGCTTGGATGTATAGATAGTCACGCGATGTCCTTTTTCTGCACAATGGACGGCAAACTGTGTCCCTACGTTCCCGCCTCCAGCTATCGTTATGTTCATTCTCGATACCAAGTAGCCCTTTCTGGATCCCTATCGATCATCCTGATCTCTTAAACATCCTCCCTACGCTGATGCCATTTCTTCTTTCAATGCTGCGATCAATCGGGCATTTTCACCCGATCCTCTAATGGCCAGCCGAACATATTGCCCATCGTGGATCTTACCAGAAAGATCCTTTATGAGCAGATCATGCTTTATCAACAATACCCGGGTCAATCGCTTTGCTGTGATCCCATTCATGAGCTCGACCATAACATAATTAGCCTGGGAAGGGATAACCCTGATCCCAGGGATCTTGTCAAGTTCCGACGCAAAACGAGCGCGCTCTTGACGGACTGCTCTCAATGCTGACAGATAATCTTTTTGATACTTTTCTCCGATCTGCATATAGAATTCTGCAAAAGAGTTGATATTCCATATAGATACATCTTCTTTCAGCCTTGCGATCGTCTCCGTGTCTCCGGAAGCGAGAACTCCCAAACGGAGTCCAGGAACACCGTAAGATTTTGATATACTCTTTATCACATATAAATACCGATCCGCATCCAAGACTTCCTGTCGGATCATGGTGTGATCTTCTTCATCTGCAAAATCCACAAAGGATTCATCTAATATCAGTCGGATATCTCTTTTTCCTGCCCATTTGATCAACCTTACCAGATCAGCTTTGGGGATATAATTACCTGAAGGATTGTCTGGATTGATCACCACCAGGTTCTGAATACTCTTTGTTCCGAAATACTCTATGATATCATCTGCAGTGTATGCATAGTCCCGATCATCTGGGATAAATACGACCCTTTCCTCTTTGGAACAACGATTTACATACTCTTCAAAAGTGGGGCAGATGAATCCTGTCTTCCCGACCAGACGACACATCAGCGAACTGATCAGTTCTGCCGCACCATTACCGACGAGTATATTATCTTGGCGTACACCAAAATCCTTACTTGCCAGGAGGGAATTCACCGCCATTCCTGATGGATATTGTGTCAGGAGTTTTTCAAAACTCGCTTTTATCTCATCAATGAGCCTCTGGGGTGGAAAATACGGATTCACCAGATAACAAAAATCTATCAATCTAGGATAACGCCAATATCCTCCATAGCGTCTTTCCACAAGGGAGACTTTCTCATCCTCATCGGACGCAAACATGGATGCAGCGATATCCAGATCTTGGATATCATCAATCTCATACCATGATTGTCCAGTCAGGCATTTCGCTTTGATCCCAGGTTCTTCGAGCATCGTGATGACACGCAGTACTTGCTCATAATATTCATTGACACCGAGCGCTTTTTGATATGCCTCCAAAAACGGAACATAATATCTCTCCGAAAAACGTTTGCTGAACTTATAGATGTTCA
>CAJTYN010000160.1 GCA_910584115.1 uncultured Lachnospiraceae bacterium
GCGATCACCGCCAGCAGCATGGCCGTCCCGATGATATTGCAGAGGGCGGGGGCTAGGCCCCCGCCTTTCTTTGCCTTATGGCGCTGCCCATCCGGCAGCTCTCCTTTACTCATGGAAATCCTCGATCCCGGTCGGTTCCTTCCTGCGTCCCAGCAGGAACCAGCCTGCTACGCCCAGTCCTAAGAGGATCGCGGAACAGATGCCGATCTTCGCGGCCAGGGGGATCTCCCCGATGCGCTCGGCGAAATCATCACTGAGGCCCACTAAAGGCGACTCGCCATTCTCCATGTTGGCCAACGGCACTTCCTCGTCCCCGATGGTCTCAAGTTCAGCCGGGCCATTGCCCTCCTCGGCCTCAGCCCCCTCGTCGGCTGCGCCTTCCTCTGCCTCAGCTCCTTCAGCGTCCTCGCCGCCTTCTTCAGCCGTTTCGCCTGTGGTCTCCCCGGCGGTGCCAGGTGCGGCCGGTGCCGTCGTGGGCTGCGTGGCTGGCGCTGTGGTCGGCTGCGTGGCCGGTGCTGTGGTGGGCTGTGTGGCCGGCGCCCCTGTGGGTGCCGTGGTCGGCCCTGCCGGTGCGGGCTGTTCCCCGCCGTCTATCGGTGTATATACAAAGTTGAATACGTTCTTGGATGCGTCTCTGTCTAATATTCCAGTCATATTATACGCCTGCGGCTGGTATCCGTCAATATACAGATAGGCGATGACCGGCGCGTCCCCCACGTTCCCGTAGTAAGTCTCGCTGGGCGCCAGCGCGTTGCCGGCCTGATCCACGTAGTTGACCGTGTAGCTCACCGCGTCGGTGAGGAGGCCATAGACGACTACGTAGTCCATATCCGCGTCCACTTCAAAGGATGTCATGTACTGTTCCACGACGCCGTCCTTGCCGACCCGGTTGTTGTCCTTGCCGCTCTCGCGGATGCCTCTGACGTAATATTTGCTGTTGTCGTTTAACTGTATATCCCGCTGGTTGAAGGTCACGCGTTCACCCGGCAGCAGATCCTTGTGGGTGACGATCTCTTTATCCCCTTCTTTGAAGGTCCCCTGTGCGCCGGCGAAGAAACGTACGGTGTAGGTATATTCCCCTCCCGCCGCGAAGGCCGCCGTGCATTGGCCCAGGGCCAATCCCAGGGAAAGCAGGATGCCCGCTGTCTTTTTCATCCATTTCATAGATCTATTCCGCCTTTCCCCTTTTCTTTCTGCGCACTGCCTGGCCGTAGATGGACAGGATCAGCAGGAAGCTGCCGCTCAAGCATGCCGCTATGATATATTTATCCATCTCTGTGTCGTCGCCTGTCTGCACCATCGCCGTGGGTGTCCCCAGATCGTAGAGCGTCTCTGTGGTGGGGCGTCCCGGTATGACCGTCGGACGGCCCGTGACCGGACGGCCGGTGGGCGGAGGCGGCGTTCCCTGCCTGTTCTGCTCGTTCAATTCAACGGCAAAATTCATCTGCAGGTCCGCCAGTGTGTCCTGGTAATCGTTGCCCTGTGTCTCACCGTCCAGGCCGACCTGGAGAGTGAGGGATCCGCTCTGGCCTTTGGCCAGCGTATCCAGGTACAGATAATCGTCCAGCGCGTTCGTGGCCTGGCGGAGTCCTTCCCCTGCCTTGCTGTCTCCCTCGCCGCCTACGGTGTCGCTGTCGAAGAGGACCCTCTCCTCCCCGTCCTTGGCGGTGTAGGCCAGCTTGTATGTGTATGCGCCGCCGCCCGTCTCGGAGTTGGCGCTCCTGTCTTCCAGGGAATAGAGGATCTTATTGGTCATGTACCAGTCGGTGGTGGTGGAGTTCTGGTTCTCCAGGTTCATCTTCAGGATCGCCGTGTCCCCCGGCTGCATCCCGTATATCGTCTCAGACAGGTCCGAGGACTTGAAGTTCGTCTCCATCTCCTTGGCCTCTGTAAATGAGACGTTCCATTTGGAACTGCCGTGGGAGACCTCCCCGTATGCCGTCATGGGCATGGATGCGGTCAATCCGGCTGCAAGGAGCAGGCTGAGTATCTTTTTTTTCATATTTCCCCCTCCTTATCGATCCAGGCTCAGGCTGCCATCGTTTACGGTCACTCTGCGTCCCCATGCGCTCCAGATCGCGTCCTGGGCGTTGTGTTCCTGCACCGCGTCCACCTTGGCTTCCACGCAGAACTGGGTCCCGTCGTAGTCGTAGGTGGTGGTGATGGTGGTCAGGCCCGCCTCGTTGGTGGAGCTGGTCTGGGTGACCTTGGTGGCCACCATGCCGTCGATGGTCAGGCTGTCCGCGAAGAGGGACGTGGTCGCGTCTTTTTCCAGCAGCTTGGTGTAGTATAATACGGTACGTTCCGGCGTGGACGCCTCTTCGTCCACCAGCCAGTCGGTGCCGATGTTGGCCAGATGCAGCCTGATCAGGTCCGGAGATAAGTTCCGCAGCTTATTGCCGTCCTTATCGATCCAGTATCTGTATACGTTGACGCGCACATACTGGTTGATCTCTCCGGTATTATGCACGCGCAGTTCTTCGGTGTATTCCTTGCCGATCTTCAGCTCTTCCTTCGCGCCTTTTATGCCGGTCAGGAGCTGTCCGCGTGATTCGTCCCAGGTCCCGTCTGAGCGGTTGCTGTCGTAGTTCCGCCAGGAGACGCTCTTCCAGCTGTCCTCTTCTCCGTTCCGTTCCTCTAAGGTCACGCCGATGTTGTACATCTGTACCCGGCTGACGTAGGTGTCGGAGTAGTAGGCCAATGCCGCCCGCGCGCCGCCCACGGAAGAAAATAGGAGCAGCGCCACCGCCAGGACGAAGGTCACCATGGTGCCCCTGGGGGATGTGATAAATCTCTTGATCTTCGCCATGATCTTAAGCCCCCCCTTCCACTGTGCCGGTGTTCAGCGTGGCCGTCCAGTCCGCATACGGCGTCCCGTCTGCCCGGTAACGGACGGGTGTCGTCTCGTAGATGACGACCACGTTGAAATTGTCGCCGTCTTTTAAGTCCTCATCTACTGGGATGTTCTCGATCTTGATATCCAGGACCTCGGTCTTCTCCCCGCCGTTCAATATGTCGCTGTAGTAATAGTAGCCGTCGCTGTTGGGACTCCATTTAGCGCTGCCGCTGTAGACTAACTGGTAGTCGCTGCCGCAGAAAGCCCTGGCCCGTACGTAGACCGGCTCGGAGTCTTCCCTGCTGGTGATGGCGACATGTTTCGTCCACGATGAAAATTCTTCTTCTACGGTCGTCTTGTCGCCCAGGTTCAGCGTATAGCCGCCGCTGGCTTCCGCATATGTGGTAAAATAGGACCAGGCGGTCCCCACACCTGCCGATACGGTCAGGGAGACGGCTAATGCTGCCAGTATGATGTTCTTCTTTTTCATATTCCCTCCCTTTCCTTATCCTTCTGCGTCGTCTTTGATCTCGGTCCAATCCCATCCATCGTTGTAGTCGAAATGGTTGGTCACCGCGCCGCCGCCTTTGTCCGTGGTGCTGTAATCATTTGTAAAGGAGACGGACACTACGTCATTGGCGGGGATCACGGCGGTCTGCTCGGGTTCTGTCACCACGTGGTAGACCGACCCGGAATAGACTTCTGTCACTGTCACGTTCGCTCCCACCGGGAGGTTGTCGATCCGGTAGGACTTCTGGCTGGGGCTGTTCGGTGTAAAGGAGATGGATACCACGTCGCTGAACACCTTTTCCCCATTGAGGTCTGCCTCTACCTGGAAGACGAAGGTCGCCGGATCCTTGATCTCGTACTGCTGGAGGTTCTTGACGATCTCCAGGGAGCCGAAACGGACCGCGCGCTGGGGCTTTAAGGTCACTGTCAGGTCGTAGAGCCAGTCGCCCGCGCCCGCCGTATTGATGGAACCGTCCGCCTCTGCCGCCTTGCTGGGCAGGGAGACCAATGAAGGTGCGAATGTATAGGTATAGCCGCCGGACTGGGCGATCGTCGCTATGTGCTCCTGGCCGTCTTCGTTCTCCACTCTGGTCACAGGATCCGCGATATCGCTGCCCCTGGCGATCACCAGATATAACCCGCAGTCCGGGAGCTGGATCTTCTGGTCTGCCGGGCCGCTGGCTGCGGGCGCCTGGCCGTTCAGTGCGATGGCCGCGGCCTGTTGCGCCAATGCGTCCCATTTCTCGTTGTCTGGGTCTGCCGGGTATGTGAGCCCTCCGTAAGCGCCCTGGAATGAATAGCTGTATGTATCGTACGCGCTGTCTGCGACAGCATCCGCGATCTTATACACATCCACGACGACGTTCGCCTCTCTTAAGTCCGCGGCGTAGTCCTCACCGCCGGGCTTCACTGTCAGCGCACAGGATCGATCCACATCCACTGCCTGCGCCATCCCGTCCAAAGCCGGTGTGGCCGCGACCGCGCTGGCCGCTAAGACAAATGCCGCCAGCGGGCCCGCCAACCAGCCCTTCCATTTCTTTTTCATGGCCTCTCCTCCTTTTTTTCACTCTGCTTCTTCCTTATCTCATCCAGCAGCTCTTCATCCGTCCTTATCGGCCCTCTCCTGCGGTAGTAGATCAGCATGATGATCAGCATGATGAACAGGATCGGGATGCCCACTGCCGGGATCACAATATATGTGGGGATCCGGGTCGCCTCCGCTGTTATGGCGATGTCGCCGTTGATGTTCTTGATCCGGTGGCCCCGGAGCAGGATGCGGTGGGTGTTGATGCCGTACGGGGTGCATGTGCTCAAGGTACAGTAATCCTTTCCGTCTACGATGGCTAACTCGTCTGTCTCCTCCGGGAGCACGATCCGGATCTGGTCGGCTTGGTAGGTCACGACCCGGTCCAGGACGGTGACTGTGAAGATGTCGCCTTCTTTTAGCTTATCCAGGTCGGAAAAGAGCTTCGCGCTGGGAAGGCCCCGGTGACCGGATAGGACTGCATGGGTGCGCTTGCCGCCGATGGGAAGGGACGATCCGGGTATGTGGCCCACCGCGATCTGTAAGATCCCCTCATCTACCGTATGATAGATCGGCAGATCCACGCCGATGGACGGGATCTGTATATACCCCATGATCCCCGTTCCGGTGATATCCAGGATCTTCTTATACTCCGCGAGATCCTTCTCGGATAAATTAAAATTCACTCCATTGGGTCGAGAATCGTTGTATCGTTTTGCCGCTTTCAGGATCTTGGCCTTTTCTTCTTTTGGCATTTCTTCTACTGCACTCACATAATTTGCTATAGCCTTTGTCGCGTGCATAGAGTTCCACCAGTCACTGACTGTAGGATACAGAAAGACCGCTACACCTGCCAATAAGATCAAGATCAATAAGATCGTTGAAATGGAGACACGTTTTTTTTTCTTCTTTTTTTTTGGAGTATCTTCTTCCATATGTGCGGTCTCTTGTGTCTTCGCTTTCCTCTTCATTGATCCCCCCGCATCTATTTATATACTGGTCTCAGGAAATGGACCATCTGTCAAGATCATAGCAGGTACGGCAAAACTGCGATCTGCTGCCTGCATCTGCAGTTATTGATGTAAAATCCCACTTGCTGACGTTGGCCGGATATTTATCCGATGGATGAGTATCCACTGGATGATGATCCGTTGCTCACCGCACACCACGTGAAGGTGTCAGACTTGTGCGGCATGACCCGGGGAGGCCGTTTGCCGCCCCGGGCGTTGTGTCTTATCAAACTCTTATGTAACTTCTAAATCAGTCAGATCCTTCTATTAGGCTTCTTTGCTCATGCGTTTCTTTGTGACCAGCAGAACTGCCGCGCCAATCACCAGAGCTGCACCAACGATATAGAAGATCGTAGTACCGATACCACCGGTTGAAGGAAGGAGTGAACCCTGTTTGTTTTCAATCTTAACAGCCGCTACATCCAGCTCACTAAGGTTCTTTGTAACTGTTTTAGTTTCTCCGCCTGTAACACTTTCACTTACAAGGTTGCCATCTTTATCATAGTGTCTCTCACCGGATGTCTCAATGATGGTCGTGCTAAGTTTCTGAGCTGGAAGTTCTTTTGTTTCTGTCAACTTGTTATATCCGTCAGGAGCTTTTGTTTCAGTTACTGTAAGCTTTACATCCTCAGCAAGACCAACAATGTATAACTTACCCTGACTATCTGTAACCAATGTTGTACTTGCTGTAGTGCTGTTCTTATCATAAGAAACTACTTTATAAACACCCGTTTCCCCAGTTACTGCTTCTACAGTAAGACCAGCAATGGTAAATTCAGCACCTGCAAGAGGCTGGCCATTTTCATCTACTTTATTAATCGCTGCTGCGTAAGTTCTGATTACCTTGTTATCTTCCCATCTCTCATTCCATGGATCTCCACCGTCTGGAGTACCGCTACCGTTATCAACAAATGGTCTGATAGAAACTATATTCTTGTCATCAGCGTTGATATTGGTTGTTGATGTGAGTTGTGCTTCGTAATACACTACGATCTTAGCACCTTGAGCATATTTGTTAGTGTATACAACTGAGCCATCATCGTTTGTAGTTTTTGTTGCCCACTCAACCATAATCTGTTTCTCATTTTTACAGATTGGAGTTGTTTTATCGGTATCTGTAGAATCGTAGCACTGAGCATTATGGACATGATCCTTAAACTGTGGAACTTGACCATCTACTGTATATTCTTCATCGCCAATTGTAATCTTAGTCACTGTGGCATCACTCAAAAATTCTGGCAGAGTATCTTCGATCAGGTAATTGATAACCTGCTTGGAAGCGTCCCCTTCACCCATGTAGTTAGTAGTATCGAATGTTGCTGTATATTTTACAGTATCACCAATGGAATAACTTTCGTGCTCAACCTTTTTCGTAGCACTTGGTTCATTTACGTTCTTGTCATAAATGCTGGCATTTGGCTGTGTAGATGTAACAGTGATCGCTGATTTGGCTGTTGAACCTGTTGTATTTGTAGTGATAACTACATAATAACCATAAGGAAGTCCTGTAAACTCAAGTTTACTGCCGTCGCTTACTGCTTGGTTTATTGGGGTCACACCCTCTTCTTTAGTCCAAGCTTCGAGTGCAGCTTTTAACTCCTCTGACATTTCTTCTGT
>CAJTYN010000161.1 GCA_910584115.1 uncultured Lachnospiraceae bacterium
ACCGCGAAGCGCAGAAAAAGAAGATCGACGCTTCCGTGGCGGACGGGGAAAACGGCGCCTATCCGGTATAGATCATGAAGAGAGAAAAAGTATTGGTGATCGGCGGCGGCGCGTCGGGGATGCTCGCCTCCATCCTCCT
Organism: uncultured Lachnospiraceae bacterium; assembly: GCA_910584115.1. Taxonomy (GTDB): domain Bacteria; phylum Bacillota; class Clostridia; order Lachnospirales; family Lachnospiraceae; genus MGBC164599. Next base: position 140 of record CAJTYN010000161.1, read on the forward strand.
GGCCCAGCGGGGCTTTGAGGTCCACGTATTCGAGAAGAATGAGAAATTGGGCAAAAAGCTGTTCATCACGGGAAAAGGGCGCTGCAACGTGACAAACGCCTGCGAGACGGTGGAGGATCTGCTGCGCTCCGTGGTCACGAACCCCAAATTCCTGTACAGCGCTTTTTACCAATGCAGCAACTACCAGATCATGGACTTCTTCGAGAGCCTGGGCGTCCCCTTAAAAGTCGAGCGCGGCGGCCGGGTCTTCCCCAGGTCCGACCACTCTTCGGATGTGATCCGCGCCTTGGAGAGGCGGATGAGAGAGCTGCATGTCCACATCCATCTGGACACTCGTGTCAGGGAGCTCCTGATCGGCCCGGAGAAGGATGCGGGCGTTCACGGGATCCGTCTGAGCAACGGCACGGTGGTGGAGGGGGATCGGGTGCTGGTGGCCACAGGCGGCCGTTCCTATCCCACCACCGGGGCCGACGGGAGTGGCTATCTGTTCGCGAAAGAGGCAGGGCACGAGGTGATCCCGCCCGTTCCCTCCCTGGCGCCTCTCCTCGTACGGGAAGAGTACGTGCGCCGTCTGGCAGGGCTGTCTCTTCGGAATATCCGGTTTTCTATATGGGAGGAGGAAAAATGCCTGTATGAGGAATTTGGAGAGCTGCTCTTCACCCATCACGGCATCAGCGGCCCCGTTGTCCTCTCAGCCAGCTCCGTGGTCGGACGGCGTCTGCGGGAGGGCAGGGCAAAAGGGCGGATCGATCTGAAGCCGGCGCTGTCAGAAGAGCAGTTGGACGCCCGCATCCTCCGGGAATTTGACAAGAGTCCGAATAAGCGGCTGAAAAATGTGGCTTCCAGCCTCTATCCGGCCTCGCTGATCCCTGTGATCATCCAGCTGAGCGGCCTGGCGCCGGAGCAGCCGGTCCACACGATCGGCAGGGAAGAGCGGAGAAGGATCTTAGAGCTTACGAAAGCTTTTCCCATGACCATCGAAGGGGTGGCCGGATTTCAGGAGGCGATCATCACCAAAGGCGGGGTCTGCGTCCGCCAGATCGATCCGTCTACCATGGGATCGAAGCTGGTCCCCGGACTGTATTTTATCGGGGAAGTGCTGGATGTGGATGCGCTGACCGGGGGTTATAATCTGCAGATCGCCTGGTCTACGGCCTGGGCGGCGGCAAATGCCTGAAAGAGAGATAAAAGAGATGAAAGGGAGAGATCATGAAGACAGACATAGCGATCGACGGGCCGGCCGGGGCCGGAAAGAGCACCGTGGCAAAGAGAGTGGCCCGGGAATTGTCCTTTATCTATGTGGACACAGGAGCCATGTACCGGGCGATGGCGCTCTGCCTGCTCCGCCAAGGGATCGGGGTGCAGGATACGGCAGGCATCGAGCGGGCCTGCGAGACGGCGGACATCACCATCGTCTACCGGGACGGGGAGCAGCAGGTGCTCTTAGACGGAGAAAATGTCACAGGCTGTCTGCGGACAGAGGAAGTGGGCAATATGGCTTCAGTCAGCTCGGCAAATAAAAAAGTGCGCAGCAAGCTGGTGGCTCTCCAGCAGAGATTGGCGAGGGAGGCCGATGTGGTCATGGACGGCCGGGACATCGGGACAAAGGTCCTGCCCGATGCCAGGGTGAAGATCTATCTGACGGCGTCGGTCCACACCCGGGCCGTGCGCCGCTATGAGGAGCTGAGAGAAAAGGGAGAGGGAGTTTTTCTGGAAAAGATCGAAAATGATATCCAAAAAAGGGATGAACAGGATAAAAATAGGGAAAACTCTCCTTTGAGGCAGGCGGAGGATGCCATCCTGGTGGACTCTTCCGATATGACGGTGGACCAGGTAGTGGAGAAGATCCTCAGTATCTACCGGGAAAGAGGGAAGGCCTGATCCATGGAAGTGAGAGTTGCCGAGACAGCAGGTTTTTGTTTTGGGGTCAAGCGGGCGGTGGACAAGGTCTATGAGCTGGCCGAGAAGGCATCCCGGCCGATCTATACATTAGGTCCGGTCATCCACAACGAGACGGTGGTGGACGATCTGAAAAAAAAGGGCGTCCGCACTCTGTCCGGCTGCGAGGAGCTGGATGATATCCAGGAAGGGATCGTGGTGATCCGCTCCCACGGGGTGGGCCGTGCGGTCTACGAGAAGATCGCTGAGCGGGGGCTGGAATGCGTGGACGTCACATGCCCGTTCGTGCTGAAGATCCACCGGATCGTGGAGAAAGAGAGCGGCCAGGGCAGGGAGATCCTCATCTTCGGGGACAGGAGTCATCCGGAGGTGGAAGGCATCTGCGGATGGTGCAGCACGAAGGCGGATGTCGTGTCGGATAAGGCGGGATCAGAGGATTTTATGGTAAGATCGCACGAAAAAATCAGCGTTGTATCCCAAACGACATTTAATTACAACAAATTTAAAGATTTGGTTGAAATCCTGAGCGAAAAGAGTTATGATAGTATTATCCATAATACGATCTGCGACGCCACAGAAAAGCGGCAGAGGGAGGCGCAGGCCATAGCCAGTGAGGCAGATACGATGTTGGTCATTGGCGGCAGGCAGAGTTCCAATACCCAGAAACTATATGAGATATGCAAAGAAGAATGTGAAAATACTTACTATATACAGACACTTGATGACTTGGATTCTGAAATGTTTCGATCCAGTAGTTGCGTAGGTATTACAGCTGGGGCGTCTACCCCGAACAAAATTATTGAGGAGGTTCACGAACATGTCAGAAATCATGTCAGGACAGAGCTTTGAAGAAATGTTAGGCGAATCGGTGAAAACAGTCAGGAATGGCGAAGTAGTGGAAGGGACGGTCATTGACGTAAAGGACAATGAGATCATCCTGAACATCGGATGCAAGGCAGACGGCATCATCACAAAGAATGAATATTCCAACGATCAGTCCATCGACCTGACAGAGGTGGTCCATGTAGGAGACACCATGTCTGCAAAGGTATTAAAGGTAAATGACGGAGAAGGCCAGGTCATCCTCACATACAAGAGGCTGGCTGCCGAAAAGGGCAATAAGCGTCTGGAAGAAGCGTTCAAGAACGAAGAGATCTTGAAGGCTCCGGTCACACAGGTGCTGGACGGCGGCCTCTGTGTCGTTGTGGATGAGGCGCGGGTATTCATCCCGGCGAGCCTCGTATCCGACACATACGAGAGGGATCTGACGAAGTATGCAGATCAGGAGATCGAGTTCATCATCACGGAGTTCAATCCCAGGAGGAGAAGGATCATCGGCAACAGGAAACAGCTCCTGCTGGCTGAGCGCGCGGAAAAACAGAAAGAACTGATGGCGCGTATCGCACCAGGGGATGTAGTGGAAGGCGTCGTGAAGAACGTGACCGATTTCGGCGTGTTCATCGACCTTGGCGGCGCAGACGGTCTGCTCCATATCTCAGAGATGTCCTGGGGCAGGGTGGACAATCCGAGGAAGATGTTCCAGGCCGGGGACGAAGTGAAAGTCCTGATCAAAGACATCAAAGGCGAAAAGATCGCGCTGAGCCTGAAATTCGAGGATCAGAACCCGTGGCTGACCGCGGCAGATAAATATGCGATCGGCAGTGTGATCAAAGGCCGCGTTGCCAGGATGACAGACTTCGGTGCTTTCGTGGAACTGGAGCCAGGCGTTGACGCGCTCCTGCACGTTTCCCAGATCTCCAGGGAACATGTGGACAAACCTTCAGACGTACTGAAGATCGGACAGGAAGTGGAGACGAAAGTGGTCGATTTCAACGGGGAAGATCGGAAGATCAGCCTGAGCATCAAAGCTCTCCAGAACGATACGTCACGTGCAGCAGCAGAGGAGACAGTGGAAGAAGAGACTGCTGCCGCGAGTGAAGAAGAATAGGCGATAGGGATACTGTACCAGGTGGACGATCATCAAGTCTGCCTGGTGCTTTTTTATGGATATCAAGAGGGGCCGTAACAGGCTCCTCTTTTTTATCGTATAGAAGATTTCGTTCCCTATACGCTAAAACCCTCCGGGGGATGCGCGCTCCGCTCCATATAAGATTCGCACGCAAAGTGGATCACCCAATATTAGTAAATATCCCTAAAAATGTGTACCAAAAATATGTTAAACTGCTGGAATTGCAAATAATACTTGATATATTTGGAATCAGTGTTATAATATACATAGAAATTGGGTGACCCAATAAACCTCAATATCCTTTAATAAATAGAAAGGCGGAGGACAAGGTAGTGTTATTTTTAGAATTTATACTCGCGATGCTGCCGATCATCTGGCTGATCGCGGCCTTGAGCGGGCTGAAGATGGCGGGGCATAAGGCTTGTGTGATCGCGCTCCTGCTGACCATGGTCCTGGCGGTGTTTTATTGGAAGCTGAGTGTGCTGAATACAGCGACGGCGGGTCTGGAAGGTGTGTTGAATGCGCTGTGGCCGATCTGTCTGGTCATCGTGGCGGCTCTCTTTACATACAATCTGACATTGAAAACGGGCGCGATGGAACTGATCAAGAAGATGCTGGCCGGTGTCTCCCGGGACAAACGGGTCCTGGCGCTGATCATCGGCTGGGGCTTCGGGAATTTTATGGAGGGCATGGCCGGGTTTGGAACGGCGGTCGCGATACCGGCGTCCATGCTGGCGGGGATCGGACTGGATCCCATGAGCGCGGTGCTGGGCTGTCTGGTGGTCAATTCCACGCCTACAGCGTTCGGCTCCGTGGGCGTCCCGACGGTGACACTGGCATCGGTGACGGGCCTGGAAGCAGTCCCTCTGGCCGGGAACGTGGCGCTGATCCAGTGCATCCTGACATTTTTATCCCCGTTTTTGATGGTCTGCATCTGCGGAAAGGGGATCAAGGCATTGAAGGGCATGATCCCGACGACCGTGGTCGCGGCGGTTTCTTTCACAGTGCCGTGGTTTTTCACAGCGCAGGTCATGGGGCCGGAGCTGCCGGACATCATCGGTTCGATCTGTTCCATGGGCGCTCTGATCGCGGCGGCGAAGATCTTTAACAGAGAGCCTGACGAAGAATACGCGATCCAGGTCTCCGGCGACGGGGATGGGCAGATGGGACTGACCGTGGGCGCGGGCGTAAAAGCATGGAGTTCATTTATCCTCATCTTCCTTCTCTTGATGGTCACCTCCACGCTGTGTCCGCCCATCCACGACGCAATCGCCGGTATCAAGAGCACCGTGACGGTCTATGCGGGCGAAGGCGGCAACGCCCTGAGCTTTAGCTGGATCAACACGCCCGGGGTCATGATCTTCATCGCGGCCATCGTCGGCGGCCTGATCCAGGGAGCGGGGGCGCGCGATATGATCGGGGTGTTCATCGAGACCCTGAAGAAATACTGGAAGACGATCCTCACGATCTGTGCGGTCATGGCCACGGCGAAGATCATGAGCTACAGCGGGATGATCTCCGATATCGCAAGTTTCCTGGTGGTCGCAGCCGGCCCGTTCTATCCGGCGATCGCACCGCTGATCGGGGCGCTGGGAGCATTTGTCACAGGTTCCGGCACATCCACATGTGTGCTCTTCGGCGGGCTGCAGAGTGAGACGGCCCTGGCCCTCGGATTGGATGCCAGCTGGATGGCGGCGGCCAATGTGATGGGCGCGGGGATCGGGAAGATGATCTGTCCCCAAGGCATCGCCATCGGTGCAGGCGCGATCAGCATGGTCGGTTCTGAGAGCAAGATATTGAGCGCAGTATTTAAGTATTTCCTATTATATGTGATCCTGGCAGGTGTGATCTGCTATGCCGGATCGTTGATGGGGCTTTAAATAATATTCATTTCTAGGAGGTAAAAAAGATGTATAATCAATTAACACCAGAGATCATCGATCAGATCAAAGCTGTGTCCGACCATGTCTTTTTAGGGGACGACATCAATCCGGACTATGCGAAAGACGAGATGCCCATCTATGGGACGCGCATGCCGGAGCTGGCCGTACAGCCCCGTTCCACAGAGGAAGTGGCGGCGGTCATGAAGATCTGCTATGAAAACAATATCCCCGTAACGCCCAGAGGCGCCGGGACAGGTCTGGTCGGAGGAGCGGTCCCCCTCTATGGCGGCGTGCTGATCGACATCACCAAGATGAACAAGATCAAGTCCTACGATCTGGAAAATTTCGTCGTGGAGATCGAAGCCGGGGTGCTCCTAAACGACCTGGCCGAGGACTGCCGGGGCAAGGGCATGCTCTATCCGCCGGATCCAGGTGAAAAATTTGCCTGCGTGGGCGGCAATGTGGCTACGAACGCAGGCGGCATGCGGGCTGTCAAATACGGTGCCACACGGGATTACGTACGGGCCATGACGGTGGTCCTCCCCACAGGCGAGATCACCCATCTGGGCGCGACTGTCTCCAAGACATCTTCCGGATATTCCCTTCTGAACCTGATGATCGGGTCTGAGGGAACGCTGGGGATCATCACAGAGCTGACCATGAAGATCATCCCGGCGCCGAAGGTGGTCGCTTCCCTGATCATCCCGTTCAAGGACCTGAGCACCGCGCTGGGCACCGTGCCGAAATTCAAGATGGCACACATGGATCCCCAGGCGATCGAATTCATGGAGAGGGAGATCGTGCTCTCCTCTGAGCGTTACGTGGGCAAATCCGTATTCCCGCAGGAATTATACGGGACCGAGATCGGAGCCTATCTGCTGGTGACCTTAGACGGCAATTCCGAGGACGAGGTGGACGCGCTGATCGAGCAGGCCGGGCAGCTTGCGCTGGATGCGGGCGCGATCGAAGTGCTGATCGCGGATACGCCAAGCCGCATCAAAGACGCCTGGGCCGCACGTTCCTCCTTCCTGGAAGCGATCATGGAGGAGACGAAGCTCCTCGACGAGTGCGACGTGGTCGTTCCGGTCAACAAGATCGCAAGCTA
>CAJTYN010000162.1 GCA_910584115.1 uncultured Lachnospiraceae bacterium
ATCCCCACTCATAGGTGCATCTGCCGCTCCTGCGTTAAATTCAGTTACTCCATCCGATAAGGCTGCCGTCTCGTTGCGATCGCTTTCCATAACGTCAGGATCTTCAATATTGTCGGGAGTTTTGCTTTCTTCTTCTGGGGTAACAGGCGTTCCCCCGCTTCTTTCGTTCATTGCTCCTTCGTCTGTTACATCAGGCACTGTGGTATTTTGATATGTATCTGCAATCTCTTGCGCTGGTTCCAGTCCTGGAGCATTTTCGCTGGTAACTGTTTCATTAGCCGATCCTGTTTTTTCCTCCGCTGCCCATAGCGGAGTAGCTGGTATGGCTGTTAGGGTCATGCACAATGCCAGTATGGATGACAGCAACCGCCGTTTCATCTTCTTTTTCTCTTGGTCCATCGGATCCCTCCTTGTTTGATAATGACGTAGTGAAGAATGACTACTTGATCAATGAGTTTCTATAGATTAGATAACAGAAAAACTGTTCTTCAGCTGATACCTACTTAAGAAAGTCAATCTCGAAACTTATAACAAACACCTCCCTTACCTTGTTGGAAAACTTTACCTTCCCGGATGCCTTTATCTATAAAGTAAGATTGATGCCCAGGTTTTTAACTTATTAGTCTAAATGGGGCTGTATTTTGAGCTTGGAGCACGGGATATGATCCCTCAAATCTTAATTTTTAGTGTTTCTTTTTATGTAATGATCGCATGAGTGCTATACCTAAAATGATGACGATAAGTCCTAATATCACTACAACAGGCAATAGTACTTTAGGCGTTTGATCAACAATTCCTTTCGAACTCGCTTTTTTGCTAGCCGCGTCATCTGCCTGTAGAGCCTCCACACCATCTGGCAACCATCCTGGATCGCTGTCCTCTTCCGTCGCCTGTGTCTGGATTGTATAGACGATCTGCCCCGAAAATTCCTCACATCCCAAGACTAGACCATTCAGTTCATTTAGCCCAATGAAAACCCCTTCAGATGTAAAGAGTTTTTTATCGAGCTCAGTTCCATTTACACCCCAGTCATTATAGATCCTCGCCGTCCCCTCGACATAACCGATCTTCAGGTTTTCTTTCGCTGTAATCCGCGCCTCATCCCATACCGTCTTCGGATCCGCATTCGTCGCTGTGATCACTCCGTCAATCTGACCCGTCTCCCCTGCCGCCAGTTTTTCCGGGAAATAAGACACTACTCTCGTATCCTCAGCCACCCCAACATAATTATGCGCCGCGTCGTTATAAGTCGCTGAAGCATTATTATGATAATAAATCTCTACAATATATTCTTTATTTGCTTCGATTTCGAGATCGCTGGTGAAAGCTTTTCCCGAACCTTTTTCTACAATCCGCACAAAATCCCGCTCGTCACCAAACGTACTATTATCCGTAATCGAATTAAACGTCGGGTGATCCGCCGGCGAGCTCATCGTATAAGTCGGTCGCTCCGGCCCCCAAGCCGACACCGGCACGGTTTGTAGGAAAGACAGCGTTATCAGTGCCGCCAGCACAAGTATTGATCTTCGTGTTGTCATATTTTTTCCTCTTTCAGAATATAAACAGCTTTATTGATCAGCAAACCACTTCACCTCCTATCCCTTATCCATATGTAAATTAGAATGATCCTGCAAACGCGTTTACATACTGTGCCATATCCTCAGTTGACTGAGCCTCTAAGATATGTATTTCTGTTCTTTGTTGAGACGGACGTTGGCGAAGTCCTGAAAGTGTCAGACCATATGAGAGTTCGCAGACCCAAGGTCATGTGCAGGGATCCGCATAAGATCGCGTTTCGTCTAAGATGTAACATTTTAGTTACTCTGTTACATTCTGGGAACAGACCGTCCATCAGAATCATTAGAAAAAGAAGCATTGACCTCTGCAAACAGACACAAACAGAGATCTTTTTGTTACTTCTTACCTATTTTTTACCAAATCTCACCGAAACTTCTTGAAATGAGGCGTTTTTGGTGTTAATATATGTAACAGAATAACTAATATGTTACTAAGCCCTTTTGTCTATGAGTGCGGTATACTATACCGTATCACAAGGACAAGGGGGCTTTATTTTATTATGGCGGCAACAGAACCGATCAGGGACAAGAAACAATTAAAAGAACTCGCGGACTATTTTTTAGGCAAAGGGCAGCTGCGTAACCATACGCTCGTGTTGATGGGGGCATATACCGTACTCCGGATCAGTGACCTGCTCCGGCTCAAATGGTCAGATGTGTATGATGAGGAAAGACAGGCGTTCCGTACGCATATCACCATAATAGAAAAGAAAACTAAAAAAGAACGCACGATTGCCTTAAATCCACGGGTACTCTGGGCACTCAAACAATGTTACCTCCACCGTCGGGGAGAATATATCTTCGCCAATAACCGTAAAGAACCCAAGGCCATCAGCCGCGTCCAGGCTTGGCGGATCATCCATGCGGCGGTAGTGGAGCTTGGAATCAGGGGGAAGATCGCTTGCCATTCTTTAAGGAAGACCTGGGGATATCATGCGATAAAAAATGGGGATGTATCTCTGGCGGTTGTTGTAGATATTTATAATCACAGCAGTTACGATATCACAAAGCGTTACCTTGGGATCACACAAGATGAACGGGATGAGGCGTATTTAGGGATAGAGCTGTTTTGAGGAGGAGTGGTTATTTTTCTAGATAGCGGACGGGAAAACCATACTGGCGACGAAGATAGTCAGGAGGAGCATAGACTGCTGTAGCATTAAAACGAAAAGCACGAGCATATGAAAGATCAGAAGGATAGGCCCTCGAAGACCAACCGAAACCTTGAAGGTTAATCTCTCTAAGCATACCGTATCCTAAATCAATGTACCCGCTCCGCACATAGGATAGTGGGGTAGAGTATAATGAATGGAAAGGATGCAAGTCTTTAGTCCAGTATACGTGGAGTATGGTGTCGACACTGACGGTAAAGGTAAAGTTGGTCCTAGCACCACTACTGATGTTATTCCTGCCGCTCAATCTAGTCCTTCCCAAGTTGGTACTGCTTCCTGGAACTTTGGTCAGTGGGTCTTAGCTATTCCGGAAGTAGCCCAGACTTGTGGTACTAGTGCTAAGCATATCTCTGAGTGTGCTAATGTCGGGTTTGTTAATAACATGTATTTGCCTATCATTTTTAAATAAGGTAATTCATGCTCACATTTATGGTACGGGGTGGTGCAAAGCTAACTACTATACTTATGCTATTGGTGCATCGTGTAAAATGTGGATGAAATTCTTTAGAAAAACATTTCTCCGAAGTAGCCTCAAATTGCCTTTCTGATCATCAGATTAAGGCCAGCATACCTGAATACCCCCGTAAAAACGGGGGTATTCAGGGAGTAGCTTTGTATCAAACGTGACGTGGTAATATGCAGGGGCTTACCTCCCCATGCTGCAGGGCAGCAAGGCGGAGCAGAGGAAATGGTGGTTGTACAACCGTTTCCGGTACATCGACAGCAAATACAATGCAGGAGATGCCCTGACGGATGTGATACAGATCAGGGGGTACGCCAAGGCCGATGTGACCGTGACGCCATACGCCGCCATCTACGCGTCCGTAAAGTATGGCTCATACCTGACGCAGAAGAGGGCGCGGCGGAATGAACCGATCACGCTGGAATGCCCATTGGACAATGTGAACGATACGGAGATCTACATCTATTCCGCATCGCAGCTCGCGGCCGTCGGGAACCTGTCCGGGCTGATGCCGGGGTTCGCCGACCTCAGTAAGGCCACGAAGCTGCAGAGCCTAAAGCTGGGGGACGCCTCTGGCTCGTACAGCAATGGTAACCTGACATCCCTGACGCTGGGGAATAACGGACTCCTGCGATCCCTGGATGTACGGAATTGTCCGAACCTCACCCAGACGGTGGATGCGTCCGGCTGTAAGAACATCGAAGAGGTGTATCTTGAGGGGACGGCCATCACGGGCGTGAACCTGCCAAACGGCGGGATCCTGAAGACGCTGCATCTGCCAGCTACGGTGACAAACCTAACGATACGGAACCAGACGGCCCTTAGAGACCTGACGATCCCGTCCTATGAGAACATATCGACGCTGAGGTTGGAGAATGTCGGTGCGGCGGTGAACGGAAGGGCGATCCTGGAGGGGATCCCGGCCAACAGCCGCGTGCGGATGGTGGGATTTTCATGGGAGGCCGCGAGCGTGGAGGAAATATTCGCGCTATACGATCTCTTGGATACGATGCGGGGCCTGGATGAAAATGGAAACAATATGGAGCAGGCGCAGATGGGCGGCGAGATCCATATCGACGCGCTGACCGGTGCGGAACTGGCGCAGATGTTGGGGAGGTATCCAAACATCGATGTGACGTATGACCATATCACGAGTTATCTCTACTATTACAACTATGACGGGAGTCAGCTGCTTTACACGGAGAGCGTTTATGACGGTGGCGACGGTGCATACAGCGGCAAACCGGCCAGGTCCAGCACGGCGCAGTATACATATGCGTTCGCCGGATGGTCCCTAAAGCCGAACGGGAACGCCAGCGCGGATGCACAGAAGAAAGTGGGCGCTGACCGGAAGATATATGCGGCTTATACAGCGACTATCCGAAAATACACGGTCTATTTCTACAATGGCTCCACATTGCTGCAGACGGTCCAGAACGTAGTGTATGGCGGTAGCGCGAGGTATACGGGTGAAACGCCAGTCAAGACAGGCGTAGAGGATCCGGAAAACTATGTCTTTTCGGGATGGTCTCCAAGTCCTAACAATATCCAGGGGAACACGAGCTGCTATGCGTCTTATGGATACATTGGGCTGGAAGAGACCATCACGGACACATGGGAGGAGATATTCGCCGCAGAGGCGGATGGGAGCTATAAGGAGAGATACAATATCGGTGATACTAAGATCATCGACCTCGGCCCCGAGGGTAATGTATGTATGCAGATCATAGGCTTTGATGTGGACGATCTGGCGGATGGGAGCGGAAAAGCACCGATCAGCTGGCTCAGCGAACAACTTTTAGCAACATCGCACCGTATGAACCCGTCACTTGGATATATCTATGATTTCAGGGACGCGAAAGGATGGCCGGAGGGCACAGGGTCGATCTCCAGTAGCACAGGCACTCATCAATGGAACGCAAGAAATTCGTATACCGATAATGTCCATGCGGTCGGCAAGATGGTCATAACAGCCGCAGAAGATGGAGAGATAAAGGTAGAGGCAAGACTGAGTACAACTTGGACGAGCGATAAACTCACCTGTATAGTAGATGGGGAAGTGCTGTGTGAAGGATATTCGTCATCAACATATGTAACAAAGACTGTTGGAGTCACTGAGGGGCAGACGATCACGGTTGATGTAGATTATCTGAATACAAATACGAGCAGTCAGAATTATGGTCAGATCCGGATAACAGGAAAATGTTCTTATGTCAGGACTGCGGAAGATTCTAAGGAGAGGTATGTCAGAGCTTATACAGATGGTACGGGAGCGATAGGCGGCTGGGAAAGATCTGATATGAGGGCATATTTTAACGAGACTATCTTACCATTGATACCGCCAGAGGTCAGGACGCATATAGTCGAAGTATCGAAATCCCATCCGGCGTATAGGAATAGTACGAGTTCTGCTGGAAGTACGCAATCGTTCACCCAGACAACACAAGATAAAGTGTGGCTCCCCAGTTATTCGGAAATGTATAATGGTGCTTATAAAACTCTCTTTCCAGATAATGCCAGCCGTATCAAGAAAAATGCAAGTAGTGTTGGGGCAGTGCCGCTGGGCTTCTGTACATGATCTGGGATCCGTAGATCTGGCCCCCTTGTGGGGCCATGAGCCAGAGCAGCGGAACATACGATCCTGGTCGCCGCGTGAGAGGCGGAGATTTTTGTGGATTTTTCCCGGAAAAAGATGTAGACTATAAAGCGAAAGGGAGGTGGCGCCCATGTCTGTGATCAGGAGCCAGCGGGCGGATTCCAAGATGGAGTTCATCCATACGGCGCGAGAACTGCAGATATATTCAATCAAGAAGTGTTCCAATTTTCCTAAGCGGTATACGTTTTATATCAGCCAGCCGATAGCAAGTTCGGCCACACGCATACATGAATATGTCAAGATGGCGAACAGCGTCTATCCGACCAATGCACATGAGGCTCAGATCCGGAGGGATTACCTGATCCGGGCAAATGCAGAACTGAACAGCCTTATATCGCAGATAGAGGTGGCACAGGAGCTGTTCGGCCTGGATCCGAATGTGATAAAGTATTGGATGGACATCGTGGGGAAGGAGATACGGCTCGTGAAGGGCGTCATGAAGGAAGAACGGGAACGGTACAATAACCTGACCTGACAAGAGATATGGGTCATGCTCTATAACATCTTTATGCGCCAGCTGGTGGTGGCTGCGGGCGGCCAATAACAATAACAATTTCAATAATGTGAACACCAGCGGCTCCATCAATAACAATAATGCAAGTAGTGTTGGGGCAGTGCCGCTGGGCTCCTCTCATGCGAGACAGAGTAACCATAAGGTGAAATCAGTGTGGAGGGAGAGAAGGAGAGTATGACCCTCGCGAGAGCGTAAATATATACCCTGATAGACCCAGGCGGACGCTGCTTGCATGGCGGCGGTTGATGGTGAATCCGCCGTTTCATGCCTGGTGGTCTTATGCAGCTATATGCAACCATCCGGAAGTTGTACGGGGTATCTTCTAAGGAGAGCGCATGACAAGTGAAGAACGAAGAGAGGCACGGTATCAGAGGCGTGTGAAACGCCGGGCCGAAAAGAAGGAAAAGAACTATTCCGGCTGTGATGATTTTGACCAAGTATTTTCTTATGGAAACCTGTACC
>CAJTYN010000163.1 GCA_910584115.1 uncultured Lachnospiraceae bacterium
CGATCTCGTTGGTGTGGTGCGGGAAGACGAGGTCCTTGCCGCCCGTGTGGAGGTATATGGCGAAGAAAGGGCGGCAAAGCGTCCGGTCACGCTGATGGATATTGCGACCGCGGGCGCGAAAGTGCTCAAAAAACGCGGCTACCTGAAGAATCTTGACGAAAGCGAAGAAATCAACGCCTGCTCGATCAAGGTCAAAGCGCTGATCGACGGCAAATATGAGGACTGGCTGCTGCTGTTCAAAAATGAGACGCACAACCACCCGACCGAGATCGAACCGTTCGGCGGCGCGGCTACCTGTCTGGGCGGCGCGATCCGCGATCCTTTATCCGGGCGGACTTACGTATACCAGGCCATGCGCGTGACCGGGGCCGCGGACCCCACCGTCTCCGTCAGAGATACGTTAAAAGGAAAACTGCCCCAGAAGAAGCTGGTGCGGGGCGCCGCCTCCGGCTACAGCTCCTACGGTAACCAGATCGGGCTGGCCACAGGCTATGTCAAAGAGATCTACCATCCGGATTACGTGGCAAAACGTATGGAGATCGGAGCCGTCTTAGGAGCCGCACCACGCCGGGGCGTTATCCGTGAGACGCCGGCTCCCGGGGATGTGATCATCCTCCTGGGCGGACGGACGGGACGGGACGGCTGCGGGGGCGCCACGGGATCGTCCAAAGTCCACACCGAAGCGTCCATCGAGACTTGCGGCGCCGAGGTACAGAAAGGGAACGCCCCCACGGAGCGGAAGATCCAGCGCATGTTCCGCAGGGAAGAAGTCAGCCGGATCATCAAGCGGTGCAACGATTTCGGCGCGGGCGGTGTATCCGTAGCCATCGGCGAGCTGGCGGAGGGTCTGCGCGTAAACTTAGACCTGGTGCCGAAAAAATATGCGGGGCTTGACGGCACCGAGATCGCCATCTCCGAATCCCAGGAGCGGATGGCCGTGGTGGTGGATCCTAAAGATGCGGACACCTTCCTTAAATATGCCAAAGAAGAGAACCTGGAGGCGGTCTGCGTGGCCGAGGTCACCGAAGAACCCCGTCTCGTGCTCTCCTGGAGAGGCCAGAAGATCGTTGATATCTCCAGGGCATTCCTGGACACCAATGGCGCCCACCAGGAGGCGAGAGTGTCTGTGGACATCCCCGATCAACAGGGAGATCCGCTGGCCGTAAGAGAAGACGTTCCGGATGTGCGGAAAAAATGGCTGGACGTCCTCGCAGACCTCAACGAGTGTTCCCAAAAGGGCCTGGTGGAGATGTTCGACGGTTCCATCGGCGCCGCTTCCGTATTCATGCCCTACGGCGGGAAATACCAGCTGACGGAGACACAGGCCATGGTGGCGAAAGTCCCCGTCTCTCAGGGCAATACGGAGACGGTGACCATGATGAGTTATGGATTTGACCCCTACCTCTCCAGCTGGAGTCCCTACCACGGGGCCGTCTATGCCGTGGTGGAGTCCGTGGCCAGGATCGTGGCGGCGGGCGGAGACTACCGGAAGATCCGTTTCACATTCCAGGAATATTTCCGCCGCATGACCGAAGATCCCCATCGCTGGAGCCAGCCCTTTGTGGCCCTGCTTGGGGCGTATGCGGCGCAGTTGGGCTTCGGGCTTCCCTCCATCGGGGGCAAAGACAGCATGTCCGGCACATTTAACCAGATCGATGTGCCGCCCACGCTCGTCTCCTTCGCCGTGGACGTAGCGAAACAAAAAGATGTGGTCACGCCGGAACTGAAACGTCCCGGAAACCGCTTAGTCTGGCTGCGGATGCCAAAAGCCGACTATGACCTGCCCGACTATGCCGCTCTGATGGAACAGTATGACAAGCTGCATCAGGATATGCAGGCGGGCCGGGTTGTATCGGCCTACGCGCTGGGCAGGCACGGCATCGCTCCGGCCGTGAGCAAGATGGCCTTCGGGAACGGGCTGGGCGTTAAGATCGAACACTCCGTGGATCCCAGGGATCTGTTCATACCGGGATTCGGCGACCTCCTCTGTGAAGTGGCGGAGGGCAAGGTCGGCGAGCTTGCCATGACTTATACAGAAGTCGGCGAGGTGACCGACACGGGCGCGATTGAGTACAGGGATATGCGGATACCGCTGGATGAGGCCCTGGACGCGTGGAAAGGGACATTGGAGAAAGTCTTCAGGACCCGCTCCGGTGAGAGTCAGGAGGGACCCGTATCCGTCCAGACGGCAGCCGCCGGGGAGACATCCGAGGGCATCTCTGAAAATGGACGGTACGAAAATGGCTTATATCACGGGGCAAACGTCCATGTATGCACCCATAAGATCGGGCAGCCCACCGTATTCATCCCCATCTTCCCGGGGACGAACTGCGAATACGACAGCACCCGGGCATTTACCCGGGCCGGGGCAAAGGTCATCACACGGGTGTTCAAGAACCTGACGCCGGAGGACATCCGGGATTCCGTAGCGGAATTTGAACAGGCGATCGGACAGGCACAGATGATCATGTTCCCGGGGGGTTTCTCCGCAGGGGACGAACCGGACGGATCCGCCAAATTCTTCGCCACGGCGTTCCAGAATGAGAAGATCCGTGAAGCCGTCCAAAAGCTCCTGGATGAGCGGGACGGGCTGGCCCTGGGGATCTGCAACGGCTTCCAGGCGCTGATCAAACTGGGGCTGGTCCCCCACGGGAAGATCACAGGCCAGACAGAAGACTCGCCCACACTGACCTACAACACCATCGGCCGTCATATCTCCAAGATGGTCTACACGAAAGTGGTGACGGACAAGTCCCCCTGGCTGGCCCAGGCAGAGTTGGGCGGCGTCTACTGCAACCCGGCTTCCCACGGGGAAGGCCGTTTCGTGGCGGATCCAGAGTGGATCAAAAAGCTCTTCCTAAACGGCCAGGTGGCGACCCAATACTGCAGCCCGGACGGAGATGTATCCATGGATGAAGAATGGAACGTGAACGGATCCTATCACGCCATCGAGGGGATCCTAAGCCCCGACGGACGGGTGCTGGGTAAGATGGCCCACAGCGAACGCCGGGACGATGGCGTGGCCGTCAATATCTATGGGGAACAGGATATGAGGATCTTTGAGTCTGGTGTAGCTTATTTTCAGTAAGATCGTATACTGCGGTAAAAATCTTGGAAAGAGAGGAGGAGGTCATATGCCGAGTGCTCTTGAGATCACAAAAACAGCCATGGACGAATTTGAAAACATCCAAAGATACATGGTGTTAGCAAAAAAAGAAAATGCAACGGAAACGTATGCGGAGTTGAAGAGGCGATATCTTTATCTAAAAGCATTATTAAATGTTTCCGGCGTGAACCTTTCAGTGATCGATGAGATAAAAGAATGATGGATATCTGATAAAACAGGGCCATTACCGGTGTTCATCGGCAATGGCCCTGTTTACTTTCAGTATGTGCTCATTTTCGTTTCGCTTCATAGTCCCGGAGGGCATCGAGCGCCTGGCCAGACAGCGGAAATAATGCGATCATATTGAATATGGTCATCAGTCCGATCCCCACATCGCCCAGATCCCAGACAAAGGTGTAGGCGGCCAGCCCGCCGATGAAGAGCATGACAAGGGCGAGGATCTTGTACAGCGTCTGGGAGAGCCAGTTATCTCCGAAGAGATAAGCAACGTTCGATCTGGCATAGAACAGGATCCCGATAAAGGTGGAAAAACTGAACATCCACAGGATCACGGCGATGAAGATCACGCCCAGATCGCCCAGATGATGATGCATCGCCGCCTGCAGAAGATCCATCCCGGCCAGGTCTTTTGTGAGTTCTGTCGGTGTCAGGAGCATGATCATGGCGGAGCAGCTGCAGATGACGAGCGTATCGATGAACACGCCCAATGCCTGCAGCAGACCTTCCTTTGCCGGATGGCTGATATCGGCTGCCGCCGCCGCGCAGGGAGCGGACCCGGAACCGGCTTCGTTGGAAAAAAGACCGCGTTTTGCGCCGTTCATGATCACGGCGCCGAAACCGCCCGCGGCCACCTGGCGCAGCCCGAAAGCTTCTGCGAAGATCCGTTCAAAGACGGCCGGGAGCTGGCCGGCATTTTTTATGATGATCAGGACCGTGAACAAAAAATACAAGCCAGCCATGACCGGCACGAGGATATCCAGTACCTTTACCGTAGCGTTTTTGCGCAGGACGATCACAGCCGCGACAAGGACGAGGAGGATCGTCGTATAGAGCGGCGGGATATGGAAGGCATTTGTAAAGGCGGAGGAAACGGAATTCCCGATCACCTGACTGATCCCGCACCAGCAGATCAGACCGGAGAGCGCAAATAATACGGCGATGACAGAATGTTTCCGACCGCTGTCCTTTTTGACAAAAAGGTGATGGATATAATAGGCGGGGCCGCCGCGGTATCCGCCGTAGAGCGGGTCTTTTTCTTTATGGAGCTGGGCGAGGGTGGCTTCGATGAACGCGGTGGAAGAGCAGAGCAGGGCCATGATCCACATCCAGAAGACAGCGCCCGCGCCGCCGGCAGAGATGGCCGCGACGACACCCACCAGATTGCCCATGCCGACCCGGGTCGCTGTCGAGATGATCAGCGCCTGTATCCCGGAGATGGAATCTCTTGAGGAGCCGGTCTTTTTTTCCACGGCGATACGGAGCATTTCCGGCAAGGAGCGGAACGGGAGAAATCGTGTGCGGATCGTGAAAAAGATCCCGGAGGGGATCAGGATCAGGACCAGGAGGGAGAGTCCCAGGGAACTCCCGCCCGGAAGCGGGATCGTGATCAGGTCGCCCCATAATATCTGATAGATGGCGTTGAAGACAGTCATTGTAAGATACCTCTCTTTATCTTTTGGATGATATTTTTCTTTATCCCAGTATATACTAGAGGACGGCATCTGTAAAGTTGATTTAATAATAGATGATCGAAAATAAAAAGTTTAAAATAATAGCATATATTCCAGACATTTGGAAAAAGCAATAACATTTCACAAATATCTGGAATATCATGTTCTGATAAACTTTATAGTCATTTTTATAGTACGTTGAATTTTTTCATGGTTTCTTTTGTTATATCATACCATGATCTAATGACTTTTATTTCTGATAAGGTTTGGTCTTTTTCTACTATCTTTATAAATAAACTTGATAGTCCATCCCAATCTTTAAGATCACCTTTATCTTTAAGTGTCCATCCGATCTGTTCTAAAGTGAAATTACTTTTAGCAGAATTATAGACCATAGATGTGGAGGCCCAGTTTTCAGGGGTATCCTTGCCGCCTAATGAAATTGGATAAATATGATCTAAAGTTGGATAATGATCCCAATATGCAATATGACATTCATCGATCTTCCAGTTTGGTTGATATGGAAAAGCTTTTGGGATTTTTACAGACATTGTCCGTAACATTCCCGGATTGACGAGTTTTTTACCTGAATACCTATCTATAAAACCATCCCTAAAAAATTGTTCCATTAATTGTCTTGTGGTGGCTTTCCTGCTTTCGCGTTTTATAGGTATAAATGGATATTTTTTCTCAATTATGTATTCAGCTTCTTTTATTTTACCATCTGCTAGTGATCTAGCCGCATGGAATAGAGCATCGACTTCTTCTTTATCCTGCATATCATGAAGTGTATGAGAGCTGATATTTGGATCCATACATAGTCCTCCTTGAGTTTTAGTACTTAGATTTTGAAAAATATCTGCTGATGCCTTAATAGAAAAATAGAAGGAGCCGTCAGGGTCATATCTCATTGTGCTAATATGTCATAAACAAGATCTGTGTCAGTGAATGTCATGAGGACCCTGTCATGGTCTTTGTCATCCAGGACATTAAAAGTCAGGGTCATATCGTGACCGGAGCTTTTTATACAGTCACATATGTAATCAGGTGTGTTCCCAGTATTATTTTTTAGCCAGACCCAGTTGTCATCATCAGCGCTGGCTCCTTCGCTCAATAGGAGATCGGCGGTCCTGGTGATACTTTCCCGCCAGACATTGATGGTCATGGAAGTCTCATCGTAGTCTAAAGTGTATCCGTCGTATTTTGTGTTTGAGACACCGGCCTCTACCTGGAAGAGTAGAGACTCCATGGGGATGACATCATCCATAAACTCACTCAGCGGTCGGTCTTCGGATATCTTACTTTCAAGCGTCTTATCTTCAGAGGAGATATCGTCCTCTTCAGGATCTATAAATATGAAGGCGATGACCAAAACAACAAAGAATGCGCCGACCAGACCCAGTATGGTCTTCAGGCTGTTTCCTTTTTTCTTTTGTTTAGGCGGGGGACTTTTTATCGTATCAGCCTGCAGAGCGTCGGCTGCAAATATACTGCCGCATTTGTTGCACTGGGCATATTTTACGCCATTCATGACAAAGGGCTTAAGCTCCCCGTCACATTTTTTGGGACATTCCATATCTATCTTCCTTTCTCATGATCGTATCGTAATGCGGTGTCTATTGAAAATACTGCAAGCTCTCCTGCATATCCTGGAAAAAATCATTGCAAGAGCCGTCGTTTACATATATTTTATTTCCTATGGAGAGAAAATGGGGGTAATAACCATCCGGCTCGCCATCCTCGTCGTTGTCTTCCCCTTCTGTAAATATACAGATCACATCCTGTTTTTCGTTCATATTTTTGAAGGCATAGGTGGTCCTCACCATGATCTTCCCTTCGTCATCAAATCTCTCATATCTCCATTTATCCAAAGAAATTTTTTTATAATTTGAAACATATTCGTCTGATATAGACCAAGTATATGCTCTAAATCTTTGATGATCTTCTTTTGTCCAGCCATATCCGTCTGTTTCCTGTTGTTTTGTCTGTTCTGCGGATGCAGCTTTATCATCCGAGATAAAAA
>CAJTYN010000164.1:0-2920 GCA_910584115.1 uncultured Lachnospiraceae bacterium
CATCTTGCCGTGCCCCATTTCTGAAGATCTCGTATTCTACCTCATAATGCGTATTATGAGGTAAAGTATCCGAAGATTTCCCTTTATAGTTTATTGAATTATACTACACAAGGTTCCGCACCGCAATATATAAATTGGCCAAATCCTAAGCGCTCTTTAGCTTAAATGAAGTATAGCAAATGAACTGTCAAAAGATGCGTCAAAAATCCATCTAAAAAAAGGTTGTTTTTCATGATCTTTGACGTTTTCTTTCCCTCATAGCCACCTTCGACCATCTTTGTAAACTGTAGGGCGGACTTTCCCTGGCTATCTTTGACACCCTATGTCCAGCCTGAGACAGACACTCCTCCCAAGCTTTCCAGTTTGCTGCCAAATAAAACCTTTATTAATATTTTCGACCGTATACATCAAATGTTAATATTTATAATGATCTTTTTATTTGATTTCTGAACTAAGATCATGTATAATAGATGCAAGATCAATATAATGACAGATATAGCCTTGCATCGGCAGTCTATTCGCCCATTATCAGCCTTCTTTTCTGAATTTTCAATCGCACAGACTGCCCCTTTCCCACTCTCGCCCTCAGCATCGCAAAAGGCGCAGCAACCATTACTATCAGGGACTCCTGCGCCTCAATACTTTATAGAGAGACTCTTAATGTGATCAGCCGCTCTTTTTGCTCCAATATCTGTTTTTTTAACTCTACCAGCCCCTGCTGCGCCGCTCTTTTACCGTCCTGCCGCAGACTTTCGATCAGCGCGGCGATCTGCGTTTTTTCTTTATCCCCACATTGAAGGATGCTCTCCGCCATGCTCAGATGTTCTTGTATCCGCCTCTCAAGACTGCCCTTTTTTGCGTTTTCCCAGCATCTGTCACCCGCTTTCGCGAGCAATACCTTCTCTGTTGGAGAAACTGTATACTCTTCCCGTTCCTCAAAAAACAGTTTAAACGTACTCTCCAGAAGCGGTGTATGATCCACATAGCACAAGATCACGCCCTCCTCCGTCACCAGATCCAGTGCATCCTCCAAGACCGCGAGCGGATCCGTATAGTTTACAGAACCATTGATGACAACGATGTCAAAATATCTCTGCCGCAGCTGCAGATGACCAAAATCTCCCGCAAGATAACTGATCTTCGGAAGCTTCTCCACCTTGGAGATCCGCTCCAGCCAGCCCGTCTCCATGGCATCATAGGCGCATACAAAAGAAGAAGCCTCGTTAAACGCCCCGATCAATCCTGCCATCTGAGCGCTCAGCACCCCGTCCTGACAGCCATATTCCAGTACATGGAGCGGCTGGGATGAACGGATCAGATAACGGACCAGGAGCGTATCCAGCAGCGCGGCTGCCAGCAGCTTCGTTTCATCTTCCTGCCTCATCGCATCCAACGCGCTGCCGATCAGGTCCGGTATGATCGGCAGCGCCTCGTATCCGGGAAGCCTGTGCATGGATATCCTGCTCTTGTTCGCCAGAAAATCCGTACAATCCAGCAGAACTTTTACCCCGCCCTGCTCCTCATAGATAAATCTGTTGTCCCTCCATCTGAAACTCCCCATATCTACCCTTCCTCTCCAAAGAGCAGATAATGAAGCCGCGCCACGATCCGCTCCATATCATAATTTTCCCTTGCATACACATACGAACGCCTGCATATCTCCTCCAGCTCCGCATCCCGGCACAGCCGCAGCAGGATATCCGCAAATCCATCCACATCCCCGATATCCGCGGCCAGAC
Organism: uncultured Lachnospiraceae bacterium; assembly: GCA_910584115.1. GTDB lineage: Bacteria > Bacillota > Clostridia > Lachnospirales > Lachnospiraceae > MGBC164599. The sequence goes on from CAJTYN010000164.1 coordinate 1,740, forward strand.
CACAGCGTCCCCGGTCCGTCGCATCCTCGTACTCGTCGATCTTCGTTACAGCAATGGCGTCGCCCGCATAGAGCGCTTCCGCGACCACATTCGGAGTCCCTCCTTCCATAACAGACGGCAGCGCAAAGATCTTCGCTCTCTCATACTCACGGTACAAGGTTTCCCGATCCCCGATACCGCCCAGGAAATGGATACGACCCTTGAGCGCCGGATATCTCATCCAAAACCATTCCAGATAACTTTCAAACTCCGGGTGCATACTGCCCGCGAGACGCAGTTCCCAATCCGGGATCTCCTCCGCGATCTTGGCAAACGCCTCCAACAATACATCTGTCGCCTTTTGAGCTGTCCCGAGCCGCCCCACCGTCAAGATGACATTCTCCTTCCGGTCAGGATCATAGACCGGATCGCGGCCCGTATACGCATAGAAACCATTGGGGATATACTCGATCTCCCACGGCCATTTCTCATTTAAATGCCGCTGCATCGTACGCCCGGACGAACAGATCACATCACACTGATCCATAAATCTCATAAAATGAGGATCCGTCCACGTGATCCTATCCATCCATCCCGCATTGGCATCCAGGAGCAGGCATATCTTACCATCCGGAGCATATGCCTTGTAAATATCCGCCAGAGGATAGTACGTGGGATATGGTCCCCGCAGCAGCAGACAATCGATCTCTGGAGCCTTTTCTTTCAGATACTCTATCTTTACCTGCTCCCCGCCGTCTGATAGGAAATCCATTTTTACACCCTTGATATTGTCCAGGTTAAAATAATCCTCATCCCTGCGCCCGCCCGCCATCCTGGCGTCAAACCCATGGTTTTTGTATAAAAGATACGGGATCGCGCCGCATTCTTTAACCAGCTGGACATTTGTCCACCCTTCATCCACGGACAACGCCACGATACGCCTGCCTCCCTTTCTTGGCGTGGGCGCTTTCTCTTCCGGCGGGAGCGCATATATGACAGTCTCCGGATCCCCCGAATGCAGATGATGGCGGATAAAAAAGCGATATCCCGGATGGATCTCATCGATCAGCCGGGGGATCTCCCACATATCGCTCATCATATGATGTGTACAGACAGCAAGACCCGGAAAATCTTCCCGGATCCGTCTCTTCGCTCCCAGCAGGGCGGATATCGCCGCCTCCTCGATACCGATCTTGACAAAC
>CAJTYN010000164.1:3020-6667 GCA_910584115.1 uncultured Lachnospiraceae bacterium
TAGATCTTCACCATCTCAGATATCATCCCATAATCTGAAATCCATCTGACAAATTCCTGCTGTTCCATACATCCTTCCCCTTTTCTTATCTATGGTCATCCAGCCGCGATCTGGAACATCTCATTTATCCGAACTTCGAATGTATGTTCCCTCATCATCCTGTCCAATGCTGACCGGCGTATCTTTTCCCTTTCCTCATCGTGTGAAAGGTAATACGCCGCCTTATCCAGCATCTCTTCAAAGCTGGTATAATAGACGAAGTCCACATCCGGTTCAAAATGGCGGAAAAAATCCTCCTGAAAATTCGTGAGCAAAAAGCCGCCGCACCCCATGATGTCCATGGCCCGGAGCGGGATCCCTGTGTGGATGCTCTTTCCGGTAACATTCATGTTGATCTTGCTCAAGCGAAAGATCTTCGGCATATCGACCATATAAACAGCTTTCCCTTTATTCACAGCCCGTCCCACCTTCACATTCTCATCCAATGTATACAGATACATCTGAAACTTTTCAGACAGCATCTCCACCATGAATGTGCGCTCTATCTCGGTGACCTTTCTGGCCAGATAGTAATTCGAGTAGATATGGGATGCCGGCGCGAGAAAGCCTTCTGGTGTTTCATAGGGCATGCTCCGCTCGATCCGTTCCACGATATCTTTTGTCAAGCATTTTTCCATGATGTCGTATCCGTATACATCGGTCTGCGCCATGATGAGCGCTTCCAGATATCCGATCGTATAGGGATCGGACTTGCTACAGAGACGTTCGAAGAAACGATACTTTTCATTATATAACGCGCCGACAAACGAGATATCCACCTCATAGCGCTCCCTGTCTTCCTCCGTAATGGGGACCGAACACATCCGCTGCGGATTGACCGCCAGCGGGGCGTAATACACAGTCTCGGCGCCTTGCTTCCTCATATGGTCACACATATAGGAGTCAAATACAAAGACATAGTTTGTCTCATAAAGTACCTCTGGGTAGAGCATCTTGCTGTACGGACTGTCGTAGATCCATGAGATATATCTGCAGCCCTTATCTCTGCATGCCTGGGCGATGGTCGTAAAGAAATTAAATGTGAATACGAAATCCGGTTTCAAGCTGTCCAGCTCCTGTTTAAGCCCTGCGATATATTCTTCGTCCACACGTTTGTGCCCTTCCTCCGGCAGCGGGAGGGTCGATACTTTATGACCCAGACGGAGAAACGCCTGATAAAGGTCGTCCTGCCCGAAGCACATCCAGGTGATCATCAAAATATGGTACATTGCCTGTCCATCCTTTCCCATCGTTTACTTTAAAGATCCGCCGCCAGATAGGCGGCATATATTCAGGGATGCCCAATGCGCCCGCCAGGCTTCCATGTATGGCAGCGCGTTCGCTTCCGGGCGCATGCAGGTTTACTTTATCTCTGAATAAAGTCTCTGTCTCAGCCGCAGCACCTCCAGATCCCTGGGCATCAATGAAGAAAGCTGCTGTATGAGCGGCATGGCATCGATGTACCGCCCTTCCTGGATCAGGTCACGGACCATCTGCTTCACCTGCGCGCCCAGCGCCTCAAATTCACTCGGGCGACCAGCCTTTTCCAGCTCTTCTTCGATGACCGGCAGCATACGGCGGATCGCTCCACACAGAGACGGATAGATGCCGATCGCCTGATACAGTCCCCGCAGAGTTCCCTGCTGATCTGCATTTTCCAGGTCGCGGAACACCTGCTCCATCTGCAGGGCGAAGCGGTATTTCTTAGGCATCAGGCTCAGACCCTCCGGTACGCGCATCTGATCCCTGTATACGAAAATACCATACTGCAAGACCCATTTACAATATCGCCCCATCTCCGAAAGCAGATCCTGGTCGCTGACCTGTGAAACACCCTCGATCAGGAGCCTCTCCTGCAGAGCGGTCAAAAGAGCGAGCGCCTGTACCGGAGATCCCGGCAGATATCCTTCCGCGATCTTTATCCAGTCTGCCAGAACATCCATCTCCGCCTGGGATGCGATAAATTCTGAAATATATGGCCACTGGGTCACATCCAGACGTTCCATCAACGGCTCCAGCGAGATCTTTCCCATCGACCGGAACGACAGCAGGAGCGCTTCCCGTAAGACGATGGCATTGCTGCTGGACGCCGCAGATCCATGGAACCTCCGCGCCGCCTCGAGATCGCCGCCTTCCCACTCGGCCTGTGCTTTGACGAGAAAGACAAAGCCATCCTCGATCCCCGATCCGGCCAACTGCTCCCGAAAGAAATCCCCGTCCCCCGGATCTTGCACCAAGGTATAAAAAGACGTGTAGAACTTCTCGATCTCATCCGTCCCCCATGGGAACCACTGAAGAAAAGTATTGACAGATCTTTCGTCTTTCATCCGGATCGCCGCCTGCAGCCCGGACATATAGATCCTATTCTCCACGCTCTTCGCCTGCTGCTCTCCCAGCGCGCCCATGGACTGCCGGAACCATTCTTCCGGACGTGCATCCATGCGCCGGACTCCGCCATGGTAGCTTTTGGCATAAACGATGATATCTTTGTCGTGCCCTTTCATTTTTTCACAGGCACCGATCAGATGCTGGTAGACACGAAGGGACGCAAGTTCTGAACACAACGGATGCCTGAGCATACGTTTCCCCGTCTCTATCGCACGCTCATGATCTCCTTGTCTGCTTATCAGATAGGGCAGATGGGCCAGACACCAGCTTTTTTCCTTTTCTATGTCCTCCCCTTCCAACTCCAGACACTTCCATGCGTAGTCCTCCGCTTTTTCGTATTGATCGTTGGACAGATATTCCTGGCAGAACTGCAGATAGTTGTGGGCGGTAAATGCCTTCTTCTCCATCTCCTTTTCCAACAGGGGAACATTGCGCAATGTCTTCGTGTCCACATTGTTGTTTTTTACATAACCATAGTGATGGGCATAGATGGGGAACTGTCTGACCGGCCCCTCATAAGGCGTGATATACTCATGGATCGTATTGACGAATCTCGTTTCCGGAGTGATCCGGACCATACGCGCGACGTACGCGTCCACATACTCTGTCCCCGACCAGTTGGTGTAATTTCTCACCATATAAGTGCCGCTCCGATATCCCTCATATTCTCCGCTGGCAAAGAACGTGATGATCGCCTCCGCATCATCCAGCCATTCATCATCGTCGATGAACATGAACCACTCGCCGTGCGCTTCCTTAAGCCCCGCGTTCCGCGCCTTCGAAAAATCATCGCACCACTCAAACGGCACGACATGATCTGTATACTGACACACCAGCTCCCGGATCGGCTTTTTACCGCTGGTATCGACGACGATCAGCTCGCTGGGGATCCGCATGAGTATGGGGACCAGGGAATCCAGACATCTGCGGACAGCATGGATGTGGTTAGATGCTAACAACGATATGGTCAATTGTGGACGCATGATAGTCTCCTTTTCCTAACAGGTCAGTCCGTCAAATGTCAGGCCGAGTGTGCAGATAAGTCTGCCCATCGTCCTGCCGCTTGCCGGGACTTTCAAAGTAAATATCTGTATACAGAAATTCCCGGCCAGGGAAAACCCTGGCCGGAAATATGACGCCTTTTTTGATCTTGTTTTAAACTCTGTTTGATTACTGTAACAGCTGCAGTACGCTCTGCGGTACCTGGTTTGCCTGAGCCA
>CAJTYN010000165.1 GCA_910584115.1 uncultured Lachnospiraceae bacterium
ATGCGCTGCGCGATCTGTGCTGGCTCCTCCGTCTTTTTTTCATTTTTCCGAAGATCCTTCCCCATCGCTACACACAGAAGGATCATGACCAGCATGATCACGATCGATGCGACCACCGAAGAGAGCTGCAGACTGCTGATCTGACTCTTGCCCACTAAGATCAATGTGATCGCGAGCACTGCGATTGCCACTGCCCACAATGCCCGAAGCGGCTTCGATGGATCATTCGGCTCCTCTTCTTCCCGTGTCGACATCTGTGCGCAGACATAGGAAAATGAATCCACGGTCGTCGACAGGAACAGGAAGATCAAAACGACAAATAATACGGATAATATCTTCCCTAATGGCATATTTGCGAGCATATCGAACACCACCGACTGGGTGCCTTTCTCGTTCATCAGTGCGGCCAGACCTAATTTCTGGAATAATTCCTGATACATCGCCGTGCCGCCAAATGTCCCGAACCAGAGCCATGTCGCCACGGGCGCCGCGCAAAGGTGCACGACAACGACTTCCTTGATCGTACGTCCCTTCGATATAGCAGCCACGAACAGCCCTGTAGAAGGCGCCGAAGCGATCCACCACGCCCAATAGAAGATCGTCCAGCTCTGCGGGAATCCGCTCTTATCGACCGGATCCGTCCAGAGGGACATGCTGAAAAATTCTTTTAACATCTCACCCACGCCGCTGCCAGTGAGGTTTAATATGAAAGAAGTCGGCCCGAGCAAAAATACGGCGACGCACAAGATCATCCCCAGCGGGATATTGATATCGCTGCATATCTTGATCCCTTTATCGATACCGCTGACCGCGCTGCATGTAAATAATGTCGCCCATGCGACCGCGATGATGATATACGTCAGATCATTCTCAGGGATCCCAAAGATCCGGTTCAGCCCGGACGCGAGCTGCAAGATCCCAAGCCCTGTCGCCGTGGTCACGCCTCCGATCACTCCATAGACCATGAACCCATCCAGGATCCGAAAATACTTACTCTTCGTCTTATCCCCAAAGATCGGCTGGAGCGCTCTGCTGAAGAAAGGCGGGATCCCTTTCCTGAAGATAAAATACCCCATCGTGACACCGCAGATCATATAGATCGCCCACGGGGTCCAACCCCAATGGAAAAACGCCTGCGCCAGCGCACGTACGGCAGCCTCACCGCTCATCGGCTCGATATTTCCCGGAGGTGTCTGAAGAAAAGTCAGCGGTTCCGCCGCTCCCCAGAACACGAGCCCTACCCCGTAGCCGCAAGCTACGATCATAGCAAACCAGGAGAAAAATGAATACTGTGGCCTGTCCGTATCTTTTCCCAGCCTCACATTTCTGTACGGCCCAATGATCAGCCAGACACAAAAGCCCAAAAACGCAAGCCCTGCAAACAAATAAAACCATCCAAGATTATCCGTCAAAACAGCGAAGATCGCGTTCACGGCATTGGCCATCCCCTCCGCGTCGACCAGCGCCCATGCGATGATGGACAACAGGATCACCAGCGCAGGAACCGCAACCCAAGGATCCGCTTTTGATAACCAAGATCTCTTCTTCATAACCTAACCCTCCTTACATAGATCTATACATACCCATTTAGATACATTTTCGTGTCTGAAAACCTATTTCCGCGATCTGCGTCATCCATTTTGCGGGATATCCGCCCCGGATCCCATCGGTCATAGTCCGCTATGACTCCTTGATCGGAACAGATATCCCGCAAAATATTGAATACATCTTACAGAAAGCGGTTTTCAGACACTTCCTAGTCGATCATCATATCTTTTACTTCCTTACTCTTGCCATGCTTGACCACGTATATGAGGAACAAGATCATCATCGCCAATCCCACGATCAATATGGGGTAGCCCGCGATGGTCTTTACGATCTTGATCCCGTCCAGACCTCCTGTCAGGGTAAATACTAAGGAAGTCGCACCCATGATCAGGCCCCACATCAGTTTGATCTGGGCCGGCGCTTCGTTGACGCCGATGTTGTTCTTGATCGTCATCAGCGACACGGTGGACGTCATGGAGTCCGCCAGCGTGACGAAGGACAAGATGATCAGGAGCAGGATGATCGGTTTTAGGATCGCAGCCAGCGGCATGGCTTCTATGACTTTCAGCATCATGGCCTCGTTGCCGAACTGCTGCATATAATCAAACAGGCTCGCACACCCTTCCAGATCCACGCGTCCCGCATACGCCGCATAGTTGTACTGGATATCCAGGGAGAGTCCGCCGAAGATCGCGAACCAGATGATGCCGAAGACAGACGGCACGACCCAGTTGATCACGACAAATTCCCGCAGGGTCCGGCCTTTCGCCAGCTTGATCAGGAAAAGACCTGTGATCGGACCAAAGCTCAGGAAATCCACGAAATAATATTCGTCCCACCACTGGGGCCACAGCTCGCTGGCCTTATGCCATACACTCCCCACGACCTCGCCTGCGTCCGTAAAAGCGGAGACAGCCGTGATGGATTCCACGAATGTGGACAGGAACGATCCCACAGACTCTACCAGCAGGTTGCAGATCCACTGGGTGGGCCCCACGACAAAGGCCAGGAGCATCAGCAGCAGGAAGATCCAGGCGTTCTTATCGCTGAGCCATTTGATCCCTTTGTCCATACCTGTGATACTGGATGTATTGTAGATTGCCACGATCACCACGCAGATGGCGATATACACCGGCGTCTCCTGGGGAACGCCGAACACGGTATTCAACCCGCTGCCGATCTGCAGGAGCCCATACCCTAATGAGCCGGCCACGCCGCCTGCGATCGCGAACACGGTCAGCGTATCGATGATGCCCCTGAACCAGGTCTTCTCCGAAGTCTTCGGCATCATGGGCGCAAATCCTGAGCTGATCGAATAATTTTTATGCAGATTATAGTATGCATAGGCGATGATCACACCGAAGACGATGTACGTGGCGTACGGCGCGAAGGACCAGTGCAGATAGCTCTTGCATAGCGCCCAGATCACGGAGTCCCGTGTATTCGGCTCGATCCCCGTGCTCAGCTGCGGCGCCACCGCGAACCGCATGGGTTCCACAGCTCCCCAGAACACGATCCCCGTCCCGATCCCGGCGCACAGGGAGATCGCGAACCAGTTCCAGATGCTGTATTCCGGCTTTGCATCCTTTCCGCCCAGCTTTACTTTTCCGATCGGATGGACGAGGATGAACACCATGAACAGCACGAAGCTGAGCGTACCGATGCTCACCAGCCAGCTCCCGTTGACCATCAGGGAGGTGAAAAAGGCGTTCAGCATCGTCAGGAATGTCCCTGAGTCCACGATCCCAATCCCGATCAGCGTAACGAAGATGATCAGCGGCACCAGGATGACCGCAGGCCGTATCCCTCTCTCTATGGCTTGTTTCAGTGTTAAATTGATCCCTTTACCCCCGTTTTCATTTGCATCTGTTGCCTGCACTTCATAATCCTCTTGTTGTTTTTGCTCTTTACTCATGCCTCCTCCTTTCCGTGTGTTAAGTCCTGGCGATATCCTCTTCCTTCATCCCCAGCCTGCGCATGATCTGATCGAGGCCGCTGCGTTTCTCAGGCGCGAGCGCCGGCGCCTGGTAGCCGTCCAGCATCTCTTTCATCCGCTGCTGTATCGAAGCGTAGAGTTCGCCGTTTGGTTCCCCATTGCTGGTCCCGTGGAGGGATACCTGGCTGTTCCAGGGTTCCGTCCGGCAGTGCTCGAACGTATGCTCCGCCGTGATGAATGTCTCATCCTCTTCCACGGCTTCCTTCAGGGCGTCAAAAGCGAGGGCATCCTCGTCCACAGCGAGTTCGCTGAAATAATACCGCATCCGGTCATACGTCTCGATATCCAGAAGGAATTTCTCGAAGCTCACCGTGTTAAAGGAATGCAGAGATCCGGTGGCGTGCATGACCAGATTGGCTTTTTCACTGAAGGACTCGAACATGCTCATGGCACTCTCCACGCCCGCCTGTGCCGTCAGTCCTCCCGCGTTTGACATACCGCCGCCGCTCCTGCAGGCGAATCCGTATCTCTTGCTCATCAGCGCCCCATAGCGCGCTTCTTTCAGGAAGCCCGGACAGGCGTTGGATACGTGCATGCTCCGCATATCGCTGACGGTCGCCGCAAATCCATAGATGATCGGCGTCCCCGGACGGATCATCTGGGCGTACACGTTCGTGCCTAAGATCTCCGCATTAGCCAGGGACACATTGCCCGCCAGCGTGATCGGGCCAGTGCCGCCCGCCATGGGTCCAGGCGCCAAGACCAGCGGCTGTCCGTTCTTCGCGCAGACTTCGATCGTCTCCAGCGCCTCATGGGTGATCCCCAGCGGACTCAGTGTTGAGATCAGATTGAAGCTGCAGGGCTTGTCCTCGATACTCCCGCCAAAGACCACCCGCAGCATCTCCATGATATTTTCCGCCTGCTCACCGCCGCCGCATACGGAAAAGAGCGCTTTGTCCGAGCGGCACAGGGTCGCGTAGACCATGGCCTCCGCCGAGATCGACGCTTCGATATCGGAAGGCTGTGCCAGGATCCCGCCGTTGATAGAGAACGCGTCGCTCTCCTGCACGATCACCGCCAGTTTCAGAAAATCATCATAGACCGCCGTGCGCACCGTGCCGTCCGGCTCGCAGACTCCAGGGCTGCCGTATCCCGGCGTGATATACAGATCCTCTGTGTTCATGTGTACATCGTACTTGCTGTTGCGCGCATATACGGTAAATTCCTTTTTCGCAAGGTCGACGGCATCCATCACCTGTTCTTCGGTGAAATATGCCCGTTCTCCTTCTACCCGCACGCCTCCCTGGGCAAGTGTCTCCAATGCCCGTTCCGACTTGAAGGCGATGCCCAGTTCACTTAAGATACGCAATGTATTCTGGTGGATCTTTTCTACGATCTGTTCGTCATGTGTCATACCTTCTCCTCCTCATCAACGGAAAAAGGACGCCTGAACGCGCCCTTTTTCTCCGGTTTCTAAGATTTATGCCTGAACACGAGCTAAAAATTCTTTTGATTTTTTATCCAGGAAATCCAACTGCTCCTGGGACAGCTTCGAGCCTGGGTTTTCTGCGAGGATGGTATCGATGCGTTCTACGATGCGCCCGTACAGTTCGGACTCTTCTGTCGTCACATTGCGGCGTGTCTCGATCTCCGGATACCATACTTCTTCACGGAAACGTTCCAGGGTATTGTCCTCACTCAGGTGATTCCCGGCGGCGCCCACGTCGCGGATCAGATCCAGGTCGATGTCGCCCTGTACGCCGCGCAGGTAGCTCTTGAAGCCATTGATCTTGTCATTTGCCCAGATAACAGCCGCGGGGCAGATGTTCACACAATGGTCATGCAGACCCATATCATGGACGATATTCGCTTTACTGAGAAGGGTTGAGAGTATCTGATAGGAAATCTCCCCCGCAGACTGCTGGTCAAATGTGCGGACGTCGGATGCGCCGCAGGTGCCGTAGAACGGAAGGTGATAGTAATCGGCCATCTCAGAGGAAGCTGCCACCATCATGTGGAATTCCGGACACGCATAGCTGGCGATCGTGGACTGCATATCGATGATCGAAGGCATGGAACCCGCGATATACGGCGCGCCCTCACGGATCAGCTGGGTGATCACGAGCCCGCACAAGATCTCCGCGAAGCATTGTGCAAGGGTGGTCGGACGGTCCATAGGCGCAGTCCCGCCCATCATGCAGTACGGCATGTATACAGTCGGGATACCGTTGGAAGCGACAACGTATAATTTCTCTGTACTCTCGAAAGGATGGGTCAGCGGCGGGATCGGTTCACAGTAATTGAAGATAAACGGCTTTTCTACCAATTTATCATGGCCGCCGGCCAGCTCAGCCGCGATGTCGATGATCTCCTGCAGGCTGTCCACGTCGTTTGTAGAGAAGTTGATCGTCTTCTCCATGTATTTACAGGATTCGATGAACGCCATCTGGGACTGGATGCGCGGATCCACGTCGTCGATCAGGCCCACAGACAGTACGAAATCGATATTTTCACAGTTGCTGGCGATCTTGCACATCGTTTCGATGTCTTTGAGCAGCATGGGACGGGACTTGTTGGTCTTGTAGTCCACGATCTCGTTCATATCATTATGCGTACCGAAGTAGACACGGTTAGATCCGTCGATCTGCATCCGCGGATTTCCATCCATCCCGTATAACGTCAGTTCCTTCGGCACAACATCCAACGCCCATTTTACCAGGGAACGGGGGATCTTCAACATCCCGTCCTCGTCAGGCGTGATGCCCTTCTCAGCAAACTTCGCCAACGTACGCTCGCCCGAGACTTTCATCCCGATATCCTCCAGGATCGTCAGGGCGCCCTCATTGATCTTCTCCTTCATCTCAGGTGTCAGGATGTTAAACTGGATGTTGCGCTCAACATCATATTCCTCACGGTCTTTCATGTGTACCTCCTCCTTATCGCGCCGCATCCCTGCCCTTTTTGACGGAACAGGGGGCGCTTTCTTTTTTATACATTCCGCTCCAAAACACATTTTAAAACCTAAAAGATATATAAAAACCTCGCCTTTTCAAAAAAAGCGTTTTAAAGGGGTCCGGGGGAAATCGCGATCCCCCGGCGCTTTTGGTACTTTTCTCGCAGAAAAGTACATTCTATTTACCAGT
>CAJTYN010000166.1 GCA_910584115.1 uncultured Lachnospiraceae bacterium
GCCCTCCCCGACTTCTTCCCCCCGATAAGTCGACTTTCCGTTCTCAAACTCATACCCTGGGAAATATGGCAGTAGGCTCCCGGCTTCTCCATGTGTCCGCTCCATCATCTCCGGAGCCGTGGCAGCAAGGAATTGATAAGTCTCCTCATCCAGATCGAACACCGGTACTGACATATCCCGATAGTTAAACCGGCCCTGAGGCTTACGTTCTTTCCCAAATATGATACGGGTGGTCAACGTATTCGTCGTATCGTTCACACTCATACCTGCCAGGTCCGCCAATATCTGTCGGGCCGTCCAATCCCCGGATAAGTAATGAAAGGCCGCTTCTGTGGCGATCACATCATTATCGCAGTATTCAGCGACTTTCGGCCATAATTCTTCAGGGACCGGCTGATCCCACGGCAGGCCGAGTTCCTTATGATGGATGCCCATCTCGATCTCCAGTTTCTTCAGGCTCTTCTTATTGCCTGCTGACGCAAAGTCATATACATCTGTATAAGAGACATTATAAGCCTCCCCGAAGAAACAGTTCGCGCTGCCATTGATGATCCTCTGAGACAGGTTGTAGAGCTGTTCATTCGAATACCCCATGAGCCGTGCGTACAGGATATGATTATCGTACCTCCGGCAATTAAATCCGACCAAACGGAACCGCATCAACCCTTCTATCTCTGATGGGGACGGGTTGATCATGCGTACCACCGGTTTTCCCTCACCCTCCGCCTTCCAATTGACAAGAAAAAGATTTGGGAAGACCTCTACATCATAGAACACGAGCCCGTCACGTTCCGCCTCCACATTTTCGGACGGATCCTCCGACTTGAAGTGCATCTTGTTCACGAGCTTGATACAATACTCCGACTGGTGGGTGCTCCCGGCCCCGAATGCCAATATCGCATTGCGCATATCCGTCACATCATAGCTCAGACCACCGGTATACGCATCCTCCAATATCTTATGGATAAAATCGATGCTTGGTTTCGTCCCGGGGTGGATCTCTTTGTTCAGGTTCCTTTTTATGAGTTTCCTGAGTCCTTTCTCACTCATCATAGCGTCATGATCGATCATCTTATCTCCTCCTTTCAGCGGCAGCCCCGAGCTGATCCTCGCGATCGGCAAGTCATTACATCTCGACAGCTTCCGTCTCAACGAACTCTTGCCGGTAAAGACTTTGACCTCTATGTCTGCATCGTACACGCGGCTCAATCTCGTCACATCCCCTGTGTAGATATAGTGGAGATGCACGCCTTTCCCGCTCTTGCTGAATTCAGCATAAGTCGGCGGTCATCTGCTCGCGGCTGCTATGTTCCTCTCGTATGACTTTTCCCCATCCTCATCCTTGATATCAAAGTCGATCACTATATGGTCTTCGGGCACTTTCACATAATGAGTCTTGGATGTGTCCAGATCCGACAACTCCGTATCCACAGTGTCCCATTTTTGGGATGGGGTCCCTTTTTCTGTTGCGTATTGTGCAGGACATCCCGCACATTCTCTGTCAAATATGGACGGGATATCTTCAAATACGATCCGATACTCTTTTGTGTGACCCGGCACATCATCCAGCCGTCCTCTGAACTTTTCTGTCCTGAACCCAGAATAATAGTTCCATGGTCTGGATCCATCCTCAAGTGTCATCCTGTCGTCCGTATACTCCCTGAAATAGTTCTTCAGTTCCTCCTTAAATATCATCTTCCGCATGACATATGACGCCTTGGCATCATCACAATAGTTCTTATACATCTCCCAGGCCGCTTTCAATGTCGTACCGTCTTCTTTTTTGAATATGTGGTATGAGTCTTCCATAAAATTATAGAACTCATTCGTTGCCCCGAGCATGGCGATAGGGATGTATGTGTCGTAAGCCCCTGGGTCATCCATATACACCTTCTGGCAATGCCATGCGATCGCCCCCAGTTCATATCTTATCTGCTCGACGGCCGCATCATAATCCTTTACGGACAGCTTGTTTCCGGAAGGACTCACATCGATGAGCCTCCTGATCAGTCCAGACTTTGCGTCCGTGATCTTTACAGGTTTGTTCGTACCGATGAACAAGAAACATCTGAACTGGTTGGAATATGCGGACTTGAACTTTTCATTGACAGTCATGACTTCGTGAGACACCAGACTGTTCAGCCGTGTGTTGTCTTCGATCCTCGACAGATCACCATCATGCTCTATGGCAACAAGGGGATTTGACTTGAACGGCTCAAGAGCAAATGTATTGTTGACAGAGCCGAGATCTTTTGACCTGAACGTCTCACAATATCCTTCGAACAACTGCGTGATGATGTTCAGGACAGTGGATTTTCCTGTGCCTGCGGATCCATGCAGGACCATGAATTTCTGGATCTTCCTCGAATCCCCGCATACGACGGAACCGATCGCCCATTCGATCTTATGACGCTCTTCTGGGAGATACAGCGTAGACATCAATCGATCGTATGCCGATATATCACCTTCTCCGAGTGCATAGCTGAGCTTTTTGCTGGCATAGTCCCCTTTCGATGTCTCGGTATTCGCAAATATGAGTCCATTGTCCAATGTGACGAAGTTGTCCCGCATCTGTCTCTGACAATATTTATGCCAGCTGTCGATCATCCCGGACTCCGCGTCCCACATATGGAGTATCCTGATGTTCCCATCAGATCTATCACGATTTTCCGCACCATATCTATCAAGTTCCCTGTCTCTGAGCTGTAAGGCATCCTGTTCATCCGTGGACCACAGCCCACGCTCCTCGATCCAGACTGCGTAGAAATCACCTCCTCGGATCATCAGGTCTGAACTCTTCTTGATGATGAATTTTGGATAGACCTCTATCACATCGCGTTTCTTACTCCGTGTCGCGATCATCAAAAAATCCAACATCGCATGTTATCTCCTCCTTTACAATATCTCATCCAGATACCAGCACATCTGATACCATATCTCAACAGACCGCATATCCCGCCCGGCATCCTTTACCGTGAACAGGCCGCCTTTCCCATCCTTACGATATCTCCGTTTCAGGAACCAGGACACCCGCTCATGCACATATCCCTCATCAAAACTCCTATCGTCCATCTCCTCCAGACAAAGGCTACGGACCATACCCCAGAACCATCTCCCTGTCCGGTCGCCGATATCCGGATCATCCATGATATGCTCTTCACAGCGGATGCACAGAGCGACCATCATCTCAAGGACGCTGCATGGCCTGTCATCCAGATATCTGCTGATCACAGCGCCCTTGTAGCCATTCTCATATCCAAACCGATAACGAAGATCCACACCGTCCTCCGCACGGTTCCCATCCATCGGGATGATATATGTAAAATCCGTATCATGCAGATAACGCAGGAGACGGTCATAAGATCTGCCTCTGGATGGTCCCTCGTCACATATGATCTGATACATCCATCCAAAATATGACTCTGTCATCTCATTCTTTGTCATCAATGAGATACCTCCGTATAGCTGCTATGATCCAGAAGGATCTCATAATCGCATCGAAGCCTGTCATTCCTGACAAAGACAGAGTCGTCTTCATATTCTCCGAAATGCTCCAGGGACTCGATACCTACGATCTCATCCACGTCCTCAACAGGCTCGTCTCCATCATCCGCCAGCACCCCGTCAGCATAATATGTGAGGCTTATCTTCTCGTAGTCGTCATACTCTCCAAACTCTTCCGGCCTGATCACATATGGTCTTTCTACTTTATCCATATCATCTACCGCCTCCTTTTCTCTATCAGGATAGCCGGCGTATCCGGATTCCTTGACTTTCTCCAGATAATCCAGGACACCCTTGCCATCCACTATCTCCTCATCATGGTCCACAGGATGCGTGAGCCTGTGCTGCCCCCTGTCCTCTTTATGACTCTTAAATATGACCTTTACCGAGTCGATCTCTTCCTGTGCAATCCGTTCGTACTTTTTCTTTGCGATATGCCAGGTCACCAATGAACCGGCTGCTGCACCTATGACGAATGCAGCGATACATGATCCGTTCTTCATCTTCCCTTCCTCTCCATGTCCAGTGTCATAGCCGTAAGGGCCAATCCCCCAAAGAGCAGTGAAACGCTCAACAGGATACCCCCGACGATATGACGTTTGCGTTTCGAATCCAGCGTATAGTCCAGTATCGTTACGGCCGACTCAAATCCCTGATAACGCCGACAGCGTATATGATACGAGTGCTAATGTATTATTCATGACTTTCCTCCTATTCATAGCTTGAAAAATAATGGTTCCCTACCTGGAACATGGGCCTGCCGTAAACGCTGTATCCATATGCGTTAAAGAACACGACATTCCTGTCCCTACGTGATACCAGTTCCTCCCGCACAAGACCGATCATCTCATTCGTCACCCTGCACCGCGCAGCACGCCCATCCCACATGGACGAGAATTGCGCTGGCTGATAGATGACCTCATATACCGTATCTGGAAAATATCCATGATCCACCCTATTGAGTATCGTGTCGATGACGAGTCTCTTTCCTTCTTCACATTCCCCCTCCGCTTCAGCCATCGTGACCAATGCGATCAGGCCGATCTCCCTTTCTGACAGGATATCCCCCGTCACGATCGGTATCGGTGCCACAGCAGCCTCCGCTGTATAGCTCGTCACATCCATGACCTGTGCCTCTGTCTTTTCAGGCGTCGTCCCTCTTGTACAGGCCGTACAGATCAAGGCCGTACACAGGACCGCCGGTATGAATATCTTCTTGTACATCTGATATACCTCCCCTATATATGAACTACCCTCAGCTCAGACCGTGCAGCCAAGGGTAGTCGAACATGTTCCGATATGGATCACCGGAACCGATCCCGCAGATCCCATCCATTCATATGAGTTCCAAGATGTTGCCGTCCACATTGAAATCGAGCAGGATCACAGGCTCGTATCCGTTCACAAAGTCACGGTTCTTTTCCCTATAGATATCGTAGATGCCGAAATCCACAAAATTATCCCCGACTGCGTTGTCCTCATCGTAGACCCATCCGACGACTTGTCCTGCCTTTGTCCGCGGGATCCCGAGCATGTCGTAAACCTCGTTCAGGAACAGGTGCCCTCTGGACCTCAAGATATCGTTGGCATACTGTTGCTGCGCTCTCAGGAACATAAGATTATACTCGGGATCCTTTTCCCAGCCAGAGCATCCTTCGTCAAAGAAACGGGAATAGTCGCTGTATGTATTCGGATCCGCTACATCCACCGTCTTTGTGACCGTCTTCTCTTCCCCGTTCTCATCGATCACAGTCTCTTTGATCTCTCTTGCCTTGATGTTATACCGGAGCTGATGGTCGACCTCCTGTCCAAAGCGTTCTACCACACGCCCCCTGTAATCTTTGTACCTCTGTTCCGCGACCGTGAGGGCTGAAGTCAGTGCTACATTCCGCTTGTGGATGATATTGTTCGATGCCAGGATACAAGTGATGGATGCTATACCCAGGAGCACAGACGGAGCATAGAGCTTACCCAGATTGACTGCTGTGTTCCTATAGACGATGAGCAGATCCTTCTTACTATCTTCTTCCGTATACTCTTCTTTCTTATCCGGCTTTTCAAGATATCCATGGATGGTATCCACATGTTCTTTTGACCGTTCGAGTATGCCGCTCACTTTTGTCGTTGCCTTACACGCCATGACCGCGCTGGCGACAGCTCCGGCCACACCTGCCACGATGAGGATCTCCGGGCTGTGCTTCTTCAGCTTCAGGCCGGCCCTGTTCAATGATTTATTTATACGTCCTATGATCTCTGTTCCTTTCATATCTATTTATCCTCCTTTTCTAAATGGTCGATCAGATGCTGCGTATACCACATGATCTTCTTAAGATCCTGTACACCGTTCTTTTTCTTCCAACGGCACGCATATTTTATGATGTTCCCTGTATCTGTCGCTTCGATCCCTGCCAGGTCTGAAGTGAATGCCTCGATCACATCTATGACTTCCATACCAGATCCGGACTGATAGTGGTCTGGGTGGGATACGAGCTTATCATCACATTCGTACATGAACGTCCTCCTAATTGATCGGTAACGGCTTTGGCAGTTTCAGGAGATACCCTCCATCCCTGACCCTCACGGATCTGGCACTGCGTATATCCGTCCATCCGTATTTATTATCTGTGTAATTTCCATCGATCCCCACAAGATCGTACAGGTCGCCGACACTGGCTACGCCGTATGTGTCGATCACCTCATCCATCTTGGATAGGACCTCTTCCGCTTCCCCCTTACTGTCCAATATGATATCGTCATAGTCATAAGCCGCCCTGTTCCGTGGGCCGTGCCTGTCTTTTTCACGGTCATAATAACTCCGATAAGAGACTTTTGAACCTGATGTGCCCCTCTTACTCCGTCCGGACTCCCCATATAGGATCATATCAATGCCGTTCGTCACGACATCGGAGATTGCCTTTTTCATCGCGGGGACGAGCACATCCATGAGGATATACGTCTTGACATTCTCTACATCTTCAGAGATGAAGACGTCCGCCAGCTTCTGGATATCATTTTTCTTTTTGGTCTTTACCGGGCCTTTGATCACTTTATCGATCTTCTTTTTTTCTTTCCCTTCCCTCGCCTT
>CAJTYN010000167.1 GCA_910584115.1 uncultured Lachnospiraceae bacterium
GCATCGACCCGCTCCACGAAGACGTAAAAGAAGCCCTTTCCCAGGCGGGCATGACCTGGATCCGCACGGTCATCGAATGCGCCGGACTCCCCGCGACGATGGAACAGGCCGCAGATCTGGCGGGCCGCAAAGGAAAAGTCATGCTCTTCGGGCTGACCAGACCGGACGCCCAGATCAGCCTGAAGCCCTTTACGATCTTCCAGAAAGAACTGACGATCATGGGCTCGTTCATCAATCCCTGCACACAGCGGCGCGCGCTGCAGCTGATCGACAGCGGACTGATCGACGTGCAGTCGATGATCTGCCGGACCATCGGCCTGGAAGAGCTGGAAGATGTGCTGCGCGACCCCGGTCTGCGGGCCGAGGGCAAATACATCGTCATCCCATAAAAAACAGAGAAAGGAAGGACGGATGTGGGAACATACGCAGGAAAATATCTGATCGCACACGACCTGGGGACTTCCAGCAACAAGGCCTCCCTGTTTTCAACAGAAGGACAGCTGATCAAGAGCCATACGGTCCCCTACGATGTGCATTTTTTTGGTAAAAATCACGCGGAACAAGACCCCGAAGACTGGTGGGCAGCCATCTGCACCGCCACCCGGGAGATCATCACAGGCGTCGACCCGGGAGATGTCCTGGGGATCTCCTTTTCCTCCCAGATGCAGGCATGCATCGTCGTGGATGAGAACGGCCGGGCATTACGGCCAGCCATGATCTGGGCCGACTTGAGAGCGCAGGAAGAGGCCCGGCGATTGGAAGAAAAAGTCGGCGCCGACCGGATGTACGCCCTCAACGGCCACCGCGTCAGCGCCAGCTACAGCATCGAGAAACTCATGTGGATCCGCGGCCACGAACCAGAAATCTACGAAAAGACCTACAAGATGCTCCTGGCCAAGGACTACATCATCTGCCGCCTGACAGGAGAAGCTGTCACCGACTACTCGGAGGCCTCCGGCACAGATGCCTTTGATCTGAAAAGATCCGAGTGGTCCCAGGAGATCTTAGACGCCGCCGGGATCGGCCGGGAAAAACTCCCAGAACTGCACGCATCCTCAGACGTGATCGGGACCCTGACGAAGACCGCGGCCGATGCCTTGGGCCTGCGCCGAGAGACACAGGTGGTCTGCGGCGGCGGGGACGGCCCCTGTTCTGCGCTGGGCGCCGGCAGCATCAAGGACGGACAGATGTTCCTCTCCTTTGGGACCTCCGCGTGGATCGCGGGGACCTCCGACGAAGTGTTCCTGGATAAGGATAAGACCCTGATCTGTTTCGGCCATGTGGTCCCGGGAAAATACATGCCCTGCGGGACCATGCAGGCGGCGGGCAGCTCCTACTCCTACATCAAGAACACCCTCTGCCAGGAAGAAGAACGGATCGCCCGGGAGACTGGCGGATCTGTCTACAGTGCCATGGACCGGCTGGTCCTTCAGTCTCCCGCCGGGGCAAAAGGGCTCGTCTTTCTTCCTTATCTATTAGGGGAGAGGAGTCCCCGGTGGGACCCGGATACTTCCGGCAGCTTCCTAGGGATACGGATGGCGCACGAGAGAGCCGACTATGTACGCGCGGTGCTGGAGGGCGTCGCCATGAACCTGGATCTGATCTTGCAGGCACAGCGTGAAAAAGGCCCGATCACAGAACTGACGCTCACCGGAGGCGGCGCAAGAGGCGATGTGCTCTCACAGATCCTGGCGGACGTCCTGGGAACGCCCCTGCACCGCCTGGACAATGTGGAGAGCGCCACCTCCATCGCCGCCGCGGTGATCGCCGGCGTGGGCGTGGGCGCATTTAAAGATTTCTCAGTCGTGGACCAGTTTGTGAAAAAAGAAAAGACATTCCGGCCCGATCTCAGCAACAAAAAAGTCTACGACCGACAGAAACGCCTCTTTGACACGGGCTACCAATGCCTGAGAGATTACTATCAGTCAGACGCACAGATCTGACAGATGAAAGGAGTACGATCATGGAAAAAATAGATCCAGATCTGATCCCACAACGGAGACTGAGCAACGGGATGGTGATCCCCGGAATCGGGATGGGTACCTTCGGCAACGACAGATACAGCCCGGAACAAGTCTCAGACGCCGTCTACGGCGCGATCAAAGCCGGTTACCGCCTCTTCGACGGGGCCGCCGCCTACGGAAACGAAAAAGAGATCGGAAAAGTCTACGCCCGCGCTTTCAAAGAGGGCCTGGTACAGCGGCAAGACCTGACGATCATGACGAAAGTCTGGAACAACATGCACGGCCCCGGCGACGTGCTGGTGGCCTGCGCCCAGAGCCTGCGCGACCTGCAGATCGACTACGCGGACATCTACATGGTCCACTGGCCTTTCCCCAACCACCACAGACCCGGTGCACATTTAGAAGGCCGCGACCCTGACCACGTGCCATTTTCCCTGGAAGAATACATGGGCGTGTGGCGGCAGATGGAGAAACTGGCAGATATGGGCCTGGTCAGGGGCCTCGGCATGTCAAACGTGACGATCACGAAGATGGAACAGATCCTGCCCCTGTGCCGGATCAAGCCGGTCATCCTTGAGGTAGAGATCAGCCCCACCTTCCAGCAGCCAAAGCTCTTCGACTACTGCAAGGCCCACCAGATCCTGCCGATCGCGTACAGCCCCTTGGGTTCGCCCTGCCGCCCCGAACGCGACACCGCCCCCGGGGATCTGGTCACCTTCGAGATGCCCGAGCTGGTAAAGATCGCCAAGGCGCACAACTGCCACCCGGCCACGATCTGTGTAAAATGGGCCGTACAGCGGGGACAAGTCCCGATCCCGTTCTCCGTATCTGAAAACGAATACGTATCAAATCTCAAATGCACCACTGAAGA
The DNA here is from genome assembly GCA_910584115.1 of uncultured Lachnospiraceae bacterium. Taxonomy (GTDB): domain Bacteria; phylum Bacillota; class Clostridia; order Lachnospirales; family Lachnospiraceae; genus MGBC164599. The sequence continues at coordinate 2,836 of CAJTYN010000167.1, forward strand.
TTTCCTGACGGACGAAGAAATGGAGATCCTCCGCAAGGCAGACAGGGACTTCCGCCTGATAAAAGGACAGGTCTTCCTGTGGGAGGGCGCCAAAGACTGGCGGGATATCTGGGATCGGGAATAGATCTCACAGATATATGACACCGGAAGATGGGAGATGCCCTCAGAGAGCATATCCCACCTTTCGGCATTTGTCACAAATAAAAAAAGCGTTTTAAGGTGGCCGGGGAAGATCGCGATCCCCGGCGTTTTTGGTGCTTTTCCCGCAGAAAGATACATGCTCTGAAAAAGGCCTTGCAAAATCCGCGGATCCTGGTATAATCGTTCATATATTTATTTCTTCACAAGTTCATGAAAGGATAAATTTTTAAGTATATGAACAAACAAGAGGGAGATATCCTGAACGCATTATATACAGAACCATTCATCAACCAGCGGATCCTGGCCGAGATCTCCGGTCATTCCCTGGGGATCGTGAACCGTTCTGTCAAAAATCTCATGAGAGACGGTTATCTGGACAGTGACGTCCGTCTGACCGGCAAGGCCATCGCGGAATTTCGGGCCAAGGCCCCCAAGAACGCGGTCATCCTGGCCGCCGGTTTCGGAATGCGCATGGTGCCGATCAACACGGAGATCCCAAAAGGGCTGTTAAAAGTCCACGGAGAGATCCTGATCGAGCGCACGATCCGGCAGCTCCACGCAGCCGGGATCCGGAAGATCTATGTGGTGGTCGGTTTTATGAAAGAACGATACGAATACCTGATCGACGCATTCGATGTGGAGCTGGTCGTAAATCCGGAGTACGCCTCCAAGAACAACCTCCACTCCCTCAAACGGGCGCTGAAGCACCTCTCCAACTCCTACGTCATCCCCTGCGATATCTGGTGCGACCAAAACCCGTATCGGTCCAATGAACTCTATTCCTGGTACATGGTCAGCGACCTGGTGGAGAACGACAGCTCCGTCCGGGTCAACCGGAAGATGGAGCTGGTCTCCGTGCCGGATCAGACCGGCGGAAACGCCATGGTCGGAATCTGTTACCTCCTGGAAGAACAGGCAGCCCTCGTCCGGGAACGCATCGGAGTCCTCAGCCAGGATCCCCGCTGCGACGGATATTTCTGGGAAGAGGCCCTGTACCACGAGGACAAGATGATCGTGACGGCCCGGGTGGTCCACTCCGCGGATGTGGTGGAGATCAACACCTACGAGCAGCTCCGCGAACTGGACAACGACTCCGACCACTTGAAAACAGATGCGATCCAAGTCATCTGCCATTCCCTGGCGGCCGTCCCCGAGGAGATCACAGACATCACGATCCTGAAAAAGGGCATGACCAACCGCTCCTTTCTCTTTACCTGCAAGGGAAAAAAATACATCATGCGCATCCCGGGAGAAGGCACCGACCGCCTGATCGACCGCAGGCAGGAAGCCCTGGTATACCAGACCATCGCCGGAAAAAATCTCTGCGACGAACCCCTCTACATCGATCCCGAAAGCGGCTATAAGATCACCGGATTTCTGGAAGATGCGCGGGTCTGTGATCCATCTGATAAAAAAGATGTGGAAAGGTGCATGGGGCGCCTGCGCGCGTTCCATGAGATGGAACTGACCGTGGCCCACGATTTTGACATTTTCAGACAGATCGAGCTTTATGAAACATTATGGGAAGGGATACCCTCCGCATACAGCGACCACCCCAAGACCACCGCCCGCGTACGGGCCCTGAAACCTTATATCGACGCCCACGCCGGCAAAAAAGTCCTGACACACATGGATGCCGTACCGGATAATTTCCTATTTATAGAGAAGGGCGACGATGCAGAAGAGCCCCTGCTGATCGATTGGGAATACGCCGGGATGCAAGATCCCCATGTGGACATCGCCATGTTCTGCATCTATGCCCTGTACGACAGAGTCCATGTGGACCTTTTGATCGACACATATTTTCCCGAGGGCTGCAGCCATGAGACGCGCCTTAAGATCTACTGCTACATCGCGGCCTGCGGCCTGCTGTGGAGCAACTGGTGCGAATACAAACGGACCTTGGGCGTGGAATTTGGCGAATACTCCCTGCGGCAGTATCGCTACGCCAAAGATTACTGTAAGATCGTAGAAGATGAGCTCGGAGGTAAAGACAGATGAAAACATCAGAAATAAAAGAAAAAAAGATCGACTGGATGCTCACACTGCTCCCCCTGGGGATCATCCTGACCCTGTGTGTCCTGTTCTTTTTCGCGCCGGACGCCTCCAACAAGGTCCTTGGTCAGATCCGTTTCTTCTTCGGGGATACCCTCGGAGTCTATTACCTGATCATCGGGCTGGGGATCTTCCTGCTCTCTCTGTACATCGCCGGGTCGAAATATGGGAGCATCGTCCTGGGCGCGCCGGATGAAAGACCGAAGTATTCTTTTTTTGCATGGGGGAGCATGATGTTCACCTGCGGACTGGCGGCTGATATCCTGTTCTATTCTTTTTCAGAATGGATTCTCTACGCCTCCGACCCGCACCTGGCCGAGATGGAGAGCCTCCAGGATTGGGCGGGGGTCTATCCTCTATTTCACTGGAGCTTCATCCCCTGGGGATTTTACCTGGTGCTGGCCGTGGCCTTCGGCTTCATGCTCCACGTCCGCAAAAAAGACCGCCAGAGATATTCCGAAGCCTGCCGCCCCATCCTGGGAAAACACACGGACGGGATCCCCGGGCGGATCATCGACCTGCTGGCCGTATTCGCATTACTGGCCGGGACGGCGACCACTTTCAGCGTCGCCACGCCGCTCATGTCCAGCATCATCAGCGAGCTGTTCCATGTACAGATCAGCCGGACCGCCATCAGCATCGGCATCCTGCTCCTGACCTGCGCCATTTATACCTATTCCCTGCTCCACGGGATCAAAGGGATCAAGATCCTGGCAAAAGCCTGTATCTATCTGTTCTTCGGACTCATCGCGTTCGTGCTGCTCTTTGGCGGCGGGACGCGCTACATCATCGAGACTGGTGTCGCCTCCTTCGGGAAGATGGTCCAAGAGTTCTTTGGCTTGGCCACGTTTACGGATCCTTTGAGAAAGAGCAGCTTCCCTCAGAACTGGACGATCTATTATTGGGCTTACTGGATGGTCTGGTGCGTGGCTGCACCTTTCTTCATCGGCAGCATCTCCCGGGGGCGGACGATCCGCCAGACGATCCTGGGCGGCTATGCGTTTGGTGTTGGGTCCACTACACTCAGTTTTATCGTTTTGGGAAATCATTCCATGAAGATGCAGGTCACTGGGGCGGCGGACTTCGTGGCGCAATATCAGCAGACCGGCGACCTGTATGGCTTGATCGTGTCCATCATAAAGACCCTGCCTTGTGCGCCGGTGGTCCTCGTTGTCGTGTTGGTGACGATGATCGCTTTTTATGCGACTTCGTTTGACTCCATCGCTTTGACGGCTTCTTGCTATTCTTACCATCGGCTGGGGGAGGGGGAACAACCCCATAAGGGCGTGCAGTTGATGTGGTGTGTTTTGTTGATCTTGCTGCCGGTGGGGTTGCTCTTTGCGGAGAGTCCGATGAATGATCTGCAGAGCGTGAGTATCGTGTCGGCGTTTCCTTTGGGGGGTGTGGTCGTTATGATCGTGGGGGGGTTTTTGAAAGACGCGGGGGAATATCTGAGGGAGAGGCAAAAGATTGAGTGAGAGTGAAAGCTGAACATGGACATCACACTCTCTTCTTACCGGACACATAATTCAATATAGATCTTTCA
>CAJTYN010000168.1 GCA_910584115.1 uncultured Lachnospiraceae bacterium
GTATCCGAATGCGCAGGTGGGGTACGGGGCGCTGTGTGTGAGGGATAGTCTGCCGAAATAAAAGCTAAAAATGTGAGAAGAGAGAATGCTTTAAATAATTGACAGATAAAAACAATTAATTTATAATGATGTAAAAAACTGAGGGGGAAGAATGAAGATAGGTGAGGGATTTACGCATGGCGGCATCTTCCATGCGGACGACGTGTTTGCGACAGCTCTGCTCAGGATATTGGATCCGGAGATAAAGATCGCAAGGGGTCCAGTTGTTCCAGATGGACAAAAAGGGATTGTCTATGACATAGGCGGAGGAAGTTTTGATCATCATCAGAAAGACAGGAGGATCCGTGAGAATGGCGTGCCGTATGCGGCATTTGGGCTTTTATGGGAGAGATTTGGCGAGGAGATATTGTGCCGGGAAGATGCGGAGAGATTTGACAGAGAATTTGTGCAGCAGATCGATCAGGCGGACAATACGGGAGGACCGAATCTATTGTCGCTTACGATAGCAGACCGGAATCTCACCTGGCAGGAAGATCCGATGATGGCGGAACATGCATTTGAGGAAGCAGTTGGATATGCGAAAGAAATATTGGGATGTCGTTTTCGGCAGATCCGGGCAGCCAGGAGCGCGTATGAGATCGTATGCGAAAAGGCAGAAAACTGTGAAGACGGGATATTATATCTCGAATATGCGATGCCGTGGAAAGGCGCTCTAAAGGGCAGGGATATCTTGTATGTGATCTATCCTTCCATGCGCGGAGGTTATAATATACAAGCCGTCCCTACTGATGAGGATGAGATGAAACCTAAGATCCCGTTCCCGGAAAAATGGAGAGGTATGAGCCAAAAGGAACTTCAGAGGCTGACAGGGATCGGGAGCCTGATATTTTGCCATATGGCGGGTTTTTTAGGTGTGACAGGGACGCTTGAGGATGCGTATCAGGTAGCAAGAACATCCCTGGAAATGAGCGGGAACAGAAAATGACAGAAGAGATGCAGGTATGAGTGCAAAGGAGAACGTGTGGTATATGGATCAGCGATCGAAGGAAGCCCTGAAGATCAGGTATATAAAGCTGCATTTCACGGTGATGATCCTGGAGGATACGATCCTCCCGCGTGAAAAGGTATCCGCTCTAAGGGGCGGGATGGGTGAGATGCTGCTCCGGGCAAATTGTGTCAGAGATCGTGATTGTAAGCGGTGTGATCTTGAGTCGGAGTGTATTGTGAGACGGACGATGTATTCCAGATATGAGATCATACCGCATTTTGTTAAAACAGATGATAGCATCGGTTATATATTGGAATGCGAGGACCAGAGAAAGAGTTTTTGTGCAGGTGATCTGCTTGAGTTTGATATGATCTTATTTGGGCGGACTCTCGTTTATTTTAACCAGTATATGCAGGCTTTTTTCGCGTTAGGGAGGGAAGGGATCGGGAAGGAACACTCCAGGTTTGAGGTCGTGTCGGTGACGAATACGAAAAGGGAACGGCTTTTTTCGGAAGGGATGATCTATATGGAGGACTACAAGATCCAAACGATCGGGGACTATGTGGAATACCGTATGGGACAGATACGAAAAAAAGGGTGTCGGAACAGGCTAGTATTCCGAACACCTCTGACATTAAAATATCAGGGTGGATTTCAAGAGACATTCCATATGGGAGCGATATGGAATGCCATCCGTCGCAGGATCTATATGTTGGAATGTTATGAAGGGATCCTGCGAGATATCTACACTATATCAGAATGCAGTGAGGATGGGCCGATCCCGGATATCGTCCGGCAGGACCATACGTGTGTCAATGTAAAGAGATATTCCTCAACACAAGGGAGGAGAATGTGGTTAGCCGGGATTAAAGGATATGTAGAGTTGGATATGATCCCGGAGGCCATGTTACCGATACTTTTAGCGGGTGAGTTGACGCATATAGGAAAAAATACGAGTTTCGGATTCGGAAGATACAAGGTGGTGTGATCTAGAAAGGGAAATAATGAAAGAACAGAGAAAAATATTGATCTTATCCCTTGGGACAGGGCGGCCAAGAGATAGGAAAATAGAAAAAATGCCAGGATATGAGGGTACAAGATACTGTATAGATGGAAAATATTTTGAATCAGAATTTGTGGCAGAACCGCTGATAAGTACCTTTGGGCCAGATGAGATCATCATTGTCGGGACATCTAGATCAGCATGGGAAGATCTTTACAGAAAATTCGGGGAACCGGTAGACGAACAGTCGGCGCAGAGATTATCAGAGATAGCGGCGCAAGGGGGAAAGGATAAGGAGTGTGATGAACTCAGAGAGCTTTCAAGAGAAGTAGAAAAGATCTATGAAAAAGGGCTGACTCCCAAACTGTTCGAGAATGTCAAAGTACATGTGTCCATGATCCGTTATGGGATCAACGGAGATGAACTCAGGGAGAATTATAACCTGTTGATGTGTTCGATCAGAGAGATATTGAAGGAAGATGTGCATTATAAAGTTGCATTCGATATCACGCATTCCTTCCGTTCGCTGCCGCTCTACAATCTTGTCATCTTGGATTATTTCCGAAATGTGTCTCCGTTTGATCTGGAGATCAGTCATGTGTACTATGGAAATCTGGACATCAGGAGAGAAAACAATGACATCGCTCCAGTCGTCGATATGCGGGAACTGACCGAGGTCCTCGACCTTAGTAATGGCGTCAGTGAATTTAAAAATACGGGGAATGCGGCATCATTGCTGAAAAATATCCCGGATGAAGAAAAAGACTTCAGGGATACACTTGAGAGATTTGACTGGGCGACCCAGATCAATGCTCTTGATAAGATCGCGGATTCGTTAAAGAGACTGATGGAGATCGTGGACAGGAAAGACACTGAAAATTCAGATAAATACACAGACTTGCGGGAGATGATCTCCCATGTGATCCAGCTTAAATTCTTTGAAGAAAATGGGATGGGAAAAATGAGTCCGCAGGCATTTGAAGATCTCCCGACTGAGGAAAAACAGTTCTTGATCTGTAAATGGTATTTCCGGCAAAATCGGTATGGGCAGGCAGTCGCGACAGGGATGGAGGCGTTAAAGAGCTATCTGGTCCGGATCTACCCAGAAAAGGAGAAAGATAGGCAAGAAGATACGAGAAAAGCGTCTATCAAGAGATTCAAAGACATTTATCATCAATATCTCAGAAAGAAAAAAGATAGAAATGAGATCGAAGAACTCATGTATGAGTTGGAAGGGAGCATGTGGAAAGCTACTCCGATACGAAATGTTTTCGCACATAATCTCGGTAAAGATACGACGGATAGTATGGGGATAAGGAATGTCGATGATAATATACATGCGAAGAAAATAGTTGAGAAATTCATAGATGATCTGAGCAGATTTAAAGAGTGCATGGATACACGCCAAAAAGAGATTGAAAAAGTCTATCAAAGGACATTAGAAGAGCATGCAGGAGATATGCGGAGGGGAGGATACCGAGGCAAGTAAGAAATTTATAGCAGGGATAAATAACATTAAGAAAGGACAAAAGAACATGAAAGAACGTTATCTGACGATCTTAGAAGTATCCCAGAAACAGGCGTACATATTTCAGAGCAACGAGCTGCGCAGCAATATACTCAATTCAGCGGTCATCGCATGGATCATGAGTGAAGATTACATGAAAAAGACGATCCAAGATGATCAGTTATTCGATCCGGACAGGAACCTGGTCTATTCAGGAGGGGGCCACACGGTATTGGAATTTGGGACAAGAGATGAAGCCATGTTGTTCACGAAGAAGATCACTACAGCAATCAGGAGAGAATACCAAGGGATCGGTATATTTGCTGCCATATGGCAGTATAACATGAAACTAACGCCAGGGGAGAATCACGGAGAATTAGTAAAGAACCTTGAACGTAAGAAATCTATCCGAGCAGCCGCCTTCCATCAGGGCAGTTTCGGGGTGGAGAAGATCAATGCAAATACGTTAAAGCCGATGTTAGAAAGAGAGACATTGGAACGCAGCGGCAACGCCAAGATGCCAGAGGCAGAAGAAAAGATCGACAAGGAGCTCACGGCGGAAGGTTTCCAGCGCGTATTTAAGCTCGGGGAACTGGGTGGTTCGAAAGATGAGTCGAATTTTATCGCGGTCGTACACATAGATGGAAATGCCATGGGTAAGCGTGTGGAGGATCTTCGAAAAAAATATGGGGGATGTGAGTGGCAGGAGTACAAAAAGATCTTAAAAAATTTTAGCCGATCCATTGATGAACAGTTCAAAGAGGCTTATAAGGAGATGGCAGAGTATGTTGCAGAAAATATCAGAAAAGGGAGACTCTGCGATCTGGATATCAGGGAGAATAAACTGCCGGTACGGAGGCTGATCACAGCCGGTGATGATATCTGTTTTGTTTCGGAAGGGCGGATCGGACTGGAATGCGCGGCTGCGTTCATCCATGCGCTGGGCAAAAAGAAAAATCTGGTGGATCAGGAAGGGTACGCCGCATGTGCCGGAGTCGCCATCGTACACCAGAAATATCCGTTCTATAAAGCCTATGCTCTGGCAGAATTGTTGTGCAGCAATGCGAAAAAATTTGGCGCGTCCCTGAGCGAGGACGGGAGTGGAAGGGATGTATCGGCGATTGATTGGCATATCGAGTTTGGAGAAGTCAAAGATACGCTGGAAGAGATACGGAGAGGATATCGCGATGCAGATGACCATGAGCTGATACAAAGACCCTATATCGTAAGCGCATCCCAGCAGATCCTGGAAACAGAGCCGCTGCGCCGTTACGAGAATTTCAGAAAACTGATCATCAAGATACAAAAAGAAGAGGACTACGCCAGGGGCAGTCTAAAAGAACTCAGATCCGTATTAAAGCAAGGACAAAAAGAGACAGAATATCATCTGAAGTTCCACAGGATCGAAGGATTGCTCAAAGAACGCCTGCAAGAGGAAACGGTCTTATTATTTGATGCGATCGAATTGGCCGATACGTTTATAAAGCTGGAGGGGGGAGACGATTGAAGATCAGGATGCAGTTATTATCGGATGTCATATTCGGGAATGGGATGAGTATCCCGGGCGGAGAGGATATCTCTGTCTTATGTGATGAGGACGGATTTCCCTATTATAAAGGAGGGACTTTCAAAGGAGTCTTTCGTGAAGCATTGGAACAGTATCTGAAATGGACGATAAAAGATGATGGACAGATACAAGAAGAGATTGACCGCCTGTTAGGGTGCGGCGGAGAGGATATAGCGTCCCGGCCGGACAAACTGGTGTTTTCAGATTTTCATCTGTCCGGTCATGTGAAACAGAAGATCTTAGAAGAGGTGGGAGAAGGATCCGAAAATACGATCCTGCATGCGCTGACCCATCAGAGGACATTTACGGCATTGTCAAAAGAAGGGGTCGTTGAGGAAGGCTCCCTGCGCAGCTGTCGATGTGTAGATAAAGGATTGAATTTCTACAGTCAGGTACAGTGCGCGCAAAGAGATGAGGAACTCGTGACGGAAGTATTATCCTGTATCAAGTGGATAGGGACCATGCGCAACAGAGGTTTTGGAAAGATCAAGCTGACGGTGATCGGGTAAAGGGGGGAGAAGATGTCAGAGTATCTGAAGATCGTTATAGAGAATCTGGAGCCGGTGAGGATATCGGATGACAGCACCAGTCAGAGCGGACAGACAGTGAGCCTGAGATACATCCCGGGAACAGCGATACGCGGGGTCGTGGTCAATGCATTGGCAAGATCAGGTGAGTTCCAGGAGATCAAAAAGGTGTTATTTTCATCAGAAGTCAGATATCTGAATGCGTATCTGACAGACGGAGAGGAAGAACTGATACCCTCTCCCAAAGGCTTTTACGAAGACAAGACAGAAGTCGACGGCAAAAAAGAGATAGAGAACGTGGTGGTGGACGGGGAGTTCACGGATGGACAGAAGAGAGCCGCGCTCGGACGGTTCTGCCGTATAGAGGGAGACTGTATCCATTATTATAATATAGATACGGGATCGGATATGAAGATTAAGATCGATCGGAAAGACGGCGAAGAGCAGAACGTGTTCCGCAATGAATATATGGCGTCCGGTCATAGATTTACCGGATATATCGCTGTCAATGATGAGAAGATAAGAAACAAGATCAAAGATGTATTTACAGGAGAGATCCTTATAGGAAATGGACGTTCCTCCGGATTAGGGAGATGCAGGGTATTGAGCTGTGATCTGGTAGATGAGCTGCCTTATAAAAAGTATCTTGCTGACCAAGACCAGCCGGATTCTTGTTATATGATGCTCCTATCTGACACAGTCATGCGTGATGAAAAAGGAGAACTCTGCGGTCTGGATCTAAAAGAACTGGAGAGACAGATGGGTGTGGAGGAATTGGAGATCCTCTATTGCTCCACATCGACTGTTGATGTCAAAGGCTACAATAGCCAATGGGGAACGAAGACACCTTCCGCGATGATGTACGAGCAGGGGAGCGTGTTCCATCTCAGATATAAAGGAATATTGAAGACAGAATATATGCGGGAAATCTGTGATAAAGGGATCGGTATCC
>CAJTYN010000169.1 GCA_910584115.1 uncultured Lachnospiraceae bacterium
CGAAGCTCCTCGACGAGTGCGACGTGGTCGTTCCGGTCAACAAGATCGCAAGCTATCTGGAGTTTGTCAATAAAGCCGGCGCGGAATGCGGCCTGACGATCCGCTCCTTCGGCCATGCAGGAGACGGGAACCTGCATATCTACCAGTGCTCCAACGACCTGGAAGAGGAAGAGTTCAAGAAACGTGTGGATAAATTCTTTGACATCATCTACAAAGAGGCGACGGACTGCGGTGGACTGGTCTCCGGGGAACACGGGATCGGATGCGGCAAGATCAGATATCTGGTGGATTCCGTGGGCGATACGAACATGGCGCTCATGGAAGGCATCAAGCGTGTCTTTGACCCGAAGATGATCTTAAATCCAGGAAAAGTCTGCTACCGTTTATAATACAGAGAGATATAGGAGGGACATTATGAATATCTGTGTTTGCATAAAACAAGTACCGGACACGAACGAGATCAAGGTGGATCCGGTGACCCATACACTGATCAGGAAAGGCGTTCCCAGCATCGTCAATCCATTTGATATGTACGCCCAGGAAGTTGGCGTGCGTCTGAAAGAAAAAGCGGGCGGGAGACTGGTAGTGATCTCCATGGGTCCGGCCCAGGCTGCCCAGGCCCTCAAGTCCTGCCTGGCTGTGGGCGCGGACGCGGCGTACCTGATCTCCAGCCGCAGCTTCGGCGGATCCGACACCCTGGCCACCAGCTACATACTCTCTGAGTCGATCAAAGCCGTAGAAGAAAAGGAGGGCCTGAAATTCGATCTGATCCTCTGCGGAAAACAGGCCACAGACGGAGATACGGCCCAGGTGGGACCGGAGATCGCGGAACATCTGGACCTGCCCCAGGTCACATACGCCCTGGACATCATCGAAAAAGACGGAGAGATCCAGGTGAAAAGGGAACAGGACGCAGGCTATGACATGATCTCCACGAAACTCCCGGCCGTCGTGACGGTCGTAAAACTGCCCTATGAGCCCCGCTACCCGACCCTGAAGACCCGGATGGAAGCGAAGAAACAGGAGATCCCAGTCCTGACAGAAGCAGAGATCCCCACGATCGATATCACCAGATGCGGGCTGAAAGGTTCACCCACCAGGGTCAAGAAGACCTATTCACCGGTGAGGGAGAAACATGGCGTTAAGATATCAGGCAAAGATCCGGTACAGGCAGCGAACGAAGTGACCAGTCTTCTGGCCGACGCCAAACTTATATAAGGAGGAGCGAGGATATGAGTGATCTGAACGAATATAAAAATATCTGGGTATTCATCGAGACAGAATGCGGGAAACCGAAAAACGTTGGATACGAACTGCTGAACGTGGCCAGGCCGCTGGCAGATCAAAAAGGCTGCCCCCTGGTGGCTGTGGTGATCGGCAAGGACATCGAGGACGTGGCAAAAGACGCGATCCGCTACGGCGCCGACTCCGCGATCATCGTGGACGGACCGGAATACGAGCACTATACTACGGACGCTTTTACAAAAGCCATGGTCACCCTGGTGGAGAGATATAAACCGGAGACTCTGATGATCGGGGCTACCAACAACGGCCGCGACATGGGCCCGCGCGTATCCTGCCGCTTAAAGACAGGCCTGACCGCCGACTGTACAGAGATCGACATTGATGAAAAGACCGGGAACATCGCATGGACCCGTCCCACCTTCGGCGGGAACCTGATGGCGACGATCATGTGTCCGGACAACCGCCCGCAGATGGGTACGGTAAGGCCCGGCGTGTTCAAAAAAGGCGCCTACGACGAGAGCCGTACCGGAGATATCATAAAAGAAGACGTCCATGTGGCATCGGAACAGATACGCACGACCCTGGTGGAGCGCGTCAATGAGATCACAGAGGCCGTGAACCTGGAAGAAGCAGAAGTGATCGTGGCCGGAGGCCGCGGCGTGGGTTCAGCGGAAAACTTCAAGCTGCTGGAAGAACTGGCGGAAGTCTTAGACGCCACGCTCGGGTGCAGCCGTGCCGTAGTGGACGCAGGCTGGATGCCCTATGCCCATCAGGTTGGACAGTCCGGAAAGACAGTCGCCCCGAAACTCTATTTCGCGATCGGGATCTCCGGCGCCATCCAGCATCTGACCGGGATCGCCGGCTCTGACACGGTGATCGCAATCAACAAGGATCCGGACGCTCCGATCTTCGGTGTGGCCGATTACGGGATCGTGGGAAATCTGGTGGAGATCGTTCCGGCTCTGACAGAGAGCTTCCGGGCACGAAGAGCATAAGCGGCAGGCATGGATTTCAGACCGGACGCACTCCATCAGGATATATACGATATGGTCCACGACTTTGCAGTCAGCAAGATCCGGCCGTTGGCTGCCCAGATCGACAGGACGGGAGAATTTCCCCGGGCCAGCGTCCGGGAGATGGCCCATATGGGGCTTCTGGGGATCCCGTTCCCGGAGAGATACGGCGGTTCCGAGATGGACACCCTGGCCTACGCCCAGACGGTGGAGGAGCTGAGCAAGTATTGCGGGGCCACCGGTGCGATCCTGGCCGCCCACACGTCTCTGTGCTGCGCGCCGATCTATCGGTTCGGCACGGAAGAGCAGCGGATGAGGTATCTGACAAAACTGTGCGCCGGTGAATGGCTGGGCGCGTTTGCTCTGACGGAAACGGATGCGGGCTGCGACATCTTCGGCCAGCAGACGAAAGCGGAGGATGCGGGGGATCATTGGGTCTTAAATGGGATCAAGACTTTCATCACGAATGGGGGCGCGGCAGATGTATTCTTCGTGCTGGCGGTGACCGGCCAGTCCGGGAGCGCGAAATGGATCTCCGCGTTCATCGTGGAGAGGGATTTCCCAGGACTCGTCATCGGCAGGAGCGAGGAGACGACCGGGATCCGGGCATCCTCCGTCTGCCGGCTGGTCTTTCGGGACTGCATCGTCCCGAAGGAAAATCTGGTGGGCCGGCCGGGCCGCGGCCTGGAATATGCGGGGGCGGCTCTCGACGACGGCTGTATAGCCATCGCCGCCCAGGCAGTGGGAATCGCGGAGGGTGCCATCCAGGAGACTGTGAGTCATGTCAGGGAGAGGGAACAGTTCGGCTGCCGTCTGTCCCAGTTCCAGCATACCCAGTTCGGACTGGCCCAGATGCAGGCGGGTACAGAAGCGGCCCGTCTCCTGGTCTACCAGGCGGCCTGCGCCAAAGACGCCGGGGAAGCCTTTTCGCACAGAGCGGCCATGGCCAAACTGACCGCCTCCCGGAACGCTTCGGATGTGACCAGCCGCTGTCTGCAGCTCTACGGCAGATACGGATGCACCAAGGATCATCCGATCGAGCGGATGATGCGCGACGCTAAGATAACAGAGATTTATGGAGGGACACCCGAAGTCCAGATGATGAAGATCGCCGGATGGATGGGTGTAAAATGATAGATGGATATAAGATTACCATTTTCCAGAGAGGGCATGATGCTCCACCTGGATGAAAAACTAGATTACGAGATCCTAGAGTCTTCGATCGCGTCCATGCCAAGGACAGGGAAGACAGAGGATGAGATCGTACAGGAGGCCATGGAGCACCCGATCGGCTCGCCGAGGCTCTCCGAACTGGCGGCGGGCAAGGATGATGTCGTGATCATATGCTCCGACCACACCAGGCCGGTCCCCAGCAGACACATCATACCGTTCATGCTCCGTGAGATCAGGGAGGGAAATCCGCAGGCCAAGATCACGCTGCTGATCGCCACAGGTTTTCACAGGGCTACGACAAAGGAGGAGCTGATCGGTAAATTTGGCGAAAAGATCGTCTCGGAGGAGCGGATCGTGATCCATGACAGCAGGGACATGGAAGCTATGACAGACTTGGGCGTGCTCCCGTCCGGGGCGCCGCTGCTCATCAATAAGATCGCGGCGGAGGCGGATCTTCTGGTCAGCGAGGGCTTTATCGAGACACATTTCTTCGCGGGTTTTTCCGGCGGGAGAAAGAGCGTGCTGCCCGGGGTGTCCAGCCAGATCACAGTCTGGGGCAACCATTGCTCCGCCTTCATCGATTCGCCTTACAGCCGGACCGGCATCCTGGAGGGCAATCCAATCCACAGGGACATGATCGCGGCCAGCAAGATGGCCAGGCAGCGCTACATCGTAAACGCGGTGATCGATGCGGACAAGAAAGTGGTCCATGCGGTGGCCGGGGACGCCATCCAGGCCCATGAGGCCGGATGCCGCTTCCTGCAGCAGTATTGCCAGGTGACCCCGAAAAGACCGGCGGACATCGCGATCTCCACCAACGGCGGCTATCCCCTGGATCAGAACATGTACCAGTCTGTGAAAGGCATGACCGCAGCGGAAGCCGCGTCCAAAGACGGGGGGATCATCATCATGGTGGCCAACTGCGGGGACGGCCACGGCGGGGAAGGGTTCTACGAGGCCCTGAAAGGCTGTGCCAGCCCCCAGGCGCTCATGGACGAGATCCTAAAAGTCCCCCAGGACGAGACAAAGCCGGATCAGTGGGAGTACCAGATCCAGAGCCGTATCCTGATCCATCACAAGGTCATCTACGTGATGTGTGAAAAATACCGCGCGATGGCAGAGGAGATGGGCTTTGCGACGGCCGCCGATGTCAACGAGGCGCTGGCGCTGGCCCTGAAAGAAAAAGGGGAAGGGGCGCATATCGCTGTGATCCCGGACGGCGTGTCGGTGATGGTCCATTGAGGCACTGAGACATTGAGGCATTGAGATCCAAGAGGGAGGGTATCAGACGTTGCGCGGATATCCTCCCTTTTAAAATGGATTTTTTTCTTGCAGATCGCCGGGCATTATACTATAATAGGCGTAATGTTTAAAAAAGCGGCAGGAAAGAGGACGGCATGGCAGATAATCCGAAGATAAACGGCAAAACATACGAATACGTATTTAACTATTTTTCAGACCAGATCCTGTCTGGAAAACTGCAGTTAAATGACAAGATCCCCACGGAGCGGGAAGTGGCGGAGAAGCTGGGCGTCAGCCGGAATTCTGTCAGGGAAGTCATGCACATGCTGGAGATCACAGGGCTGATTGAGTGTATGCAGGGCAGCGGCAATTATGTCCGGTGCGATCCCATGACCTATATGCTGCGGTCCGTCAACATGGTCATGGCGCTGATGAAGATCGACCATTCGGAGATCTTCCACATACGTACCGGTTACGAATACGCGGCGGTGCGGCTGGCGATCGAGTGCGCCACGCCGGAGGAGCTGGATGAGCTGCGTCAGATCCTGATAAAGATGGATCAGCCCATGAGTTTGAAAGAGAGCGCGAAGCTGGACGTGGAATTTCACCACAAGCTGGTGGGCGCCTCCCACAACCGTCTCCTGATCCTCTATAATTCCATGCTGGACAACCTGATGGATAGATTTATCGAGGATTTCAGGGCGAAGATCCTGATGAACAAGATGCGGGCGGAGCTGCTCAGACGTTCCCACTGGGGGATCTACAACGCGCTGGTGGAGAAGGATCTGGATGCGGCGATGAAGTCCTTTGACAAGCATTTCCGGATCGTGGAGGAACAACTGGATAAGATGATGCAGAAAAGTTAGGGCAGCCCCGGGGAGGGGGCTGCCCATTTAGGAACTGTAGAAAAATAAGTGATGCAGGTTGCGCAGGATATTTCTTCGAGAGCGCAGTATAAAAAACGCAGGCGTAGCGGGCTACGGCGAGGCTTTTTGTACTGTGCTGTCGGAGAAATAGACAAGTCAAGATGCGTCAGTTATTTTCCTATAGTTCCTTACAGGCACTCCAGTTCAAAACGGTACAGGATATCGTTCGTGTCCGCCACGGGCAGGGTGTGGTCGATGGCGAACATGATGACGGAGTCCCGCCGGTTCCGGGCGTCCAGGGAGGGCATCCGGGCGATGCGCAGCAGATGTGCCGTCTTTGGCAGATCCAGTCCCAGGGCGAGCGCGATGCACAGTAGCACATCCCTGCTGGGATTTTTGATGCCGCGGAATATCTGGTATACATAATCCCCCTTGGCCGATCTGGCGGCGATCTGCGCTATGCTCATCTCAGTCTCCGCCAGGAGGTTCCGCAGATGTATATGCAGAGGCGTCTCCAGGAATTCCTCCCCGTTATCGTCCAGGTATTGGGAAATGTTTTTGGCGGCGGTTATCTCGTTCATGAGATCGTCTGTACTCTTTTTCATGGTATGGCCTCCGTATCGGGTCTAGAGCGTGTTTGGAAACCCATTCCCGCAAGATATATTCCCCACTTTGTGGTATATCTGTCCATTATCCGGTTGCCGTAGCCCGCTACGCCGCCCTCATGCGGAACTGATCTCCCACAGATCGTGAAATACATCTTGCCAAAAATAGCGTTTTAAGGGGTCCGGGGGAAATCCGCAAGGTCTCCACTTCGTTCCGGTCGTTGCTGATCAAGCGCCACCGGCGCTTTTGGTACTTTTCTCGTGGAAAAGTACATAGCAGAGTATAACATAGAAAGATGACCGCCGCAATAGCCGTCCC
>CAJTYN010000170.1 GCA_910584115.1 uncultured Lachnospiraceae bacterium
TACTCTATAGATGAGGGAAGGAGTTAGAGTATGAAGTTATTTGAAGAGATACTAGGCAGTGTAAATGATTTTGTCTGGGGGCCAGTCATGCTGGTGCTCCTGGTGGGCACCGGCGTGTTCCTGACGTTCCGGCTGAAATTCCTGCCCTGGAGAAATCTGGGTTACGCGCTGAAGTCCGTATTCAGCAAACCGGAGAAGACAGACGACCAGCACGAGGGAGATATCACCCCGTTCCAATCCCTGATGACGGCCCTGGCGGCCACGATCGGGACCGGGAACATCGTGGGCGTGGCCACAGCCATGGTGCTGGGCGGCCCTGGCGCGATCGTATGGATGTGGATCAGCGCCCTCTTTGGCCTCTCCACGAAATACGCAGAGAGCCTGCTGGCTGTCAAATACCGTGAGGTCAACGACGCGGGCGAGATGGCCGGCGGTCCCATGTACGTGATGAGGAACGCGTTCCCGATCCCAGCGCTGGGCAAGATCCTGGCCGTGGCGTTCGCCCTGTTCGCCGTGCTGGCCTCTTTCGGTATCGGGAACATGACACAGGCCAATTCCATCTCGGAGGCCCTGAACACTACTTTTGGCGTACCCAACGCGGTGACCGGCGCGCTGCTCACCGTATTGGCGCTGATCGTGCTGCTGGGCGGGATCAAGAGCATCGGTAAAGTCTGTGAGAAGATCGTGCCTTTCATGGCCGTGCTGTACTTCGTATGTGGCCTGCTGGTCATCATCCTGAACATCAAGAACCTGCCCTCCGGCATCGTGGAGATCTTCTCCATGGCGTTCAGCGTGAAAGCGATCTCCGGCGGCGTGGGCGGTTCGATCATCGCCTCCATGCTCTCCGCTATGCGCTGGGGAGTGGCCCGCGGTGTATTCTCCAACGAGGCTGGCTTAGGTTCCGCGCCGATCGCCGCCGCAGCGGCGAAGACAGACCTTCCGTCCAGGCAGGGCTATATCAACATGACCGGTACATTCTTTGACACGATCGTCGTGTGCAGCGTGACCGGGCTTGTGATCGCAAGCTCCGGACAACTGGGGGCTGTGGACGCCAGCGGGGAACTGCTCACGGGGGCGTCCCTCACGATCGCCTCTTTCCAGGCGGCGCTGGGGACTTTCGGCGGCTGGATGGTCTCCATCGGGATCATGCTGTTTGCCTTCTCAACGATCCTGGGCTGGGAATACTACGGTGAAAAATCCCTGGAATTCCTGGTGGGTTCCACCAAGGCAAATAAACCGTACCGTCTGTTCTTCTCCCTGATCGCATTCATCGGGGCGACCCAGACACTGAGCATCGTATGGGATTTCTCGGATACGATGAATGGCCTGATGGCGATCCCCAACCTGATCTGCCTGCTGGTCTTGAGTGGCGTGGTGGCAAAAGATTGTTTCGATTACCAGGATGTGATCAAGAAGGAACGTTCCAGGTAGTGGTGCATATCATATAGATCAATGAACATACATATAAGAAAGGAAGCGACTTGAAAATGAAGAACACAAAAAAACTTGTACTCGCAGCGCTGTTTGCGGCCCTGGCCTGTGCGGCGACCATGGCGATCCGGATTCCGACTTTCGGCACCGGCGGATATATCCATCCCGGGGATGCCGTCGTCATCCTCTCCGGCATCTTCCTAGGGCCCGTGTATGGCGGGCTGGCCGCGGGCATCGGGTCGGCCATGGCGGACCTTTTGGGCGGGTATTTCTTATATGTACCGATCACATTTCTCATCAAAGGTGCGATCGGCCTCCTGACAGGAAAGGTCTTCCAGGCTCTTAAGTCCAAGGGAAAGCCTGCCTGGATGGGCGTCGCCGCAGGCGGGATCTTCGATATCCTGCTGGTGGTGGGCGGCTACGGGCTCTGCGAGATCTTCCTGTATGGCTTGCCTGCCGCGGTCGGCAGTATGTTCCCGAACCTGATCCAGGGTGTGGGCGGCCTGGTGTTGTCCATGCTGCTGTATCCGCTCCTGGCGGCCATACCGGAATTTTCTTATATGGCCGGCACATCGCGGCGGCATAAATGATGATATAAAAAAAGAGGTGCATCCGTGTGAAAGGATGTGCCTCTTTTCATGTGTCGTCATTTCAGTTGGCTCTTCGTGTAATGTCCGCTGTCGACTAGGACTTCTTTATAATTTTCTTTATCGACCACATGTATATTGCACAGGTAGGCGGGGATGGTCGTTTTTTTGATCTTGTATTCTTTCTGGTCGTTGGTCAGCGGCTTTTTGCCGTTCATGCAGTCAGCGGCCATCTCGGCGCATTTGGCCGCCAGGGTGCGTGTGTTGCGGAAGACGGACATGGACTGGTATCCGGCCTTGATCTCCTCCACCGCGTCCAACTGCGCGTCCTGCCCGGTGATGAGGGGCCAGTCTTTTTCTAGGGTGTACTCCCGGTTTTCCAGGGCCGTGCGCACCCCGCGGGCCAGGGCGTCTGAGGTGGTGCAGGCGATGTCCAGATGGCCGTCCAGGTAGTTGGCGTCCAGGAGGGCTTCGCAGTTTCTCTGGGCCGTTTCCTGCGACTCATACAGGATCGCCGTGTCCTCGAAGGTGACGCGGCCGGATCTGCAGACGAGCCGTCCGTTGTCCAGGTAGGGCTGCAGGATCTCCAGGATCCCCTGGTGGACCATCTTGGCGCTGAGATCCTGGGGGTCGCCGGTGAAAAATTCGATCGTATAGGACGGGGCTTTTTTTACGGATCCGTCCAGGTTCTTTTCCTGTACGATGTACTCCCCGATCTGCCTGCCCGCTTCTAGGTTGTCAAAACCCACGTAATAGTCCACCGCGTCCATGCCCAGGAGCAGCCGTTCGTAGGAGATGACCGGGATCTTGGCTTTCTTGGCCTTGGCCAGTGTCTCGCTCAAGTCGGCGGAGGGGACCGGGGCGATGATCAGGCAGGCGGCTTTCTGTTCGAGAAATCCCTCCAGCTGCTGGATCTGTTTCTGGGCGTCGTCTTCGGCGAACTCTATCTGGACTTTAAAGCCCGCGTCTGTCAGGCTGGTGTTCATGGCCGCCGCCGCGTCGATCCATTTTTCGTCGGACTGGGACGGCATGGAGAGGGCGGCCAGCGGCTTGTCCTGTTCGTTTTCTGAAGCCACATCGTCGACGAGGCTGCTGGTGTCAGATGTCTTTTTTGGCGGGGCAGCGGCTCCTTTTTCATCGGAGGAGTCCTGCGCGCGGCATCCGGCCAGCCCTACGAACAGGGCCAGGCAGAGGATGCAGCTTATGATCTTTGTCCGCATATCAAAGCCTCCTAAATCTATTTCATCAATCTATTTACCATGTATGCGTTGGCCTCCCGCTCCTGCGTATCGTCCAGGGGTGAGAGGGTCACGGAGCCGTATTTTCGCTCCAGGGCCTTTTGAATCAGGTAGTCGGCGAGCTGGGGGTTCTTGGGCAGCAGGGGACCGTGGAGGTAGGTGCCGACTACGTTTTTGTAGATGACGCCCTCATAGCCGCTCCTGCCGTCGTTGCCCGACCCGTATAAGACTTTTCCGAAAGGGCGGTTCTCGCCGATGTATGTCCGTCCGCCGTGGTTCTCGAAGCCGACGACGGGCATCTCGCACAGGGGGCTGTCCAGGATGATGTTGTCGATCAGGCGGCCGTCGCCCTGTTCCGTATAGAGGTCCACCAGCTCCAGGCCCTTGATGAGCCCGTCCTTTGTCTTGTAATAGCGGCCCAGGAGCTGGTAGCCGCCGCAGACGGCCAGCACGACGCCGCCTCCTTCCACGTAAGCCTGGAAGTCCCGGCGGATCTTTTTTAATTTTTCACAGACCAGCATCTGTTCCCGGTCGGAGCCGCCGCCTAGGAGCACGATGTCCAGGGTACTGAAATCCACCCGGTCTTCGCTCTCATAGCCGATCGTCCGGGCCTCGATCCCCCGCCAGGCGCACCTTTTCATCAGACAGGCGATGTTCCCACGGTCCCCGTACAGGTTCAGGAGGTCTGGATAGAGGTGTCCGATGGTCAGTTTCATGGCTTTTCTCCCTCCAGTCTCTTTAAGATATTCCTGGTGCCAAAAAGGGCCGTGTAGTTCACGAGCACGTATAGGTTCCCGCAGCCGTCCACGACCCGGCCCCAGATGGCCGACTCCACATCCGCTTCTAATATAGAAGGGATATCCGCGTATCTGAGCCGCAGCCGCATATCCTGACAGCGGATGCCGCTGACCGTGATCGAATGGATCTCGTCCCCGCAGAAGCGGTCGAAGTCCACGTCCCACAGCCAGGAGATGTCCGTGCCGTCCTGTTCGTTGTCGTTGATGACGATGACCAGGTCCTTGGGGCGTGTGTCGGCCATGACAGCCGAGATGTTCTGGTTGAATCCGGCCGGGTTCTTGGCCAGGTTCAGCACCACCGCCGTATCCCGGATGCGGAAGCTCTCCATCCGTCCGTTTTCCGGCCGGAAATCCCGCAGCATCTGGTTAAAATGGGTCAGCGAAAAGCCGGCGTGCCGTCCCGCGGCGTAGGCGGCCAGGATGTTGTACACATTGTAAAATCCCCTGTAATCGGCCACGATGTGTTCGTCGCCTACGCGAAAAGAGATCTGGTCGCCCACCCGCACGTCCCGGGCGTCGTAGTCGATGGGCGGCCGTGCAAACCCGCATTTTGGGCAGGAATAATCCCCCAGCTGGCTGTAATGGTAGAACCGGTAGGACAGCCGTTCCCCGCATCTTTTGCAGAAGCGCCCTTCCCGGATCTCCTGGGTGTCACAAGTGTCCGTCACCTGCTCGCTGATGCCGTAGGTCACTGAAGGGTTGGCGCATTCCATGGCCAGGTAAGCGGCCAGAGCGTCGTCGCCGTTGACCAGGATGTCCATGTGGGGCGCGCTGCAGATCACGCCCTTTAAGATATCCATCGTGATGTCGATCTCCCCGTAACGGTCCAGCTGGTCCCTGAACAGGTTGGTCAGGACCATGTGGTCGGGCTTGAACTGGGGAAAGATATGGCGCGTGGAGGCTTCGTCCACCTCGATGCACGCATAGTCCGCGTCGATCTTCCCGCTCAGGGAAGCGGCCAGGACGAAGGCCGCGGCCACGCCGTTTAACATATTCGATCCGGTGTGGTTGCAGATGACTTTCGCCCCTTCCGCCTCCAGGGCGGAGCAGAGCAGGTTGTTGGTGGTCGTCTTCCCGTTGGTGCCGCAGACGATGAATATATCGCGGCGGACCTCCGCGGCCATTTCCCTGAGGACGGGCGGGTAGACCGAAAGAGCCAGCTTCCCGGCCCAGGTCACCCCCTGCCTGCCCATACGCCTGCATATGCTGCAGGCTGCCTTGGCGGTCCAGACCGCCAGGATCCTTCTTATCTTCATGGATGCCTCCATCAATGTTCTCACTCTTGGTCGTATAAAGATAAATATAGACCTCTTTTCGCGAAAAAGCAATACCCAATACATTTACAAAACACTGTAATATTGCTATAATGGGGGAAAATGATAGGGAGGTATGATTTTATCATGTATTTATCAAAGGCGGAGGTTAAGAGATATGTATTGACGGCATTGTGTGCAGCGGGCTTTATAGCTGCCGTGCTGGCGTGGGGCGCGCATCCGGCCGCGGCGGCGCCGAAGAAGCCTACATACACGATATCGGCTACTTCGAAGCCTTATGACAAGAAGATCGCCAAATGGCCGTCGTACAATAAGAACACGAGGCATTGGTATGTGCTCAGCTCTTACATGAAGCGTTTTGAGAAGACGAACGGAGGGACGCTGATCTTAAAGAAAGGGACTTACCTGATCCCGGCCTGCATACAGGTGCCCTCGAATGTCAAGCTGATCTTCAACGACGGTGTGGTGATCAAAAAGACCCGCTCCACGGGCACGAAGAAGATCCGGCCCAACAGTTCCATGTTCCAGCTGATCCCGCCGTCGAAGTATCCCAAAACGGGAGCCGTAGGCAAGTATAACGGAACGAAGAACGTATCCTTTACAGGAAAAGGAAAGGTCATATTCGACATGGGCAGCTATCCCCATGGATGCTGTATCATCATGGCCCACGACCAGAACGTCACGTTCGACAACATCACGTTCAGGAACAGCAGCGCGCATTTCTTTGAGCTGGATGCCTCGAAGAACGTGACGATCAAGAACTGTACATTCCAGGACATCACGAATAGTGCAAAGACAGTCGAAGCCATCAACCTGGACACACCGGACAAGAATACCGGCGGATTTAGCTTCAGATGGAGCAAGATGGACAAGACCGCCAACAAGAACGTCACCATCACCGGATGCAGGTTCAAGAACATGAACCGCGCCATAGGCACCCATA
>CAJTYN010000171.1 GCA_910584115.1 uncultured Lachnospiraceae bacterium
GATGCCCTGGACTGGGAGGGCAGCGCCGCGAAGAACAAGGACTATCTGGCCACAGACAACATCAGGGAGATCGCGTTCTTGTCCTGTCTGTGGGAGCGCCTGATCTCCCTGATGGATGTGGAAAACGCCGCGATCGCGCTGATCGACGAGGACGAGAAGGAGGGCGTACACCGTCTGTTTGACAAGCTCTGCGTCATGTACGACAAGATGATCGGAAACGCCAAGAAGTATTACGGCATCGACATGGTCCTGTGGCACGACGACTGGGGGACGCAGAACAGCACATTCTTCTCCCCGGATGTACACAGGGAGATGATCCTGCCCTATCTGAAACGGATCGTCGATTCCTGCCACTCCCGCGGCCTCCTCTTCGAACTGCATTCCTGCGGACTGAACGAGCGGATGGTGCCGCTCATGATCGAAGCCGGCGTGGACCTGTGGTGCGGGCAGGACATCAATGACTTCCACAAACTGGCCCATCAGTACAAAGATGCGCCGATCATCTTCGGGATCCCCTTCCCGACCTTTGAACCGGGCACACCGAAAGAAGAGATCGACCGCGCCGCCGCAGCGCTGGTCAAAGACTACGAGGGATGCAGGGCAGCCGTCAGCACCCTTTTCCTGCCCGCGGATCTGGAAGTCGGGAACGCGATCTACGAGGCGAGCCGAAAAGCATATCTGGATGCAGTATGACAGATCAAGATGACGATATCAAAAAAGGAGGCGCTTATGCTCACAGCAAGACAAAATCTCTTAGAAACGATCCAGGGCGGAAACCCGGACAGATTTGTCAACCAATTTGAATTCTTGAAAACGCTGCGGATCGATCCTGTCGCCGCGGCCAACAGATCGCCCAAGATGGGTGAACACAATGTGGTCAATTCCTGGGGTGTGACAAGGTCCTTCCCCGAAGGGCAGCCCGGCCCCTTCCCCGTACATACGCCGGACAAGATTGTGATCAAAGACATGGAAGACTGGAAAACGTATGTGAAAGCCCCGACGGTCTTATTTTCTGAAGCCGACTGGGAGCCGGCCATCAAAGCCGCGGAGGAGATCGACCGCAATGAATATTTCGTCGCTCCGTTCATCGCGCCGGGCATCTTCGAACAATGCCATTACCTGATGGAGATCCAGAACTGCCTGATGGCCTTTTACGAATACCCGGACGAGATGAAGGAACTGATCAAGTATATCGCCGACTGGGAGGTGCAGTACGCGGAACAATTGTGCAGATATATGAAACCGGACGCCCTGTTCCACCACGACGACTGGGGGAGCCAGATCTCCACATTCCTGGCGCCGGATATGTTCGCGGAGTTTTATCTGGACGCCTACAAGCAAGTCTATGGTTTTTATAAAGAAAACGGCGTAAAACTGATCGTCCACCATTCAGATTCTTACGCGGCCACACTGGTCCCCTACATGATAGAGATGGGGATCGATATCTGGCAGGGTGTCATGACCTCCAATGATATCCCGGGACTGATCAAAAAATACGGCGGTCAGATCAGCTTCATGGGCGGGATCGACAGCGCGGCCGTGGACTATGAAGGGTGGACCCAAGAAATCGTGGATGCGCGTGTACGGGAAGCCTGCACGGCCTGCGGGACCAGATATTTCATCCCCTGCGGTTCCCAGGGCGGAGCGATGAGCACCTTCCCCGGCGTATACGAGGCGATCTCACAGGGGATCTCTCAGATGAGCCGCGAGATGTTCGGATGCGCTTAAGGCAAGGAGGAACCCATGCATGAAAAGAAAAAAGGACTGAGCAGGTCGCTGCGATATTTTTTCGGCGTCGGCGACTTTGGCTTCTGCCTGATGACAAATGTGGAAAACTATTATTTCCAGTTCTTCCTGACAAACGTAGCCGCGTTTTCTGTGGGGCTGGCCGGGGTGCTCAGCACGATCTACACGATCGTGGATGCCGCGCTGTCCTGGCTCTACGGCGCCGTACTAAACGGGATCAAGCCTAAGAAATGGGGCCGTTACCGCTCCTGGCTGATCCTGCTCCCCTGGATCGTACCGATCTTGTACACATTCCAGTTCATCCGGATCAGCGATGACCCGATCCTGTCGGCCGTCGTGATCTTGGCCGCCACGATCTCGTCCCACATCATATGGAACTTTCCGTATGTGGCCAATGTTTCCATGATCAATGTAGCGGCCTCCACGCCCGATGATAAGATCCAGCTCTCCGCAACACGCGGCGCCTGGAATAACCTGGCCTCCGTCGCGTTCTCCTATCTGGGTCTGCCCTTCGCCACGATCCTGGGCGGGATCGTCGGTGAGAAAAACCGTTTCGGCGCGCTGGCATTTGCCATGGGCGTGATCATGGTGGCGGGCTATTACGCCCATTTTAAGATGTTTGACGGTTACGAAGAGAGTTGAGACCGAAACGGATACATCCGCCAAAAAAGCGGCCGCCTCCGCATCCAAGATGTCTGCCGGGGAGATGACCCGGGCCTTGTTCTCCAACGGGCCGTTGCTCGCCCTTCTGCTGGTGGACCTGGCAAAATGGATGATGAAATTTGTCGTCGGCGGTGCAGCGATCTACTATTTTACATACGTCGCACAAGACACCGGCCTGATGGCGACTTACCTGCTGATCTCGAACATCCTGGGGATCGTCGGCGCTTATGTGAGCAAGAACCTCGCCCAAAAGCTGTCTACGCGTACGACGATGATCTTCACGTTCCTGGCGACAACCGTCTGCATGCTCGCCGCCTATGTTTTGCGGGAAAATGTCCCGGCGGCCATCGGGTTGATGTGCGCGGCGCAGTTCGGATACGGCATCGCTTACTCCGGCACACCCGCCCTGTACGCGGACGCGGTGGTATACAGCGAATGGAAGATGAAAAAGAACGCTACCGGCCTGATCATGGGCCTGCAGAATCTGCCGCTCAAAGTCGCGAACCTGGTCAAGGCCGTGGTGATCACCGCCTGTCTGGCCGCTGTACACTTTAACGCAGACATCGACCCCGCAGCGGCGGGCAGCGCGCTGAAAAACGGCGTCTGCCTCCCCTTCATGGTCGTGCCCGCGGCGGCGCTTCTGATCGGTGCATTGCTGCTGATCTTCGGCTTCCGCCTGACCAAAGATGATGTCATGCGCTACCAGGCAGAGATCGATCAAAGGGCATAAAAGAGCATCAAAGATCTCAAAGGACCGCTGGATAGATCAGCTTCCAGCGGTCCCTTTCCGTTCCGTGATCTACTTTAAAATTCCGCAGCCAGGCGCATGCAGGTTTACTTTTGATACCTGCCCACCGCCTCGCACACAGCCTCCACCACCTCTTTGGGCGTCCCCGCTCCGTCCACGGTCACGTCCGCGTATTTCTCATAGAGCGGCGCCCGCGCTTCATACAGCTGTTCGATCGTCTCACCCTCACGTATGACCACGCCCCGGGTGATGATATTGCCCAGCCGTCCCTCGATCACTTCGCTGGGCAGGTCCAGGTAGACCCTGCAGCCGAGCCGGGCCATGTGCTCCATCGCCTCCGGACCGTACACCGCGCTGCCGCCTGTGGCTATGACGCAGTTCTCACACACCAGTTTTCTGAGGACATCCTCCTCGTACCGGATGAACGCGTCTATGCCGTCTTTTTCGATCATCTGGTACAAGAGCAGCCCGGACGCGCTCTGGATGAGGATATCCGTGTCGATGAACCCCATGCCCATCCTCTTCGCCAGCAGCACGCCGATGGTTGATTTACCGCTGCCAGGCATGCCGATCAGGATGATATTGCTGCCTTCCCTGTCTGTCTTCATTGCCGTCCCCTTTCTTATCTTGAAAAATAGACCGGGTACGTGTTCCCGATCCATTTTCCATTCCCATCTGACATTATTTCATATATAAGAGAGCGTTGCATATACAGGCCGCTATGTTACTGCCGCCTTTGCGGCCTTTCGCCACGATGTACGGCACGTCCAGCTCCATGATCAGTTCCTTAGAGGACACCACGTTCACAAACCCCACCGGCGCCCCGATGATCAGCCGCGGACGGATCTTCCCGTCTTTGATCAGCTCGTACAGGCGCACCAGCGCTGTGGGCGCGTTGCCGATGGCGAAGACCAGGTCCTCCCCCATGGCCGCCGCCTTCTCCATGCTGGCCGCCGCCCGGGTGCAGCCTTTTTCCCGGGCCGCCTGGGCCACGTCCTCATCCGACATGAAGCAGTGGACCTGGCCGCCATAGCCGCCCAGGATCTTCTTATTGATGCCCGCCTTCGCCATCTGAGTGTCCGTCACGATGCTCACGCCGCCGCGCAGGGCCTCCAGGGCTTTTTCCACCACGCCCTCTGAGAAACAGAGATTTTCCGCGTAATCGAAATCCGCGCTGGTGTGGATGCAGCGTTTTACGATGGCCTCCGTGCCGGGCGCAAAGGAATGCGGCCCCAGCTCCTGGGTGATGATCTCAAAGCTCCGCGCCTCGATCTCCTTCGGTGCCACTTTCTCCAGTTCAACTTTCATTGTCTCCTACCCCCTTTTCCAGGATCTGATAGATCTTCTTCATATCAAGACTGCCGCGCAGACCGTCCGCCAGCAGATCATACTGTGTTTCTTTGAAAGCGGCAAAATCCACCGCCTGGATCTCGGACACGTCCAGGCCCTTCGCCCGCCCGATCGCGGACACGACGCCTTTGGCCACTTCCTCCCGGTCAAAGATCCCGTGTACATATGTCCCGTAGACGTTCCCGCTGCAGGCCCCGTCCTCTTTGACCGTCCCTGTCACCCGGTCCGTGAGCCGATCCAGCCCGTAGGTCTCTCCGGCCAGGATGGGTTCTCCCATGTGGATCTCGTACCCGGAGAAGGCCACGCCCTCCAGATCCGCCAGGATCCCGCCCACTTGAGAAAACACGCCTTCCACCTGGGTGCGGGTCTTCTTCGGCGAGAACACCGTATCCATCTGCAAAAGCCCCAGGCCCCGCATGGTCCCTCCGGCTTCCACGCCTTCCGGGTCGGAGAGGCTCGTCCCCAGCATCTGGTAGCCGCCGCAGATCCCCATGACGATGCGCCCTTTTCCCGCCAGCTTTAAGATGGCCGCTTCCAGGCCGCTCTGGCGGAGCCACTGCAGATCCTCCATGGTATTCTTCGTCCCCGGCAGGATCAGCATGTCCGGGTCGTAAAGCTGGGCGACATTTTTCACATAGCGCAGGGAGACTCCCGGGATGCTCTCCAGCGGATTGAAATCCGTAAAATTGGAGATCCTGGGCAGGCGTACCACGGCGATATCGATCAGATCCACCTGCCGGCTGTCCGTAAACCGCTCCGTCAAGCTGTCCTCATCTTCCACCTGGATATCCAGATAAGGCGCCACGCCCACCACCGGCACGCCCGCCTTTTCTTCTAAGAGGACCAGGCCCGGATCTAAGATCGCCCGGTCGCCGCGGAATTTGTTGACGATCAGCCCTTTGACCAGATCTTTCTCATCTTCGTCCAGGAGCATGACCGTTCCTATAAGCTGGGCGAAGACGCCGCCCCTGTCGATGTCACCCACCAGGAGCACCGGGGCTTTTGCCATCTTGGCCATGCCCATATTCACGATGTCGTCCCGCTTCAGGTTGATCTCCGCGGGACTCCCGGCTCCCTCGATGACGATGATATCGTATTGAGCCGCCAGCTTTTCATACGCTTCCCTGACTTTGGGGATGAGCGCACTCTTATAGTCATAATAATCCCACGCACTCATGCTCCCCATGACTTCCCCGTTCACAATCACCTGGGAACCGGCGTCGTTGGTGGGTTTTAACAGGATGGGGTTCATCAGCACAGACGGCTGGATTCCCGCCGCCTCCGCCTGCATCACCTGGGCCCGCCCCATCTCCAGGCCCTCCGGGGTGATAAAAGAATTCAGCGCCATATTCTGGGCCTTAAAGGGCGCCACCTTGTATCCGTCCTGGCGGAAGATCCGGCACAATCCGGCCGCCAGCAGGCTCTTTCCCGCGTTGGACATCGTCCCCTGGATCATGATCGCTCTTGCCATGCCTCTCCTCCTTCTCTGATATCTCTCAAGACCTGCAGAAGACGCAGGTTCTCCCCGTGGGTGCGCACCGCGATCCGGTAATACCCTTCTGAAAGCCCCGGATAATTGCTGCAGTCCCGGATCAGGACCCCCCGATCTTTACAGGCTTCCCACAGACTCTCTTTACTATAAAAAAACACATAATTCGCCTGGGAGTCATACAGGCGGAATCCTAA
>CAJTYN010000172.1 GCA_910584115.1 uncultured Lachnospiraceae bacterium
TGTGGGCGTGTGAGAGCAGGTACGGCGATTTCTCACCGATCAGATGGTTCGTATATGTCATCGTTTCCATAGCGCAAGATCCTCCATACATTTTTTCATACATCTATCATACCATGATACAGCCTGATCTATCCAGACAAAAAGGCACCCACTCCCGTTCAAGTGGATGCCTCTCAGATTTTAATTACTTGCCGTCGGCAGATACGGACGCAGCGCCCCGGCCACATTGCTGATCGGCATGGTCTGCAGCCAGACATGCCCCGGTCCGGTGATCACCGTATTGAAAAAGCCCTCGCCGCCGAATAATTTATTCTTGATCCCCGGCACGGTCTGGATCTCCATGGAACAGGTGGCGGACATAGCCGCCAGATGCCCCGTATCCACCACGATCTGCTGGCCGGGCGAAAGCTCGTATTCCACTACATGGCCGTCAAACTCCGCGAAAGCGATGCCGCTGCCGCTGATCTTCTGCAGGATGAAACCCTCCCCGCCGAACAGGCCGGAACTGAATCTCTTCGTAAAATACACGCTTAAGTCCACGCCCGACTCACTGGCCAGAAAGGCGCTCTTCTGTAAGATGAATTCCTGGCCCGGTCCCACCGTAAAGGGCCGTACGGAGCCTGGGAAGCTGGATGCGAACGCGATCAGGCCGCTGCCGCCCATGGCCGTATACCGGTTGATGAACAGGGTATCCCCGGAAAACATCCTGCCCAGGGCTTTCCCGATCCCGCCGCCGGAAGTCGTCTCCATGTTCATATTGGGGGACATCCATGCCATCCCGCCGCTCTCCGTGATCATCGTTTCTCCCGACTCCAACTGACAGATGACCACTGGCAGTGTCTCACCTTTTATCTCATAACGCATGCTCTTCCTCCTATGATCCGCTCTCCGGCGATCTTTTTATATGATCTTTTATCGGATCTTCTGTATGATCCGCAAAGATCCGGCAATACTATAGTTATTCATTGGAATCCCCTCCAATGAATACAAAAATACTTTTTATCCTCCCCTTGACGAGGCTGCCATCAAGATCTTTAGCGGCGGCCTCACATTACATAACATAATGCTGCGTCAGCTCCTCCGCCATCTCGCTCACGGTCTTGCCCGTCACGGGGTGCCGGAGATAGGGAGCGATCTCCCGCAGGGGGAGCAGCACGAAGTCTCTTTTTTGCATCTCGATATGAGGGATCTGCAGATCTTCCTCGTCCACCACTTCCCGGTCATAGAAGATGATATCCAGATCCAGCGTACGCGGCCCCCAATGGACTTTCCGCTCCCGCCCGGCTTCCCGCTCGATCCCCTGGAGCGCGTCCAAGAGTTCCCGCGGTGTGAGGAGCGTGCGGATCTGCATGCACCCATTGAGGAAATCATCCTGCTCCACACCGCCGTAGGGGGCTGTGCTGAGGAAAGAGGAGACTCTCTCCACTTGACAGCCTCTGATCTGGCCGATACGGTCCACCGCCATCTTCAGATACTCCTCCCGCTGACCCATATTGGAGCCGAGGGCGATGTATGCCCTGTGCCACCCCCTCCGGATGGCCACCGATACAGTCTCCAGCGGCAGTCCGATCGGCGCCCAGGGTTTCTCAAGCTCCAGCTCAACTTCCCAGAGGCCGGGGATCTCTAAGAGCATCTTTTCCGCCAGCGTCTCCACCGCCCGCTCCAGGAGGGCAAATGTGTGGCCTTCCAGGTATTCCTTCATCATGTGGCTGACTTCCCCGTAATGGATCGACTTTTTAAGATCGTCCGTCTTCCCCGCCGCCCGCACATCCGTGTGCAGGACGGCGGAGATCAGGAACTTCTGGCCCAGCACATTCTCTTCGGGAAATACGCCGTGCTTGGCAAAGACCTCCAGTCTCTTGATATATATCCTGTCCATTTTCTACCTTCCCATGATCGCTTCCGTCATCTGGATCACCCGTTTATTTTCCCGGACCTGATGGACCCGGACAAACGCGCAGTGATGCATCACCCCGATCACCGTCGTGGCCAGAGTCCCCTCCAGCCGCTCCCCGGTAGGCAGGTCCAGAGCATTGCCGATCACTGATTTATTCGACGTCCCCAGCAGGATGGGATATCCGTACTGGTGCATCTGGGAGAGCTCCCGGATCACTTCCAGGTTCATCTCGTAAGTCTTCCCGAATCCCACGCCCGGATCTAAGATGATCTTATCCTCCGCGATCTGCGCCTCCTCCGCGATCCTCACAGACTCAGCCAGATCCTGGAGGAATTCTTTCATGAAATCTCTATATTCAGCCTTCTCGCGGTTGTGCATCAGGCAGCAGGCGACGCCTGACTCCGCCACCACTCTCGCCATATCCGGGTCGTATTTCAGCCCCCAGATATCGTTGAGCAGGTCGGCCCCCGCGCGGATCGCTTCTTTTGCCACCTGGCTCTTATAGGTATCCACCGATATAGGGATGTCGAACCGTCTGCGCACGGCCTCGATCACCGGCACCACCCGATCGATCTCTTCCTGCACCGTGATCTGGGTATGGCCGGGCCGGGTGGATTCCCCTCCGATGTCGATGATATCCGCACCCTCCGCGATCATCTCCTCGGTGTGCGCCAGGGCCTTATCCATGGAATCCCATCTCCCGCCGTCGGAAAAAGAATCCGGCGTGACGTTCAAGATCCCCATGATGTAACATTTCCGTTCTGTGTCAAATACTCTGTTTCCGATCTTCATAGCCTAATCCCGTATCTCCATATTCATCTTCTCTTCCGACCAGTTGCACGCTTCCCGGACGGCGCAGGCAAAGCAGGGCCTGGACGCTTTATCCGCCCGGTAGAGCACCTGCGCGAGCAGGGATGCGCCCGCCGCCCCGTCCTCTTTTCGGCGATGTCCCAGGATCGCGTCCTGGATCTGCGCCTGTTCCTCCTTTGAAAATCCGCATTCCGGCAAGATCTCATCCGCCAGACGGGCGCTGGCCTCCTCGTGGGGGATGCCGTCCTCGTACTGGCGGTGCCTGCCGATATCATGGAGGAGAGCACAGGCGTAGAGCACGTCCTTTTTCACATCCAGACCCTCTTCCAGGCACTGGATGTACGCCAGACGCGCTACGTCGAGAAAATGCCCCATGTCATGACGGCAGAACTGCCTGTCCCGTTCCCATCTTGTGATCTGGCCCAGCGCATGCTGATACTGCGGATGGGACCAGATCCGGTCTGCCCGGGTCATCCTCTGATCATATCCAGGATCAGCTTCTGCATCCCCAGATCATCCTTGAGCACACCCCGTGTGACACAGCTCACGGTCTTGCTGCCGGGCTTCTTGATCCCGCGCATGGTCATGCACATGTGCTCCGCTTCCACGACGACCATCACACCCTGGGGCTGCATGTATTCACACAGGGCATCCGCGATCTGGGCGGTGAGTTTTTCCTGGATCTGCGCCCTGCGGGCATAGACTTCCACGGTCCTGGCCAGTTTGCTCAGGCCCACGACCTTCCCGTTGGGTATGTACGCGATATGCGCCTTCCCGTAAAAAGGCAGCAGGTGATGCTCGCAGGTCGAGTAGAATGTGATATCCTTTTCCAACACCAGTTCGTTGTCTTCTACTGTAAATTGCTTGGCTAGATGTACGCCCGCGTCCTGATCCAGACCCCCATAGATCTCCTGACACATCCTTGCAACGCGCGAGGGAGTCTCCAGGAGCCCTTCACGGCTCACATCTTCTCCGATCCCCTCCAAAAACAAACGTACGCTCTCTTCGATTTTCTGCTTATCCAGCATGAAAAGATACTCCTTTCCGTATATTACACATTTCAGAGGGTGTTTTTTCCTAAAGAGTCGTTCTAAAAAAGTCGCAAAAAAACACCTCATCATGCGAAGAACATATGTCGAAAATATTCCCTGCACACTATGAGATGTCTGGCTCCATGTAGCAACGGGTGCGATCCCCATACCGCAAGTTCAAGTCAATAATAAACTTTTCGTTTCAGCAGCAACTCCCTATCCACCGAACACTTCACGCATGGAAATCTATTTTGCATATTATTCGTTACCCTGATTATATCATATACTTATGAAATAACAAGCATATCTTTCAAAATTTCAGATGAATCTCCTATGTTTTTTTCGCAATGCATGAGAGCCGCCCCTGCGGATAGGACGGCCCCTTTTTCATATTACAGATATTCCCTTGCAAATTCTCTAAATCTCTCTACATCTTCGTCGCTCACATGGTCCTCGAAGGTGACTGTGATCCGCTCTCCCTTATGTACATCCAGTGCCGCCAGTTCCGCCAGCCTATCCGCGCTCACCACATTGTCATTCCCGGAGACCGTGACCGCTGAATCCAGTCCTTTTACCATCTGCACAAATCTGATCGCTGGTTTTGCTTGAAATCCCTCTCCGCTCTGTAGAACATGCTGAAATTCTTTCATTTCTGTGTCCCCCTTGTCTTCAAGATAGCCTCCGTTGCACTCCAATTCATCCAAACAGTCCTGTTACCCCCATTTCACCCAATGCCGCAAGGGATGCCCTGCACGCATCTGCACTGGGATTTTCGATGGCTGCGTCCGCCCCGGGCATCTCCTCCCTGATAAACCGGAAGATGGAAGCCCACGGCAGGTCCCCCTGTCCGATCCCCAGGTGCTCATCTCGTTTTCCGTGGTTATCATGCAGATGAAAGTGGCGGATGTACGGATAAAGCTCCCAGAGCCATTCCTCCGCCGGATAGGGCGAAAAACAATTGGCGTGGCCGATGTCGAGGCACAGCCCGAATGCCGGATGATCCACACCCCGCACGATCTCGGCGAGAGGCGCATATTCCGGATCGAATACATTTTCCAGACAGACGGATATCCCATCCCCCCTACCCTCCATGAACGCTCTCCAGAAACGGATCATCCGCTGCGTCCACCCCTCCAGGAAATTGACCATGGGCACAAAACAAGTATGATAGACGATCCTTTCTGCGCCCAAGGCGCTGGCCGCCTCATATGCCTGGGAAAAACGCTCCAGCGTGGCCTGGGCGATCTTACTGTCCCAACTCACAGGATTCAGATCCAGGAACGGGCCGTGTATGCTGAGCGGCCTGCGCGTCCCCATCGGACCTCCCATCGCATCCAGACGCTCCCGGTAGGCTCCCACCTTCCACGCATCCAGGCAAGAACCGATGGAAAATTCAATGGACTCCACGCCCAGATGATACGCATCCAGCAGGACAGCCATCTCCTCATCCGGTATCAAATGCGATAAATAGAGCAACTCATCCCCCTTTTAGCGATATTTTCATGATGACGGTGAAATTTACGAAAGATTATAACATCACAGATCACCCCTGTCAACTTTTTTGTGCCTGGGAAATGCATCCGACTTGACGATCCCTCCCCTTTATGGATAAAATAGTGAAAAAGATCGGAGGACCACCAATGAAGAAACTCAAACGCATCCTGGCCCTGGCCGGGGTCCTGCTCCTGTTGGGGCTCTACGCCTCCACCCTGGTCACGGCCCTCATGGACAGCCCCCAGGCCGGCAACTGGTTCAAGGCTTCCATCGCCTGTACCATCGGCATACCGGTCTTCCTGTATGCCTGCATATTAGTCCATCGGTGGATGAAGAAGTAGATGGACGTTCATGATATCATATGGAAAGGACTGAAGAAATGACTACTGATCAGAGGATCGATACCATCATTTTTGATGTGGGCAATGTGCTCGTTGATTTTAGCTGGCGACGTTATCTGGAGAGCTTTGGATATGACCCGGACACAGAGGAGGCCGTGGCCGGGGCCATGTTCTTAAGCCCCCAATGGGATGAGATGGACAGGGGGCTGCTCCCCGACCAGGCATATCTGGATCTCTTTATCCAAAACGCTCCCCAGTATGAGGCGGAGATCCGGATGGTCTACGACAACTGCGGGGACTGCATCCATACGTATGACCACGCCGTCCCCCTGGTGCAGAGCTGCCGCAAAAAAGGCTGCCGGACGTACATCCTCTCCAATTATTCCCGGTATCTGTTCTATGAGACGGAGCATAAGATGCCCTTCCGCAGATATATGGACGGGGAGATCTTCTCCTTTCAGACGGGACAGATCAAGCCGGAGCCGGGGATCTACCACAGCCTCCTGGAAAGATACAGCATCGACCCCCGGCGCGCCCTGTTCCTGGACGACCGGCAGGAAAACCTGGATACGGCCGAG
>CAJTYN010000173.1 GCA_910584115.1 uncultured Lachnospiraceae bacterium
GCGCCGGGGGATCGCGATTTCCCCCGGACCCCTTAAAACGCTTTTTTTGGAAAGGGTACGTATTCTATCATAATAAAGATGATCGAAGTTTTAAGACATGCTTTAAGGGAGCAGACTGTTGATCTGGATGGACAGGTCCGGATAGATACAGACGGGGATCTGGTCGTCGAAACTGTATTGGCGGGAGTCTTGTCCTTTCTCCAGATCGTAGACGTTGACGGTGCGGGTCATGGGGTTGACGATCCAGTATTCCCGGACTTTGGCGGCGCGGTATTTAAAGAGTTTTATCATGTAGTCCATCTGCTGGGTGGACGGGGAGACGATCTCGATCACCCAGTCGGGGGCGCCGTGGCAGCCGCGGTCATCCAGGAGGTCTTTGCTGCAGATCACGGAGATGTCCGGTTCTACATAGTTCAGTCCATCTTTATCCAAGAAGACCGCGAACGGGGCGGGGTAGACTTCGCAGCCGCCTTTTTTGGCATCGATATAGTTCCCGATGCGCCGCTCTAATTGATGGACCAGCCGCTGGTGGATGCGGGAGGGCGGGGCCATCATGTAGATGCGCCCGTCGATCAGTTCCGCCCGCTCACCTTCCGGCAGGGCATAGATATCAGCGGTGGTGTAAATTCTTTCTTGTGGTGGTGCCATGGGCATCCTCCTTATTTATGATACAGCTCGTAAAAATGATGGAGCGGCCCGTTTCCTTTTCCCAGGCCCGGGGCGTGTTCGATGGCGGTGGTGACGTATTTTTTGGCCCGCTGGACGGCCTGGTCGATGGGAAGTCCCAGGCCTAAGTTGGAGGCGATGGCGGAGGAGAGGGTGCAGCCGGTCCCGTGGGTGTGTTTCGTGGGGATGCGTTTGCTCGTATAAGAGTGGAAACCTGTCCCGTCGTAGAGGATGTCCAGGGCGTCCCCGTCCAGATGCCCGCCTTTGATCAGTACATTCGGACAGCCCATCTGGTGGATGCGGCGGGCGGCTTCCCGCATCTCGTCGGGGGTCTGGATGGTCATGCTGCAGATCCGCTCGGCCTCCGGCAGGTTGGGGGTCAGGAGGAAAGCTTTTGGGAGGATCAGCTCGATGAATGCCGCCACAGAGCTCGGCTGCATCAGGGGGCAGCCGTTCTTGGCGTACATCACGGGGTCGACGACCACATTCTCCGGTGCGTATTCCTCCAGTTTTTTGGCGACGGCCTCCATACATTGGGGTGTGGAGAGCATGCCGACTTTCACGGCGTCTGTGCCGATGTCCTCGTAGATGGCATCGATCTGTTTCTCGATCATGTCGGGCGACACGTCCTGGATGTCCAGGACCCGGCTGGTGTTCTCGGCGACCACGGATACGATCACGCTCATGCCGAATACGCCGTGGGCGCTCATGGTCTTTAGGTCTGCCTGGATGCCCGCGCCGCCGCTGCAGTCGGATCCGGCGATGGTCAGTACACGTTTCATCTTATTTCTCCTTTATGATCTATTTATGTGTGCCAAAGGACTCTTCACATATGTTCCTGAGTCTGGAGGCGGCCAGCTGGATATCCGCCTGGGCGAAGATGGCAGAGATCACCGCGATCCCTGCGATCTTGCTCTGTCTTAACAAACCTGCGTTTTCGGCGGTGATGCCTCCGATCGCGACCACGGGGATCTGGACCGCCTGGCAGATCTCTTTTAACTCTTCAAGAGATACGTCGGCGGCGTCCGTTTTGGTGGAGGTGGGAAAAACGGCGCCCACCCCCAGATAGTCGGCGCCCGCCTCCTGTGCCCGCAGGGCCTGGGCCACGGTCCGCACGGAGATGCCTAAGATCTTGTCCGCGCCGATGCGCCGGCGTACTTCGCCCGCCTCCATGTCATCCTGGCCCACGTGGATGCCGTCGGCGTTTGCCTCTAAAGCGATCTTTAAGCTATCATTGACGATCAAAGGGACATGATAGCGGGCGGTCAGTTCCTTGAGGGTGCGGGCTTCGTTTAGGAACTCTGCGTCGTTCAGATCTTTTTCACGGAGCTGCAAGCATGTGACGCCGCCTTTTAGGGCTTCCTCGGCGCATGTGTATAATGTCCGTCCGTTGAGCCAGCCGCGGTCCGTGACCGCGTAGAGCAGGAGTTTTTCGGCCAGGTCTTTATGTTTGTTCATGATAAGTGACTCTCCTTCCCTCTGCCAGCATAGTGTCATCGATCTGGCTCATGGCGTCGATCAGGTACATACAGAAAGACCCGGTGCCCGCGCGGGCCTGTACGGTCTTTTCGTAGGCGCGTTCCCCGCACAGACCCATGGCGGCGACGGCCGCGGCCGCGGCTTCCGTGATCCGGTCCGGATTGGCCGCGCAGAAAGCGGTCATCACGGCGGTCAGCATGCAGCCGGTCCCTGTGATGGCGGACATCATGGGGTGGCCGTTGCGGATGATATACGTTCCCGCAGGACCGGCCACCAGGTCGATGGCGCCGGTGACCGCGACGACGGTCTGATGGGCGGCCTGAAAGTCCTGGATGAAATGTATGGCTGCATCCAGATCTTCTTCGGTGACGGCATCGGCCACAGCGGCATCCACGCCCCGGGTGGTGTGCGCGTCGCCGGCGAGGGCACGGATCTCGGACATATTGCCCCGGATCACCTGGAAATAGCCGGTGGCCAGGAGGTTTTTCGCGGTGTCCGTGCGCAGTTTGGAGGCGCCGGCCCCGACGGGATCCAGGACGGTGGTGTGGCCCAGTGCGTGGGCGCGCCGGGCGGCCGCCTCCATGGACTGGATCGTCCGGGCGTTCAACGTACCGATGTTGACGTCCAGCCCGGAACAGATCCCAGTGATCTCTTCGACTTCCTCGAGGGCGTCGGCCATGATCGGGGAGCCGCCGCAGGCCAGCAGGATGTTGGCCACATTATTGACGGTCACGTAATTGGTGATGCAGTGGATCAGGGGTTTCTTTTGTCGGACATTTGTTATGATATCTTTAAACATAGCTGCCTTTCTTAAAATATAATAAAATTTTTTTTAACCATAGCATATCTATGGGGGAAAGTCAATCAATGGGGGTGGATCCTGGAAGGAAGGGTGTACTTTTCTGCGAAACGCTTTTTTGAAAGGCAGGTATCCTGAAAAAGTCAAGGCTGTCTGTTGAAAGCGGGAGGCGAAAGTGCTATATTTATCTTGTTGGGACATTCTACGACGATCGGAGGGCATTCCACATCAAATAGATTGTCTTCATGTTCTGAATGGATCATAATGAAGATGTTTTGGAGGCGGTGCAGATGAAAAAGAAGATCTTGGTGATGCTCATGTATCTGAGGGGGCGATCGCACGCTCCCGTGCCGTATGCGGTTAAAGATGACCTTCTTCGAGCCTGAAGAGATAGAGAGTGTCATCCTTTATCTGATAAAAGATCAAGGAGAGAAAATGAATGAGTAAATACGACGCTTTATGGGATCATGTACAGAAAAATGAAAAAGGATCTTTTCAGCTGAGTTTTGAGGAGATAGAGAAGATCGCGGGGATCCCGATCGATCATTCTTTTCTGAAGTACAAAAAAGAACTCACAGAATACGGCTGGCAGGTCGGCAAGATATCTATGAAAGGCCAGACGGTATTCTTTCATGAGATCTGCTGACGGCTTATATTTTGCTGAGGAGTCTGAGCAGGAGAGTAGAAAATGACAGGAGGGATCTAAATGAACGATCTGAGAGAATTAGGAAAACTGATGAAAGAACATCCTATGATCATCGTTGCCACATCGGCGGCGATGGCTGTGGGCGCGATCTTCGGAGCACTCGCATATCATCAGGGATGGTTAGGATGAAAAGGACTGCAGACAGAAATATAAGGAGGTAAAGAGAATGCGTCACGTATATATCCGCGCTCTGATCGGCCTGCTCTGGCTGGTCGCGGCGATCGTATGCGGCATATCCGGCAGCCCCCAGATGACGGGACTCTACATCGTCTTGATGGGTGTCTTCTGGTACTCCGCGTACACAGCGTGGAAAAAAGAGAAAGACGGCAAAGGGGGCAGATGATATGGATGCGCCGCTTTTGACTGTGAAAAATCTGCGTGCATGGTACAGGGAAGAGAAGATGGTCCTCTCGGATCTTTCCCTTGAGCTGGCGGAGCATGAGGTGGCGGGGCTGATCGGGCTGAATGGAGCCGGAAAGACCACATTTCTTCAAGTGCTCTCCGGCCTGCATCCCGCTTTTCACTCGGAGGGCATCTGCTTTTGCGGTTCCCCTGTGGATCTTGGGAGCCGGGATCTTAAACGCTGCCGTTATACGGTGTTTGCCGAGGACGGCTCTTTTTCATATTTTACTTTCCGGGAATATCTGTCTTATGTCTGCGCCGCTTATGGCCGGGAGGCGTCCGATGTGCCGGAGCTGGTGCGGGGTTTTCATTTTGAAGGATATACGGATAGCCTGTTAAAGGAGCTGTCCACCGGAAATCGGAAAAAAGCGTTCCTGATCACGGCCTTCGCGCTGAGGCCCCGGCTGCTGCTGTTGGACGAGCCGGTCAACGGGCTGGATCTCCAGAGTACGGAGTATCTATACCGGCAGATTGCGGGGTATAAGGAGCATGGGACCGTCCTGTTCTCTTCCCATATCCTGGAGAGCATCACGCTGACCTCTGACCGGGTGTTCGTTTTGGAAGACGGGAGGATCCGGCGGACGTTTGAACAGGGGCAGATAGATGCCGGGAAGATCAGGGAGGCGCTGCATGATGAAGATGACGGGTAAGGCATTTGCAAAAAAATTGTTTGGGGCGCGGTATGAGCGGCTGCCCCGGACGCTCCTGATCGATCTGATCGTCTTTTGGGGGCTTTACATCGCGGGCTTTCGGGTGCAGATCGCGCCGTTCATCCGGATCTTGATGGTGTGCGCGCTCACCGCCGGTGTGATGTGGCAGGCCCTTTCGTCCAAAGACAATGTGGTCGAGATACGGCATATGCTGATGCTGCCCCTCGATCGCCGGGAAGTTGTCTTTTCTTATGTGGTTTTGCTGGGAACTTATGCCATCGTCACGAAGACCGGGCTGCTCCTGGCGGTCTTGCTGGCTGTCTCGGCCTGGGCGCCCGTGGAGATCTTGAGTCTCGTCCTTGGCACGGTCTGCGCGGTCCTGGTGGCCGCGGCTGTCTATGTGCTGAGGAGATATTGGTATGTGGGCGGGGTTTGGGCGGCTATTCTCATCGCTGGGATCTTCTTTTTTGGAGAGCGGTCGTGGTTGCTCCTGCTGCTGTCCGTAAATGGCATGTGCGCCGTTTTGGTCTTATGGAGGGCCACCGGGTATGATCTTTATCGGTGGGAGAGTGGGGAGAGCCGCGCCGTCAAGGGGCGGGAGAGGGATCTCGAGGTCTTCAAGATCTCTAAGGCTTCCCTGTGGCGGTATCTGTTCCGCTATCTGGGCTGCCACAAAGATCATCTGGCCAATACTGCCGTGATGTGGGGCGTGGCCGTCGTCCTGCCGCATTTTCTGGGTGAGATGGCCGGGCTGTCCGTGGCTTACATAGGCTTTGCGGTCCTGACCTTGAATACGCCCATCTGCATCCTTCTGTCCTGTGACCGGGATCTGGAGCGGGCGGTCCGTTTCCTGCCCGGGCAGGAGAGGGCGTTCGGCATCCCGTACTGCCTGTTCATCTTTGCATGTAATATGACTGCGGATGTGATCTTTCTGTGCAGCTGGCAGATCCAAAACGGCGGCGTCACGATCTGGATGATCGCGGGGGCTGTCTTCTTCGCCCTGCAGAGCGCGGTCCTGTCGGTGCTGCTGGAATGGACGCATCCCATCCGGGACTGGAAGATCGAGAGCGACCTGTGGCACCATCCGCGGAAATATATCGTTCCGGTGGTGATGATGCTGCTGGCGGGAGCCGTCGCGGCCTGGCCGGTGCTGCTGCCTGTCCTGTTGGTCTTACTGGCTGCGGAGATCGCGGTCTTGGTCATACGGTCGTAGGTCCTTCTGGCTGCGTCAGGGCTTATATCCTCCGATCTCGATTATATAAAATATGCAGACTCTCGCGCCGGAGCGCGGCTGCACCAGCAGCCATGCCTCTTTCAGATCCTTCGTTCATGGATCTCCCACGATCACTGCAGTCTGTCTAACAACTTCTGGTAATGTTTCTGTCCTATATGCCTGCCTGACCTCTGAAGGTCGTCCATGCACTTTCTGACTTCATC
>CAJTYN010000174.1 GCA_910584115.1 uncultured Lachnospiraceae bacterium
TGCGGATACAACATACCCCCAGACAGTCTATTCGGTCTTGTAGTGCGCTCCCGCCCCTTCCTCCCGGGAGGGGCTTTCTTCTTCCATCAGATACTCCAGCCACTTTTTAAATCCATCCTTTGAATCAGCATTTTCATCTGGATCCATCGGCAACTGGTCGCATGTTATCCTGATCTCTGAATTTTCTCCTGCCTTGTGATGGAAATCGATCTCGGTCATCCCGATACCGGAGTAAAATCTCCCGTCACAGATCATCGAAGTATTCTTGCCCCGTGATGCAATGATTACGGACTGTACCTTTTTCTTCGGCCTCATCTTTCTCACCTCCTCTCTACGCTCTGGCCTCGTTTTACTTATTGTCCTTTTTCGTGACATTCAGGCGTAAAAAAAATTTTTTGCACTGTTGTACCATAGTAATCCGCGAGTGCTATTTTTATAGAGTCCCTCGGCATTCGCTGCTCCGTTTCGTACATACCGAGTGTAGATGTTGCTATTCCTACGCTTTTTGCAACTTCAGCTTGGCTTTTTCCGTTTCTTAACTTTGCCAACCGCTTTCCGTAAGGGACCAATATCTTTCACCTCCTTTGTCACATTTTGTGACTAAATCAACTATAGCACAGCTCCACCTCATTGTCA
Organism: uncultured Lachnospiraceae bacterium; assembly: GCA_910584115.1. GTDB lineage: Bacteria > Bacillota > Clostridia > Lachnospirales > Lachnospiraceae > MGBC164599. The sequence continues at coordinate 637 of CAJTYN010000174.1, forward strand.
ACCACTTTTCGTGACATTTTTATATTTACTTTTATCACGATATGTGATAGTATTAGATTTATCAATAAAAGGGAGGTGTTGTATGGGAAACTTCCAAAACATTTTCAAGCGACTTAGGCTTTCTGCAAAATTAACCCAAGTAGAAATGGCAGGAAAACTGGGCATTTCCCGAAGCACGATCGGTATGTATGAAACTGGAGCGAGAGAACCAGATTTTGAAACGCTCGAAAAAATCGCTGATTTTTTTAATGTGGACACGGACTACCTTTTAGGGCGGACTGACAAGATTACGATCCTCCCTGAAACCGCAGGACGGAATTACATTGATAATAAAGCCCTGACCCACAAAGACGAACGCGACATAGAAAAGATCCTCGACCAGACCCGTGAGCAACTCACGTCCCAGGAAGGTCTGATGTTCGATGGCGACCCGGCCAGCCCTGAAGCGATAGAATCCATCCTCGCCGCGATGCAGATCGGGATGGAGATGGCAAAGAAAAAGAATAAGGAAAAATATACACCTAAAAAATATAAGAAGGACTGATGCCTATGAGAGATATCAGATCAAAGGTTGATAAACTCGTACGGCACTATAAGACCCGGGATCCATTTGAGATGATAAAAGGCATGAATGTTATCCTGATACGCTATCCCTTGGTAGGGGTACGGGGATTTTATCAATATTTTAAGCGGAATAACATCATCTACATAAGAAGAGCAATGCCATCTTCATGGATACCCGGACCTGCCTGAAAACATCCAGGTTTGAGCTGGAAGCGGATATGTTTGCCATGCATCTGCTGATATCGGATGAAGATATAGGCGAATACAGAGACTGTACATTGGAACAATTATCCCGGACTTTCGGGTACCACCAGAAACTCATTGAATTGAGATTAAAAAAATAAAAGAATTTTGCTGCTTCGCGTTACTTTCTTTTCATTTTGCCGTATTATTTATGAATAATATATTAAAAAAGGAGGAAAATACATGAAATGTCCAACTTGTAACAATGAATTGTCACTTAAAGAAGTAGGGGGAAAACAATACCTCGTATGTTCAAATTGTAAAAAATCTTACGATCTTTCCGATCTCATGAACATGGACATGAACGGCCAAGGCAGCGGTAGAAGCGATGAAATCGAAAAACCCCCGATAGTCTTGTCTGTGATCTCTATGATCTTAGGCATCATAGGGCTGTTGCTCTCTTGCCTGGGGATCGGGATTTTTCCAGCTGTTGTCGGTTTTGCACTTGCCATAGTCGCCCTTGCAGTCCATCACTCAAAAGGAATGGCTATAGCAGGTTTAGTCACTTCGTTAATAGGTATCATCATCGCCGCTGTTATTTTAGTCACCGGAACTGCTGTCAACAGCGTCCTGGAAGAACGAGGCTTTAAATCTTTTGAAAAAACTGAGAAAGACGCCGTGGATAAAGACAAAGACAAATCTCAGCAAGACGGGGAAGACCCTGCTCCTGAACCAGAACAACCAGCAGATGACAACATGATAGACTTCAATACTGGAAAATACATAATAAAATATACCGGCCATGCCGTCGGAACAGATTATGAAGGAAAACCTTGCCTAATCGTGTATTATGATTTCACGAATAACAGCGATGAGAACACATCCTCAGCAGCGTCAGTGTTCATGAAAGCATTCCAAAATGGTGTACAATGCGATACCGCTATATTTACAGAAGAAAATGAAGCACTCGGAAACTATATGACAGAAATCCAACCTGGCACTACGATAAATACAGCCCAATGCTATTCAATACCAGATATGTCACAAGTCACTTTAGAAGCATCTGAGTTGATCACGTTAGATGATACAAAAGATACGATGGTCATTCAATTACAATAACCGATTCCTGTGCCCGTTATGGGGGCATCTATAACGGGCAACAATAATATCTCGTCTCCACAAAAAAGACCATTAAGGAGAAAAAGATTTATGAAATGTTTAAAATGCGACGGCGAGCTCCACCCCATCTTAAAAGACGGCCAGAGTTACGCCCAATGTGACAAATGCGGTCGCCTCTTCACCAGGCACGACCTAAAATACAGCGCGCCAACACCACAACCGCAAAGCTCCCGACCTGTAGAGGCCGAACCAGATGACGATGACGGATACTACACCATGGGACTGCCGACCGCTATCGTAGGCTGGATACTGTGCGCCCTGTTCCTCATGTTCGGATTGGTCTCCGGAAGCGTCTTACCGCTCATAGCCTTCATCGCGGCCGCTGTGTTGGTCAGTCCCTTGTTCCGGAACCACGTGTATCTGTCTGGAAAAGTATGGATCCCTCTTGTCGTGGTCTTAGCTGTTGCGGGGTTCGCAACGACTCCACTGCAAGATACACAGTCGGAAAAAATCGCCCAAAAACAAGAAGCTCCCAGCCCCGCTCCCAAACAGTCTAAAGCGGCAGTCAAAGAGCAAGATGAAGAAGACACCGAAGAGCAGCAGGCCGCAAAGGAAAAAGAAGAAGCTGAACGCGCCGCGCAGGAACAAGCCGAACGAGAGGAACAGGAAAGGCTCGCTCAAGAACAGGCTGAGCAGGAACGTATCGCACAAGAACAAGCTGCTGCCCAGGCAGAACAGGAACGCATCGCACAGGAACAAGCTGCTGCCCAAGCCGAACAGGAGCGGATTGCTCAAGAACAGGCCGCTGCCGCTCAAGCTGAACAGCAACGTCTCGAACAAGAGCGCATTGCCCAGGAACAGGCTGCTGCCCAACAAGCAGAACAAGAGCGTATCGCTCAGGAGCAGGCTGCCGCAGTTCAGGCAAATGCAGGACAAAATCCTTTCAATACATACAATAACCCCGAACAGCAGCAGACCACGAGTAATTATGTTTTAAACACAAACACGAAAAAATTCCACTATCCGCACTGTAATGACGTCAAAAGGATCGCGCCTCATAACTATTCAGAATTTAACGGCACCAGAGAAGAAGCTATAGCTCAAGGCTATTCTTCGTGCGGGCATTGTAATCCTTAAAAAAAGATAGACTGAGTCGTACCCTGTGCGACAAATGCGACCGACTCTTCACCAAGCACGATCTTTATTATTCCTATATGTATTACCCGAAAAACTTTAGCTTAAGGAGGTCTATATCTTTGGGAAGAAAACTAACGAAAGAAGAATTGATCGATCATAAAAACAGAGCCATAAGATCATTGAATGATTATCTACAGTCACTCATCGACAGCCCTGACGAGAAAACAAACGGAAAGTCAGATAAGCTAAGTTATTGGATTGAAGACTGATCCATATTTCTTAACTTCGAAAATAGCTTCTCTCCATCCAGCTTAAGAAGATATAAACGCGGGGAAATCGTTAAAGCTCATCTCGGCTATAATGTGGGAAGTGAAGAAGGCGGACTGCATTATTGTGTTGTCCTTGACCGAAATAACTCCAGAAACTCCCCTGTGATCACGATCGTTCCCTTAACTTCCGTAAAAGACAAGACAGATGTCAAACGACTGCACAAAGGAAACGTATATTTAGGAGACGAATTATACCAGAGTTTAAAATCAAAGATAACTCATGAAATCACAGAATTATCTGATAAAGTGAATGAACTCCTAAAATCTGTCGATTCTACAGAAAAAAAGATGTGTACCCCAGATATTAAGGAACGTATCGCTTCAGCAAATCAGCAATTAAAATTCTGTGAGCGTATGAGCGAAGAAGTGAAGAAAATGAAAGCTGGTAGTATCGCACTGACAAATCAAATACGTACTATCAGTAAAATTCGTATTTATGACCCGAAAACTAATCACGATATTTTAAGTGGTATAAAGCTATCTTCTGAAAAATTAGACTTGATAGATACGGCAATATTACAGCAACTCATCGGTAAGAAATGACTTAAACGAGTAAGATTTTTTATTAAATGCATTTTTTTGTTGACAACTACATATAATGAGGTATATACTATATAAGTATAAAACACAGCCGTTTACCGGCAGTATAGAAGACATAGCCCTCAATTTGTTGACGGGCAGTATCGCAAAGGACCTCGTAGAGATACGGGGTCTTTTGCGATATAAAAGGCCGTCCAGTGTCCCCACACCAGACGGCCCTATATACCTCCGCAGAGATATACTTATTCGCAAAACAACTATATCATCCTGCGGGGGCACCGGTCAAGTCAGAACATTTGATCAGGTGTTATTTTTATACACTTTTTAAGGAGGATGATACAGATGGCAAAAGCTAAATACACCAAGGGGAAGGACGGCTACTGGAAGACCCGTGTATGGGACGGGACCTACGATTCCGTCGGCCGGAAGAGATACATCACCATCCGGTCAAAGAAAAGCAGCAAGGACCTGGAGAACAAGGTCATCGAGCACAACCGCCAGATCAGAGACCGTGAATACATAGTCCCCAGCAGCATCTCGTTCCTGGACTATGCAGTCGAGTGGGAACAGGTCTATAAGGCGTCCAGGGCGGGCAATACGCGGGCGATATACCAATATGTCATACGGAGATACCTTTCCTGTCTGGAAGGCGTACATCTGACCGATATAAGCCGTATGCACTACCAGACCGTGCTCAATGAAGCCATCGGTCACCCCAGCGTCCAGCAAAAGATAAGACTGACATTCAAGCAGATAGTCAGATCCGCCGTCGCTGACCAATATCTCCCGGCGCACATCATGGATACGATTTTCAATAATGATGAAAAGACCATTTATAAACCAAAAGAAAAACGGATCCTGACTGACAATGAAAAACGCGCTCTATTCGATGCCGATCTGGAAGAATCCGACAAGGCTTTTGCTTACATACTATACGGCTGCGGCCTGCGCCGCGGGGAAGCCCTTGCCCTCACCAGGGACCACATAGATCTGGAGCATCATACCCTGTCTGTGGAGCAGGCCATAGCTTTTGATGGGGAAACGCCCTACATCAAAGCCCCCAAGAGTCAGAACGGATTTAGGACCGTACCGATACCAGACCTGGTATTCCCTGCCATAAAAACCCACGTTGGGTCGTTGCAACAAGACAAACTCTTCCATATGAAGGACGGACGTTGGGTGACCAAGAGCAGCTACAGGAAGAAATGGGGCCGGATACTCAGGCAGATGCAGGCCGTATCGGATGCGCCGATCACCGGCCTGACCGCTCATATGTTCCGGCATAATTATTGTACCAACCTATGCTACCAGATCCCCTCCATATCCATCAAGCACATAGCCGCCCTGCTGGGCGATACGGAAAAGATGGTCATCGAGGTCTATGACCACATGATCCTGGAAAAAGAAGATATCGGGAATGCCTTGAAAAACGCCCTGGATCTTTGACACGATCCTGACACGAAAATGACACATTGACACAAAAATGACACATCTAAACGCCTGGATATGCGGTCACTCTAGGCTACACTGTAGAACAAGAAAAATCGCCGCACCCTAAGAAATACCTAGGCTTGCGGCGGCCAACACGAGAGCTGGAAAAGGGACTCGAACCCTCGACCCCTTCATT